>NZ_JAUQOL010000023.1:0-106556 GCF_047689505.1 Saccharothrix sp. BKS2 | reverse complement strand
CCAGCCCTGTGCGGCCAGCCCCGCGCGGCCAGCCCTGTGCGGCCAGCCCCGCGCGGCCAGCCCTGTGCGGCCAGCCCCGCGCGGCCAGCCCTGTGCGGCCAGCCCTGTGCGGCCAGCCTTCTGCCGCCGGCCTTGCGTAGCCGGCCCTGCGCAGCCGGCCTTCCGCTCTCAGCCCTCCGCTCTCAGCCCTCCGCTCAGCCCTCCGGCCCCAAGCCCTTTCGCCCGATCACCAGTCCGGCCGCAGGGGCATGTGCGCGTCCGTGCCGTCGAGCTTCACCCCCAGCACCTGGTGCAGCTGGATGTTGTTGCGGTCGAACCCCAGCCGGGACGCGGCCAGGTACAGCCGCCACACCCGGGCGCGGGCCAGGCCCACCTCGGCCACCGCCTCGTCCCAGTGCTCGTCCAGGTTCCGCGACCACGCCGCCAGGGTCAGGGCGTAGTGCTCGCGCAGGTTCTCCTCGTGCCGCACCTCCAGGCCGGTGTCGTGCATGAGCGACACGAGGTGGCCGGGACCGACCAGCTCGCCGTCCGGGAACACGTACCGGTTGATGAAGCCGCCGGTCCGGGCGGGCTGCCGGTTGTCCGGCCGGGTGATGCAGTGGTTCAGCAGCCGGCCGCCGGGGCGCAGCTTCCGGTTCAGGGACCGGAAGTACGCGGGCAGCTTGGCCTTGCCGATGTGCTCGGTGAGGCCGATGGAGCTGACCGCGTCGAACCCGTCCTCGCGCACGTCCCGGTAGTCCAGGTGCCGCACCTCGGCCAGGTCGGACAGGCCCGCCTCGGCGATGGCCTTGCGCGCCCACTCCGCCTGGTTGCGCGACAGCGTCACGCCCAGCGCCCGCACGCCGTACTCGCGGGCCGCGTGCAGGACCATCCCGCCCCAGCCGCAGCCCACGTCCAGCAGCCGCATCCCGGGCTCCAGGCCCAGCTTGCGCGCCACCAGGTCGTGCTTGGCGAACTGCGCCTGCTCCAAAGTGGACCCCGGGGTCGGGTACACCGCGCACGTGTAGGCCATGGAGGGCCCGAGCAGCCACTCGTAGAACTTGTTCGACACGTCGTAGTGGTGGGCGATCGCCTCGCGGTCCCGCGACCTGGAGTGCCGCAGCCCGTGCAGCCGCCGCTCCTGCGGCGGCGGCTCGACCCGCGTGCCCAGCCGGGCCCGCCCCAGGGTGGCCAGCAGCTCCACCCGCTGCCCCCACGGCACCTCCCGCAGCGACAGCTCCGACAGGCGCGTCAGCGCCCCGTACACGTCACCGATGATCTCCAGGTGCCCGGTCACGTACGCGCGGGCCAGGCCCAGCTCCCCGGGTGCCGATGCCAGGTAGGACAGCGCCTGCGGGGTGCGCACCTCGATGCGCACGCCCGCGTCCGCAGGTCCCGCCCGGCTGCCGTCGTACGCGCTGAAGCCGACGTCCCTCCCGCCGACCGCACGCTGGAACACCTCAGCCAACCGCACGACCACGCTCCTCTCATCCACGCAGAACGCACTTGGCGTACAGGTCCGGCAGCCGCCCGTCCGGGTCGTAGCGCTCCTTGAGCCGCCGGTACGCCGGCCCGTCGTAGAGGTCCCAGAACTCCCGCTCCCCGTAGTAGGAGTCGGAGTACAGCGACTTGTGCCCGCCCAACCGGGTGACCTCGGCCTCGATGAGCCGGTTGCGGCTGCCCAGCTCCTCGTCCGGGCGCAGCGGCACCGTCGACCAGAAGCCGACGTTGACGTAGAGCACGTCCGGGTCCATCGGGTACAGCGGCCAGCCGGTCCGGTCGCGGAGCCGGATCGGGCACAGCCACACGGGGCTGATGCCGATCTCGCGGTGGAAGAAGTCCAGGAACTCCGCCAGCCGGTCTACCGGGATCTCCACGTCCTGGATCACCGGCTCCTCCACCGCCTTGCCCAGCCGGGCGGAGAAGCTATGCCGCCGGTCCCACGCCACCACCCGGCGGTAGACGTCCGAGCGCAGGTAGCGCTTGGGCACCAACCGCCGGACCAGCGGGTGCTGCACGCCGAACGCCCGCGAGCACCAGAACCAGTCGGTGTCCCACCGCCACAGGTAGTCGCGCGCGGTCAGGTAGTCGGTGCGCCGGGCCTGGATCGACCGGTAGTAGATCCGGTTGCCGGTGTAGTCCGAGGTCCACGGCGCGGTGCCGGTCCAGTTGCCCAGGGTCAGGTACTGCTCCCCCGCCGAGAACACCGTGCCGTCCACGAAGTCGACCGGTTCGCCCAGGTAGGCGCCCTCCGCGCAGATCGCGGAGATCACCCGGGCGCACTCGGCGGCGTCCCCGAACGGCACGTGCCGCAGCCGCACGTACGGCGAGACCGGTTCCAGCTCGATGTCCAGCCGCAGCGCGTAGCCGAGGGTGCCGTAGGAGTTCGGGAACCCCCGGAACAGGTCGTCACCCGGTTTGACCACCTCGACGGCGCCCTCGCCGGTCATGACCTCCAGTTCGCGCACCGACTCGTGCGGCAGGCCGTTGCGGAACGAGCTCGACTCGATGCCGAGGCCCGCCACCGCCCCGCCCAGCGTGATGGTCTTGAGCTGCGGCACGACCAGCGGCATCAGGCCGTGCGGCAGGGTCGCGTCGACCAGGTCCTCGTAGGTCGTCATGCCCTGGACCCGCGCGGTGCGGGCCTCGCGGTCGACGGACAGCACCCGGTTGAACCGGTGCACGTCGAGCCCGCCGGGTTGGTCGGCGCGGAACCGGAACAGGTTCGACGTCGACTTGGCGAGGCGCACGGGTGCGCCCGCCGGGATCGCCGCGTACTGACCGCGCAGCGCGGCCACCGCCCCTTCGTGATCGCTCACCGGATCGACGGTAGGCCGGAACCGCAAGATCAGCACCCCCGACTTTCCAGGGTCCACGAAGTTACCCATCAGTAGTACCCTGACGGGCATGACGCGCGTCACGCACGAGGTGACCAACCAGGTCCCGCCGCTGGAGGGCCACGACGTCTCGGCCGACCCGGCGCTGCTGGACGGCCTGCACCGGGGCGGCGCGGGTTGGGCCGAGCCCGAGCTGCGCGAGCTGGGCCTGCTGGCGGGCACCGCAGAGGTCCAGGAGCTGGGCCGGCTGGCCAACACCCACTCGCCCGTGCTGCACACCCACGACCGGTACGGGCACCGGGTGGACGAGGTCGAGTTCCACCCGGCCTGGCACCGGTTGATGACCACCGCCGTGCGCCACGGCCTGCACGCCACGCCGTGGCGCGACGACCGACCCGGCGCGCACGTGGCGCGGGCCGCGAAGTTCTACGCGTGGAGCCAGGCCGAGGCCGGGCACGGGTGCCCCATCTCGATGACCTACGCCGCCGTGCCCGCGCTGCGCGCCGCCCCGGGGCTGGCGGCCCGGTTCGAGCCCCTGCTGGCCTCGCGCGAGTACGACTTCGGCCTGCGCGCCCCCGAGGGTAAGCGCGGCCTCATCGCGGGCATGTCGATGACCGAGAAGCAGGGCGGCTCGGACGTGCGCGCGAACACCACCCGCGCCGTGCCGAACGGCGACGGGTACCTGCTGACCGGGCACAAGTGGTTCACCTCGGCCCCGATGTCCGACGTGTTCCTGACGCTGGCGCAGGCGCCGGGCGGCCTGTCCTGCTTCCTGGTGCCGCGCGTGCTGCCGGACGGGACGCGCAACGCCGTGTTCCTCCAGCGCCTGAAGGACAAGCTGGGCAACAGGTCCAACGCCTCGGCCGAGATCGAGTACGACGAGGCGGTCGGTTGGCTGGTCGGTGAGGAGGGCAGGGGCGTGCGGACCATCATCGAGATGGTCAACAGCACCCGCCTGGACTGCGTCATCGGCACGGCCGCCGGGATGCGGGCGGGGCTGACCCGGGCCGCGCACCACGCGGCGCACCGCACCGCGTTCGGCGCCCCGCTGGTCGACCAGCCCGCGATGCGCAACGTGCTGGCCGACCTCGCCGTGGAGTCGGAGGCGGCGACCACGGCGGCGCTGTGGTTGGCGGGCAGCCGCAGCCGGCTCGGCCTGGCGGTGACCAAGTACTGGGTCTGCAAGCGCGGCCCGGCGCACGCGGCCGAGGCGCTGGAGTGCCTGGGCGGCAACGGGTACGTCGAGGACTCCGGGATGCCCCGGCTGTTCCGCGAGTCGCCGCTGATGTCCATCTGGGAGGGATCGGGCAACGTGGCGGCGCTGGACGTGCTGCGGGTGCTCGAGCGCTCCCCCGACGCGGTGGCCGAGTTCCTCGCCGAACTGGACGCCGCCCACGGCGCCGACCCCCGGCTGGACGGGGCTGTGGCGGAGCTCAAGGACGAGCTGGCCGACACCGGGGACCTGGAGGTCCGGGCGCGCAGGCTGGTGGAGCGGATGGCGTTGGCGTTGCAGGGTTCGCTGCTGGTGCGGTTCGGCCACCCGGCGGTGGCGGACGCGTTCTGCGCCTCCCGCCTGGCCGGGGATCGGGGCGCGGCGTTCGGCACGCTGCCGCGCGGGGTCGACTTCGGGGCGATCGTGGAGCGGGGGCTGCCCAAGCTGTGAGCGCCGTGCGCGTGGAGCGCTCGGGACCGGTGTTCACGGTCCTGCTGAACCGCCCGGCCGCCCGGAACGCGGTCGACGGGCCGACCGCGCACACCCTGACCGAGGTGTTCCGCGAGTTCGACGAGGACCCGTCCGCGTCGGTGGCCGTGCTGCACGGCGAAGGCGGCACGTTCTGCTCGGGGGCCGACCTCAAGGCGGTGGGCACCGATCGCGGCAACGACCCGATGTCGGACTCCGGACCGATGGGTCCCACCAGGTTGCGGTTGTCGAAGCCGGTGATCGCCGCCGTGGCGGGCCACGCCGTGGCGGGTGGCCTAGAACTGGCCCTGTGGTGCGACCTGCGGGTCGCGGACGAGGACGCGGTGTTCGGCGTGTTCTGCCGGCGCTGGGGCGTGCCCCTGATCGACGGCGGGACGGTGCGGCTGCCGAGGCTCATCGGGACCTCGCGGGCGCTGGACCTGGTCCTGACCGGCCGGCCGGTGCACTCCGGCGAGGCGTTGCGGATCGGGTTGGCGAACCGGGTCGTGCCCAACGGCACTTGCCGGGCGGCGGCCGAGGAGCTGGCCGCGCAGATCGCCGGGTTCCCCCAGGCGTGCCTGCGGCAGGACCGGTTGTCGGTGCTGGAGCAGGAGGGCCTGTCGGAGGAGGCCGCGCTGGCCAACGAACGGGACCACGGGGTGGTGTCGTTGCGGGAGGTCGAGGGTGGTCTGCGGCGGTTCCTGGCGGGCGAGGGCAGGCACGGGCGGTTCTAGGCGGTGCCCCGGGCGGCACCGCCTTCCTCCGCCCGTGTGACGGGATCTTCGGTCGTGGTGGGGGCTGCGGGTCGTGGCCGGGCGGCCGTTGGTCTTGCGGGGGCTTCGGGTCTTGCGGTGTGGGGTCATGTTTCAAAGTTATGGTCATAGTTATCATCACGCCAGGTATCTATCGGGTGACTTTTCGCTACGCTATGTCCCGTCGACCGACCAGCGCGGAACTCAGGGTGGGACATGGCCAGCGGACCGACCTCCAGCACGGTCCAGGCGTGGGAACTGGGCCTGCGCCTCCGCGAGCACCGCGAGCGGCTCGGCCTGACCGCCGCGTCCGTCGCCAGGACGACCGGGATCGGCAGCACGAACCTGTCGGTGATGGAGTCGGGCAAGCGCAGGCTGACCGCCGCCAAGCTGCGCGACCTGGTGGAGGTCTACCGCCTGGACGACGCGG
This sequence comes from Saccharothrix sp. BKS2, assembly GCF_047689505.1. Classification (NCBI taxonomy): domain Bacteria; kingdom Bacillati; phylum Actinomycetota; class Actinomycetes; order Pseudonocardiales; family Pseudonocardiaceae; genus Saccharothrix; species Saccharothrix sp. BKS2. The sequence goes on along the minus strand of NZ_JAUQOL010000023.1, from coordinate 100,877 downwards.
AGCGCCGGGAGCTGGAGGAGCTGCGCGAGCAGGCCGACCAGCGGGAGTGGTGGTACGACTACGCGTACCTGTTCCCGGAGGACTTCGTCCGGCTGCTCGGCCTGGAGGCGGGGGCCGACCGGATCTCCGAGTTCGCCCCGGACATCGTCCCGGGCCTGTTGCAGACGGCCGACTACGCGCGGGCGGTCATGCGTGCCGGGACCCCCTACACGAGGCCGGTCGACATCGGCCCGCGCCTGGAGACGCGCCTCGCCCGGCAGGCCCGGCTGGTGGGCACCTACGCGCTGAAGCTCGACGTCCTGCTGGGTGAGGCCGCGCTGCGGCAGGTGGTCGGCGGGCCCGAGGTCATGCGCGGGCAGCTCGCGCACCTGCTGCACGTCATCGCCAAGCGACCGGACCACGTCCGCGTCCGCGTCATGCCCTTCAGCGCGGGCGCCCACCCGCTGCTGGGCGCGGCGCTGCGGATCATGTCGTTCCCGTCCGAACGCCTGCGCGACCTCGTGTACCAGGAGACGGCGATCAGCGGTGCCGTCATCGACAAGCGGCAGGTGATACTCGAATCGACCGCGAGCTTCGCCGAGGCGTTCGACCGGGCGCTGGACGAGGACGGGTCGCGCCGGTTCATCGGGGACGTCCGCGAGGAGGTGGAGCGGCTTTGACGCGGGAGTGGGTCAGGAGCAGCTACAGCACCGCGTCCGGCGAGTGCGTCGAGGTGTGGTTCGGGGGCGGGGTCGTGCGGGTCCGGGACAGCAAGGACGGGGAGCGCGGGCCGGTGATCAGCCTGGGTCCGGGGTGGGGTGCGTTCGTGCGCGGTGTGCGTGACGGGCGGTTCCGGGGGTAGCGGTCCAACCGCGGTCTTCCTGCCGGGTCACGCAACCGGGTCGCCGGCCGCCCGTGGTCAGCAGCTCCCACATGGCCTCGCGCACGGTGTCCAACGGCACCTCGGCGTCCGCCGGGAAGTCGTGCCTGACCCCGAGGTACGTGAAGACCACCTCTTCGGGGCCGGTCCGCTCACCTCGGCTGGACCAATCACCGTCACCGGCGCAGCGCAGCGCCCCCATGCCGGTCCGGGGGTCGGCACCGATGATCAGCTCGTGGTCCGGATCGGCCTCGCGAGCCCCTCCCCCGCCAACCGGTTCGCCACCGCCGTGGCGAGGTGCTGTATCCCGGTCAACACCCCCTGGAGGTCGGAGATGCCCTCGGCCGCCTCCCCGAACCGCCCCGCCACCTGCCGGAACCCGTCCCGGCCACTGCCGTCGCCCGCCCGCTCGACCAGCGACCGCGCTTCCTCGGCGGCCTCCAGGGCATCGGCCGACCGCGCGAACGGCAGCAGGTCGGGCACCTGTCTCAGCGCGGCCACCACCCGGCCGATGCCCGCCACCCGGACCCCCTGACCACGGCCACCCGAGCGTGGCACCGGCCGTGGCAGGTGGGTGGGGATCACCCGGTGGAACAACCCGGTGGAGTGACAACTCCACCGGGTGCGGACCGGTGGTACCGGGCCAACCCCAACCCGGGCCGACCCCAACCCGGGCTACCCCAGCCCCAGCTCCCGGGCGATCAGCATCTTCTGGACCTCGCTGGTCCCCTCACCGATCTCCAGGATCTTCGCGTCCCGGTAGAACCGCCCCACCGGGTACTCGTTCATGAACCCGTACCCGCCGAAGACCTGCGTCGCCTCGCGCGCGTTGTCCATCGCCGCCTCCGAGGACACCAGCTTCGCGATCGCCGCCTCCCGCTTGAACGGCTCGCCGCGCAGCATCTTCGACGCCGCGTGGTAGTACGCCAGCCTCGCGGTGTGGGTGCGCACCTCCATCTCCGCGATCTTGAACTGGATGGCCTGGTACTCCCCGATCTTGCGGCCGAACGCCTCCCGCTCCCCCACGTACCGCAGGCACTCGTCCACGCAGCCCTGCGCCAGCCCCACCCCGATCGCGGCGATGGCGATCCGGCCCTCGTCCAGGGTCTGGAGGAACTGCGCGTACCCGCGCCCGCGCTCGCCGACCAGGTTCGCCGCCGGCACGCGGCAGTCCTGGAACGCCAGCTCGCGCGTGTCCGAGGCGTTCCACCCGACCTTGGAGTACTTGCGCGACACGGTGAACCCGGGCGTGCCGGACGGCACCAGGATCGCCGAGATCTCCGGCTTGCCGTTCTCCCGCCGCCCGGTCACCGCCGCGACCGTGACCAGGCCGGTGATGTCCGTGCCCGAGTTGGTGATGAACGCCTTGGTGCCGTTGACCACCCACTCGTCGCCGTCGAGGCGGGCCGTGGTGCGCAGCGCGCCCGCGTCCGACCCGCCGCCCGGCTCGGTCAGCCCGAACGCGCCCAGCACCTCGCCGGCCGCCAGCCGGGGCAGCCAGGTGGCCTTCTGCTCGTCGGAGCCGAACCGGTGGATCGGCATCGCGCCCAGCGACACCCCGGCCTCCAGCGTGATCGCCACCGACGAGTCGACCCGCGCCAGCTCCTCCAGCGCCAGGCACAGCGCGAAGTAGTCCCCGCCCATGCCGCCGTGCTCCTCGGGGAGCGGCAGGCCGAACAGGCCCATCCGCCCCATCTTGGCGACGATCTCGTACGGGAACTCCTCGCGCTCGTAGAACCCGCCGATCACGGGCGCGACCTCGGCGCGCGCGAACTCCTCGACGGTCTTGCGCAGCGCCTCGTGGTCCTCGTCAAGACGGAAGTCCAACATCGTTCTCACTCCTGGTGGGGCACGACGACGGCAAGGGGTTGGTCCAGCGCGACCCGGTCGCCCGCCTGGACCCGAACTTCGGCGAGCACGCCGGCCACGGGTGCCGTGACGGTGTGCTCCATCTTCATCGCTTCGACCACGAACAGCGGTTGACCCGCGGCGACCTCGTCACCGGCGGACGCGCGCACCACCAGCACCGTGCCCGGCATGGGGCTGGTCACCGGCCCGCCGGCGCCTCCGGCGGCGGTCGCGGCGACCTCGGACGGCCGGGTCTCGGTCAGCGCCCACGAGCACCCGTCCGCGCCGAGCCACAGCACGTCCCCTGACCTGGCCACCGCGTACCGCCGACCGCCGACGACCAGGGCGCCGTCCTCGACGAAAGCCTTGAGCCGCACCGGTTCCGCGCCGTCCACCGACACCTCGTCGCCGCGCACGCGCACCGGCACGCCGTCGATCAGCCACGTGGTCCACGCGTGCTCACCGACCCGCCAGCCGTCGCCCCGCGCCCAGGGGTCGTCCCCGCCGCGCAGCGACAGCTGCCGCTCCAGCGCCGCCGCGGCCAGCACCTCGTCCGGCCGCCGGACCTCGACCAGCCGTTCCAGCTCGCGCTCGACCAGCCCGGTGTCCAGCGCGCCGGACCGCACGTCCGGGTGCCGCAGCAGGGCCCGCAGGAACGGGATGTTCGTCGTCACGCCCAGCAGCACCACCCGCCCGAGCGCGGCGTCCAGCCGGCGCAGCGCCTCCTCGCGGGTGTCGCCGGCCGCGATCACCTTGGCCAGCATGGGGTCGTAGTCGCTGCCGACGGTCAGCCCGACCCGCAGCGCCGAGTCGACCCGCACGTCCGCGGGCTCCTCCAGCGCCAGCACGGTGCCGCCGGTCGGCAGGAACCCGCGCGCCGGGTCCTCCGCGTAGACCCGCGCCTCCACCGCGTGCCGGGTGAAGGTCACCTCGCCGAGCCGGAGGTGCTCGCCCGCCGCGACGCGCAGCTGCTGCTCGACCAGGTCCACGCCGGTCGCCAGCTCGGTGACCGGGTGCTCGACCTGGAGCCGGGTGTTCATCTCCATGAAGAAGTAGTCGCCGGAGGCGCCGTCGACGATGAACTCCACGGTGCCCGCGCCGACGTACCCGACGGACCGGGCCGCCTCCACCGCCGCCCGGCCCATCGCCTCCCGCACGGGGGGCGTGAGCAGCGGTGACGGCGCCTCCTCGATGATCTTCTGGTGCCGCCGCTGGAGGCTGCACTCCCGCTCGCCGAGGTGGACGACCGCGCCGTGCGCGTCGGCCAGGACCTGGATCTCGATGTGCCGGGGGTTGCCGACGAACCGCTCGATGAGCAGCGCGTCGTCCCCGAACGACCCGCGCGCCTCGCGCCGCGCCGACTCGATCGCGTCCCGCAGCGCGCCCGGCTCGCGGACCAGCCGCATCCCCTTGCCGCCGCCGCCCGCGGAGGGCTTGAGCAGCACCGGGAACCCGATCTCGCCGGCCGCGTCGACCAGGTCGTCGTCGGTCATGCCGACCTCGGTGCGGCCGGGCACCACGGGCACGCCGGCCGCCGCGACGGTCAGCTTGGCGCGGATCTTGTCGCCCATCGCCTCGATCGCCTCGGCGGGCGGGCCGATGAACACCAGCCCGGCCTTGTCGCAGGCGCGCGCGAACTCGGCGTTCTCGGCCAGGAAGCCGTAGCCGGGGTGCACGGCCCGCGCGCCGGTCGACAGCGCGGCCTCCACGACCCGCTCGATCGACAGGTAGCTCTCCCGGGCCGACGCCGGGCCGAGCCGCACCGACTCGTCGGCCAGCCGCACGTGCAGGGCGTCGGCGTCGGCGTCGCTGTGGACCGCGACCGACCGGATGCCGAACCGGCGCAGCGCGCGGATCACCCGCACCGCGATCTCGCCTCGGTTGGCCACCAGAACGGACTCGAACATCGCCATCACATCCGGAAGACGCCGTAGGACACCGGCTCGATCGGGGCGTTGGCCGCCGTGGACAGGGCCAGCCCGAGCACGGTGCGCGTGTCGAGCGGGTCGATCACGCCGTCGTCCCACAGGCGCGCGGTGGAGTAGTACGGGTTGCCCTGGTCCTCGTACTGCCGCCGGATCGGGGCCTTGAAAGCCTCCTCGTCCTCCGCCGACCACGCGTCGCCGAGCTGGTCGCGCCGCACGGTGGCGAGCACGGACGCGGCCTGCTCGCCGCCCATGACGGAGATCCGGGCGTTCGGCCACATCCAGAGGAACCGGGGCGAGTAGGCCCGGCCGCACATCGAGTAGTTGCCCGCGCCGAACGAGCCGCCGATGACCACGGTGAACTTCGGCACCCGCGCGCACGCCACCGCGGTGACCATCTTCGCGCCGTGCTTGGCGATGCCGGCGGCCTCGTACTCGCGGCCGACCATGAACCCGCTGATGTTCTGGAGGAACACCAGCGGCACGGACCGCTGGTCGCACAGCTGGATGAAGTGCGCGCCCTTCTGGGCGGACTCGCCGAACAGCACGCCGTTGTTGGCGACGATGCCGACCGGGTGGCCGTGGATGCGGGCGAAGCCGGTGACGAGCGTCGTGCCGTACTGCTCCTTGAACTCCCGGAACCGGCTGCCGTCGACGATGCGGGCGATGACCTCGCGCACGTCGTAGGGGGTGCGGCTGTCGGTGGGCACGACGCCGTACAGCTCGCCCGGGTCGACCACCGGTTCCACGCTCGGCTCCACCCGCCACGGGCGCGGGGCGCGCGGTCCGAGGGTGGAGACGATGGAGCGGACGATGCGCAGCGCGTGCCCGTCGTCCTCGGCGAGGTGGTCGGTGACGCCGGAGGTGCGCGAGTGCAGCTCGCCGCCGCCCAGCTCCTCGGCGGTGACGACCTCGCCGGTCGCGGCCTTCACCAGGGGCGGGCCGCCGAGGAAGATCGTGCCCTGGCCGCGCACGATGACCGCCTCGTCGGACATCGCGGGCACGTACGCGCCGCCCGCCGTGCAGGAGCCGAGGACGGCCGCGACCTGCGGGATGCCGCGGGCGGACATGGTGGCCTGGTTGAAGAAGATGCGGCCGAAGTGCTCGCGGTCGGGGAACACCTCGTCCTGGCGCGGGAGGAACGCGCCGCCGGAGTCCACCAGGTACACGCAGGGCAGGTTGTTGTGCAGCGCCACCTCCTGGGCGCGGAGGTGCTTCTTGACCGTCATCGGGTAGTAGGTGCCGCCCTTGACGGTGGCGTCGTTGGCGACCACCACGACCTCCCGGCCCGAGACGCGCCCCACGCCGGTGATGACGCCCGCGGCGGGGGCCTCGTCGTCGTACATGCCGTCCGCGGCGAGCGGCGAGAGCTCCAGGAACGGCGAGCCGGGGTCGAGCAGGGCGTCCACGCGGTCGCGGGGCAGCAGCTTGCCGCGCTCCACGTGCCGCCTGCGGGCCTTCTCCGGGCCGCCGCTCGCGGCCGCGCGGAGCTTGGCGCGCAGCTCGCGCACCAGGCGCGCGTGCTCGTCGTGGTAGCGCCGGAAGGCGTCGGCCGACTTGTCGGCGACGCTGCGCAGCACCGGGGCGTCCATCGGGCTCCTCGCGGTTAGCCATCGTTAACCTACGAGGATGTTAGCGCCTGTTAACGGAACCGGACAAGCGGGAGGGGGCCGCCGGCTACGGCCCCCTCTTCGGTGCCCGGCGGTCAGGCCGCGATCAGGCCGCGGCGGTCAGGCCGCCGCGGTGAACTGCGGCAGGTAGCCGAGGCGCTGGCCGTTGCGGTTCGGGTGGTAGGACTCGTCGACCGGCCAGGACAGGCTGTTCAGCCACCAGTCCGACGAGCAGATCTCGTGCCCGGTGAACGCCCCGCGCAGGTCGCGGTAGGTGAACGACCGGGCACCCGCGCGGGCCGAGATGACCTGGTGGAGGGTGTCGGCGGCGGAGTTGATCGCGGCCCGCTTGGTGTCGCTCAGGCCGACCGAGCAGGTGCCGGGCACCTTGTAGAGGCGCGGGTAACCCAGCACGACGACCTTCGCGGACGGCGCGCGGTTGCGGATCTGGGTGTAGACGTTGTCCAGCTGGCCGGGCAGGGTCCCGGTGGCGTAAGCCTTGGCCTGGTTCACCCGGTTGGTGCAGGACGCGTCCGTGCCCAGGGTGCAGCTGGTGATCACGTCGGAGAAGCCGGCGTCGTTCCCGCCGATCGAGATGCTGACCAGCGAGGTGGTCGAGGCGAGCGCGCCGATCTGGTTGTTCAGCACGTCGCCGGTCCGGGCGCCGGAGCAGGCGACGAATTTGAAGGACGCGGGCGCGTTGGCCGCCGCCCAGAGCGCGGGATAGGCGTACTGGCTGCGCTTGCAGCTGCCGGAGTCGCTGTAGTACGAGCCGGTGCCGGTCCCGGAGGAGTAGGAGTCGCCGAGCGCGACGTAATTGGCTCCCGCGGCGTGGGCCGGGGTCACGAGCGCCAGCGACGCGGCGAACGCGACCGCGGCGCTGAGCAGGGTTTTGACAGGACGCATCGGAGCCTCCCGAAGGGAAACAGCGCAGGGTGTGATGCAGTGCACAACAACAGGTACCAGCAGGTAGACCCGCCCAAGAAGAGTGGGTCAAGAGTTAACGAAGTGCTACAGAAAGTAGTTAACGATCTCCGGGTGGCCCCGAAGTTAACGGCCGTTTACCCAGGGTGGGCGAGCCGCTTAAGATGGGCGCCGTGCCGGACGTACCCGTGAAGCAGAGCCGCCGCGACCAGATCCTGGCCGCCGCCGCCGAACTGTTCGCCCGGCACGGCTTCCACGGGGTCGGGATCGACGACATCGGCGCGGCCGTGGGTATTTCCGGACCCGCGCTCTACCGGCATTTCCGCAGCAAGGACGCGATGCTGGGAGAAATGCTGACGCAGATCAGCGAACGCCTGCTGGACGGCGGGCTCGCCCGCGTCGCGGTGTCCCGGGACCCGGGGCACGCGCTGCGGGAGCTGATCCGCTGGCACGTCGACTTCGCGCTGGACGACCCGGCGCTGATCACCGTGCAGATCCGGAACCTGGCCAACCTGACCGACCCCGACCGGCGGCGGGTGAGAGCGCTCCAGCGGCGCTACGTCGAGGTGTGGGTCGAGACGATCCGCAAGACCTCGCCGGAGGTGGACGAGCCGACCGCGCGGGCCGCCGCGCACGCGGTGTTCGGCCTGATCAACTCCACCCCGCACAGCGCCCACCTGGACCGGGAGCAGATGGCGAAGCTGCTCTCGCGGATGGCGCTGGCCTCGCTCTCGGGCGCGGTCGGCTGAGCGCCGACCCTCGGGAAAAGCGGCCCCGGGCCGTAAGACTGGGGGGCATGAGCATCAAGACGCTGTCGTCCAGGGTCGTGTACGAGAACCCGTGGCTGTCGCTGCGCGAGGACCGGATCGAGCTCGCCAACGGGTCGCGCGGCGTCTACTCGGTGATCGACAAACCCGACTTCGCGCTGGTGATCCCCCTGGAGGACGACGGGTACCACCTGGTGGAGCAGTACCGGTACCCGGTCGGGCACCGGTCCTGGGAGTTCCCGTCCGGCTCGTTCCCGCAGGGCGTGACCGGCACGCCGGAGGAGCTGGCCGCCGCCGAGCTGGCCGAGGAGACCGGGTTCACCGCGCGCCGGTTCGACCGGCTGGGCTACATCCACAGCTCGAACAGCATGACCGGCGCGGGCGGCCACGTGTTCCTCGCCTCCGGGCTCGTGCCCGGCGAGCCGAACCGGGAGGAGACCGAGCAGGACATGCGCCAGCGCTGGTTCCCGCGCCGGGAGGTGGAGCAGATGCTGCGCGACGGCGTGATCTCCGAGAGCACCTGCGTCGCCGCCTACCTGCTGCTGACCCTCTGGCGGCAGGACCACCCCGGGCTGCGCTGACCGGCGGTGGGGCAGGCCCCACCCCCTACCGGGGGGTCAAAGGGTTGGCGGGCCGTGACGCCGGTCCGTAGCCTGGGTGGCCGATGGGTGACGACAGGGTGAGGACCGCCGGGGGGTGGCCGGGCTTCCGGTTGCTCGCCCGCTTACCGGCCTGGTGCCGCTTCACCCTGATCACCCTGGCCGTGTTCGCGTGCGGCGTGATCGCCTCCCGCCCCGCGGGCGCCACCGACCCGCCCCCGCTCACCGGGGACGTCGCCGTCGCCGCCCGCGCCGTGGCGGCGATGGCCAACCCCACCTCCGCCGACCCCCTGCCCGGGTTCCCCGACGACTTCACCGAGGTCGTCCACCGCACGCCGCAGGTCGTCACCGCCCCGGACGGCACCACCCGCGCCATCGACCCCGACGGGGGCTGCTCCGGCCCCGCCGGCGACACCGAGTGGGACTTCGGCACCGGCTGCCGGGCCCACGACCTCGGCTACGACCTGCTCCGCTACGCCGAGAGCAAGGGCCGCCCCCTCGACCGGCAGGCGCGCGAGTCGCTGGACACCCGCCTCGTCGTGGACATGAACGCCCAGTGCGACCGCAACCCGCGCGGCAGCGCCGACCGGTGCCGCGCCACCGCCCAGCTCTACACCGCGGGCCTGGAGTTCAACTCGTGGCGGCAGCGCTGGGGGCCGCCGGGCCACGAGCCGGTGCTGGCCTGGGGCTTCGGCAGCGCCGTCGTCGTCTTCCTGCTCGTCGCCCGCCTGCCGCACCGCCGCGAGCCGCCCGGACCGCCGCCGCCGACGCGGCACCCCGACCGCTACGCCACCTTCCTCCGACTGGCCGCCCTGGGCCTGGTCGTCATCGGACAGTCGGTGCTGACCGTGCTGCACTGGGCGGGCACCGGCGCCACCTGGCTGTGGCTGCTCACCTGGCTCCTCCAGGCCACCCCGGTCTTCTACTTCGCGGGCGGCCACGCCAACCTGGTCAGCTGGCACGCCGTCCAGGCCGAGCACGGCGGCTACGGGCGCTACCTGGCCGCCCGCACCTCGTGGCTGCTGCGCCCGGTGCTGGCCTTCGTGCTGGCCTGGCTGGTCCTGCCGCTGCCGCTGGAGCTGCTCGACGTGGACAAGTCGCGGGTCGAGCTGTTCGGCCGGCTCATCGCCCACCCGCTGTGGTTCCTCGGCCTCTACCTGGTCGCGGTGGCCGCCACCCCGGTGATGGCCCGGCTGCACCGCGACGCCCGCCTGGTCACCCCGGTCGCGCTGGTCGCCCTGATGATCCTGGTCGACGCGCTGCGCATCGGCTTCGACTGGCGCACCGGCGGCCACGTCAACCTGCTCCTGGGCGCGCTGCTGCTCCAGCAGCTCGGGTTCCACTACGCCGACGGCAGCCTGCTCCGGCTCTCCCGACGCGTGCTCGCCCTGCTCGCGGTGGCCGCCGTGCCCGTGCTGCTGGCGCTGATCACCCTCGGCGGCTACCCGCGCACCATGATGGCGCTGCCCGGCGAGCGGACCTCCAACCTCAGCCCGCCCACCGTCTGCCTGCTGGTGCTCGGCCTGGCCCAGATCTGCGTGGTGCTGCTGCTGCGACCCCGCGCGTCGGCGTGGCTGGAGGGGCACCGCCAGTGGCGGGTGGTCGAGTTCGCCCGCACCGCCCCGATGACGGTCTACCTCGGCTACCTCACCGCGCTCGCCGCCGTGGTCGGGCTGCTCGGGGTGCTCGACGGGCCCACCGCGTTCGGCTGGGTCGTGCACCGGCCCCGCTGGCTGGCCGTGCTCGTGCTGCTGCTCCTGCCGGTGCTGCTGCTGTTCCACCGCTTCGAGCGCGGCGCCACCCAGCTGCCGTGCCGGACCCGGGAGACCCACCGCACCCGGCTGGCGGTCACCCTCGGCGTCGGCTACGGCGTGCTGGGCGTGCTCGGGTTCTTCGTCACCGGGTTCGCGGGCGCGGCGGGCACGCTGGTGGTGTTCCGGGTCGACCCGCTCCAGAACCTGATCCACCTGCTGCTCGGCTGGTACCTGCTGCACACCGCGCACGCGGGCAACTGCCACTCCCGCCGGCCCTGGCTGCTGACCGCGCTGGCCTGCGTGCCCGCCCTGCTGGTGCTCCGGCCGACCGCCGCGGAGATCACCCTGCACGGCGCGACGATCCTGGTCGCGCTGCTGGCGGCGGTGCCGAAGCAGGACCCGGCGCAGCACGAGGAGCACGAGCAGCCGCGCGAGGCGCTCCGACAGCCGTAGGCCGGCCGGGGCGCCGGGCCCGGACCGACCGCGCGGGGACAGTCCGAACAGGACCGGGCGGCGCGCGTCCACCACCCGTCCGGGGGGTGGCGGACGCCGCCGGGACCCGCGCGGTCGCGCGGCGGGGCCACCCGGAGGAAAGTGCGGATCATGAGCCTGACGCCGGCCGGCCGGGGGTACCCCGGCACGTGCGCCCGGACGCGACATACCCGAGCGGCACCCCGGCGGACAAGGCGTTGCTTCAGCCGAACACCACCGGGTAGGCAATAGGCAAGAGCTGTGCACACCTACTCCCTCGGAAGATGGCCGCATGCACCCGCAGCAAGATCCGGACCGCCGCGCACGGCTCCAGGCCGTGGCCGCCGAGGCCCTGGCCGCCGCCAAGGTCGGTGAGGACGCGGTCGCGGTCGACCTGGTCACCGGCTACCTCAGCGGCTCGCCCGAGGGCAACGAGGAGATCCGGGAGCTGGTCCTGCTGCTGTTCTCCGAGTGCAGCGAGATGGTCGCCGCGCTCGGCTCGGGTGGCGCGACCCCGGTGAAGATGCAGGTCTTCGACGAGGACGGGCAGGAGGTGCCGATCGACGACGCCGACCCGCCGGTGCGCACCGCGATCCGCACGCTGCTCGCCGAGGTGCACGGCGACGAGGAGGCGGCGGCCGAGCAGATCGAGATCGCGCTGGCCAACGGGCAGCCGCAGGAGCTGGCCACCGTGGTGCTCCAGGCACTGCGCTGGACGGTGAAGCTGGCCGCCGAGTGCCAGGCCCGCGACCTGCCCGTGGCGCCCTGGATCGCCACCGCGCTGGAGGAGTGACCGGCCCGCGCAAGCGCTTGCGGACGCGGGCCGGCCCGCGTCACCGGGGGTCCCGGACCCCCTCCAGCAGCTCGTCCACCAGCTTGGCCACCTGGTCGACCTCGATCAGGAACGCGTCGTGGCCGTAGGGCGAGGTCACCACGCGCAGGTCGCCCGCGCCGGGCACGGCCTCGGCGATCTCCGCCTGGAGGTGCGGCGGGTAGAGCCGGTCCGAGTCGATGCCCGCCACGATCGTGCGCGCGGTGACCCGGCCCAGCGCCGCCCGCACGCCGCCCCGGTCCCGGCCCACGTCGTGGCCGTTCATGGCCTCGGTCAGCACCGCGTAGCTCTCCGGGTCGAACCGGCGGGCGAGCTTGTCGGCGTGGTGGTCCAGGTAGGACTCGACGGCGAACCGCCCGTCCGGCTGCACCGCGCGCCCGAACCGGGCCGCCAGCTCCGGCTCGCTGCGGTAGCTGACGTGGGCGATCCGCCGGGCCACGCCCATGCCCCGGACCGGGTCCAGCGCGATCGCGTGCAGCTGGGCCGAGGCCAGCGCGATGTTCTCCGCGGTCGACGCCGCGGGCGAGGCCAGCACCAGCAGCGACCGCACCCGGTCGGGCTCGGACACCGCCCACTCCAGCGCGCGCATCCCGCCCATCGACCCGCCCAGCACCGCGGCCCACGCGCCGATGCCCAGGTGGTCGGCCAGCAGCACCTCGGCCGCCACCTGGTCCCGCACGGACACGCGCGGGAACCGCGGGCCCCACGGGGCCCCGTCCGGCGCGGGGGCCCACGGCCCGGTGGTGCCCTGGCAGCCGCCCAGCACGTTCGGCGCGACCACGAACCACTCGGCCGGGTCCAGCGCCCGGCCGGGCCCGACCAGGCCGTCCCACCAGCCCGGCGTCGGGTGGCCCGGCTCGACCCCGCCCGCCACGTGGCTGTCGCCGGTCAGCGCGTGCAGCACCAGCACCGCGTTCGAGCGGTCCTCGTTCGGCTCGCCCCACGTCTCGTAGGCGATCGACAGGGGCAGGCCGGGCAGGGCGCCGCGGAACCAGCGGCGCCGCCCGACGGGGTCCCCCTCCCGCCACCCACCGGTGGCGGGAGGGGTCTCCCCGACGGTGGTCGTGGAAACTCCGGGGTTCCTGGAAACTCCGGGGTTCCTGGGAACTCCCGGGTTCCCGGGGGTCACAGCACCGACTTCGCGGCGCGGAACCCCGCCTCCAGGTCGGCCTTGAGGTCCTCCACGCCCTCGATGCCGACCGACAGCCGGATCAGGCCCGGCGTGACGCCCGCGACGAGCTGCTCCTCCGGGGTGAGCTGGCTGTGCGTGGTGCTGGCCGGGTGGATGATCAGGCTGCGCACGTCGCCGATGTTGGCCAGCTGGCTGAACAGCTCGACCCCGTCCGCGAACGCCCGCCCCGCCTCGACGCCGCCGTGCAGCTCGAACGACACGATGCCGCCCTGCCCGTTCGGCAGGTACTTCAGGGCGAGGGCGTGCCACGGGCTGGACTCCAGGCCCGCGTAGTGCACCTTCGCCACCTCGTCGCGCGCCTCCAGCCAGCGGGCCAGCTCCAGCGCGTTGGCCGAGTGCCGCTCCAGCCGCAGCGACAGCGTCTCGATGCCCTGGACGACCAGGAAGCTGTTCAGCGGGGCGATGGCCGCGCCGGTGTCGCGCAGGCCCTGCACGCGCAGCTTCGCGGCGAACGCGCCGTGGCCGAGCGCGGGCCAGTACTGGAGACCGTGGTAGCTGGGGTCGGGCTCGGTGAAGTCGGGGAACCGCTCGGCGTCGGAGAACTCGAACTTCCCGCCGTCGACCACCACGCCCGCGATGGCGGTGCCGTGGCCGCCGAGGTACTTGGTGGCGGAGTGGATCACGATGTCCGCGCCGTGCTCCAGGGGCCGCAGCAGGTAGGGCGTCGGCACCGTGTTGTCCACGACCAGCGGCACGCCCGCCGCGTGCGCCACCTCCGCCACGCCCTCGATGTCGAGCACGTTGCTGCGCGGGTTGGCCAGCGACTCGGCGAAGAACGCCTTGGTGTTGGGCCGCACGGCCGCGCGCCACGCGTCGAGGTCGTCGGGGTCGTCCACGAAGGACACCTCGATGCCGAGCTTGGGCAGCGTGTAGTGGAACAGGTTGTAGGTGCCGCCGTAGAGGGAGGCGCTGGAGACGAGGTGGTCGCCCGCGCGGGCGAGGTTGAGGATCGTGGCGGTCTCGGCGGCCTGGCCGGAGGCGAACGCCACCGCCGCGATGCCGCCCTCCAGCGCCGCGACCCGCTGTTCGAGCACGTCCTGGGTGGGGTTGTTGATGCGGGTGTAGATGTTGCCGGGCTCCGCGAGGCTGAACAGCGCCGCGCCGTGCGCGGTGTCGCGGAACACGAACGAGGTGGTCTGGTAGATCGGCGTGGCCCGGGCGCCGGTGGCGGGGTCGGGCGCGGCGCCGGAGTGGACCTGCTTCGTGTCGAACGACCAGGACATGCGGGGTGCTCCTGTCGGGCTGGGGGGTGGTGAGGGCACGCCGAAGGGGGAGACGGCGGTGCTGGAACGAGGTGGATCAGCCGGGGTGACAGGCCGTGCTGGTGACACGCGCGTAGTCCACGTGCCGTCGGGTCACCAGCAGACTCATGGGGCTGAAGGTAGCGCTGCGTGACAACCCACGACAGGGCGTCCACGTCGTGGGACGCCTAGGGTTCCCGGTATGCGCACCGCACTGATCGGCTACGGGCTCGGGGGAGCCGCGTTCCACGCCCCGTTCATCGCCACCGCGCCCGGTCTGGAGCTGGCCGCCGTGGTCACCGGCAACGCCGAGCGCCGGGCCGAGGTGGGGGCCCGCTACCCCGGGGCGGAGCTGATCGCGTCCCCCGACGAGCTGTGGGCGCGCGCCGACGAGTTCGACCTGGCCGTGGTGACCACGCCGAACCGCTTCCACGCCCCGCACGCCCGCGCCGCGCTGGAGCACGGCCTGAACGCGGTGGTGGACAAGCCGTTCGCGGCGACCGCGGCGCAGGCGCGCGAACTGGTGGACCTGGCGGCGTCCCGGGGGCTGGTGCTCGCGCCGTTCCACAACCGGCGCTGGGACGGCGACTTCCGCACGGTGGCGCGGCTGGTCGGGGACGGCGAGCTGGGCCGGGTGCACCGGTTCGAGTCGCGGTTCGAGCGGTGGCGGCCGGAGGTCAAGGACTCCTGGAAGGAGTCCGGCGACCCGGCGGACCTGGGCAGCATCGTGTACGACCTGGGGACGCACCTGGTCGACCAGGCCATCGCGCTGTTCGGGCGGCCCACCGCCGTGTACGCGGAGGTGCGCGCGCTGCGCCCCGGCGCGGTGGCGCACGACGACGCGTTCCTGGCGCTGACCCACACCACCGGCGCGGTGTCGCACCTGTGGGCTTCGGCGCTGGCGGCCGCGCTCGGGCCCCGGTTCCGGGTGCTGGGCGACCGGACGGCGTTCGTGAAGTTCGGCATGGACCCGCAGGAGGAGGCGCTGAAGGCGGGTGCGACGCCCGGCGGGCCCGGGTGGGGGGAGGACGGCGAGGAGCACCGGGGGTTGCTGGGCGGGGTGCCGGTGCGCACCTCACCGGGGGCCTACCAGGACTTCTACGCGGCTGTCGCGGCCGGTCAGGCCCCGGTGCCGGCGGCCGACGCGGTGGCGGGGCTGGAGGTCGTGGAGGCGGCGTTCGAGTCGGCGAGGACGGGGAGCGTGGTCCCGCTCGCCCGCTGATGGGTGCGGGCACCCCGCCTGCCCAGCACCCCGCCTGCCCAGCACCCCGCCTGCCCAGCACCCCGCCTGCCCAGCACCCCGCCTGCCCAGCTCGCGCGGGCAGCCCCCGCGCGGGCGGGGGCTGCCCCCACGCGAGCCGGGCGCCCAGGCGACGCCGGACCTTGACAGTGAGCCGGGTCATAGCCACGATCCACCCATCTCCACCTACTCGCGAGTAGTGAGGTGCCTGATGACCCTCCGCCTCCCCGCGGCGCTGGCCCTGGTCGCGGCGCTGGTGGCGCCCGCGACCGCGTCCGCCGCCCCCACCTACACCGCCTACGTCGCGCTCGGCGACTCCTACGCCTCCGGCCCGTTCATCCCCCACCAGCGCACCGACCCGCTGGGCTGCTTCCGCTCCACCCGCAACTACGCCGCCCTGGTCGCCGCCCGGCTCGGCGCGCGGCTCACCGACGTCACCTGCGGCGGCGCGACCACCGCGCACATGACCGCGCCCCAGGACGTGCTGCTCGGCCGGAACCCACCGCAGCTCGACGCGCTCCGCGAGGACACCGACCTGGTCACGCTCACCATCGGCGGCAACGACATCGGGTTCGGCGACATCACCCTGACCTGCGCCGCGGACAGCGTGCTCGACCCGCTGGGCGCGCCCTGCACCCGCCGGTACACCGCGGGCGGCGGGGACGAGCTGGCCGCGCGCGTCCAGGCACTGGGGCCCCGGCTCACCGCCGTGCTCCAGGACATCGCGCAGCGCGCGCCCCGGGCGCACGTGGTCGTGGTGGGATACCCGCGCATCCTGCCGCCCGCGCGCGGCTGCTGGCCGCTGGTGCCCATCTCGGTGGGCGACGTGCCGTACCTGGACGCCACCGAGCGCCGGCTCAACGCCGAGCTGGGCGCGCGGGCCTCGGCGGCGGGCGCGGCGTTCGTCGACCCCTACCCGGCGAGCCTCGGGCGGGACGTGTGCCAACCGCCCGGGGTCAAGTGGGTCGAGGGCCTGCTGCCGACCTCGCCCGCGTTCCCGGTCCACCCGAACGCCGCCGGGATGCGCGCGATATCCGACCTGATCGTGGCGGAACTTTAGCGGAACCACACTTTCCGGTGAGATAACTGGAGGAGGCGGTGCCGTGGGCCCATGGTGGGCACATGGCACCACTCCCCGTCCTCGCGGCGATCGCCGCACTGATTCCCAGCTTCGCCGCCCCGGAGTCGAGCTTCGTGCTCAGCACGACGCGCGACGGAGCGCTCCAGGTCGTCAACCTCATCTGCGAACCGAACGGAGGTCTGCACCCCCGGGCGGACGAGACCTGCGCCGCGCTGTCCGAGGTGGACGGTCAGGTCGGCAGCATGAACCCCGGTCAGGGCGCTTGCACGATGGAGTATGCCCCCGTGCGGGTGAAGGCCACCGGCAAGTGGCGCGGTGAGAAGCGCTCGTTCCAGGCGGAGTTCTCGAACGCCTGCCTGATGCGCGCGCACACGGGCCCCGTCTTCGACTTCTGACGACCACCGACCCGAGGGCCCGGGAAGGGGGCCACGACACCGCCGCCGAAGTCGCGGTCCCCTCCCCGGGTTGAAGAGGTCCTCGGACCTCTCGCCGTTGACGTTAGGGGTGGTTCACACCAGCGTCAACGAAGTTCACATCGGTGAAACCACGCGGGTCCGTCCCGTCCCCCCAGGGGTCACGGAGCGCCCGTTCGCCTGCTCCACCCGAGTGATCGGACCTCTTCCGCACACGCCCCGTCTCAGCAGGCCCGATCCATCCTCCGCCGGAAATTCCCCGGGGGGATGACGATGGGTGACTTCCGGCTGTGCGCGATCGGCGTTCCGGTGACGTTCCGGCCGCTGGACCACCGGGCGCGCGCGGGCTGCCCGGCCCGCGCGGGCGGGAGCGCGCCGACATCCGACCGGGACGCGGTGTTCCCGGGCCACGCGGTTGACGCCCACCGGGGCCCGCTGCCAGCCTGGCCGGATGGGGGAGACGAGCGTGACCGGGCACCGCACGGCGGTGGCGCGGCGGGCCTGGGCGGTGCCGCTGCTGTTCTTCGGGACGGCGTCGCTGCTGGCCGTGCCGCTGTACCAACCGGGCGGGTCGGGGCAGCGCGCGGGCCACGTGCTCGCGCTGCTGGTGGACCTGCCGGACCTGCGCCACCCGACCGCCGTCGGCCTGTACTGGACGGCCGTGCTGCTGGGCGGGACGTGGGTGGTCGCGCGGAGCCTCGGGTACGCGGCGCCCGCGGGGGCTTACGCGACGGCCGCCGCGGTCGGCTGGGCGGCCCTGCCGACGAGCACCGCCCTGCACGACCTGCCGCGCTGGTGGGTGGGCACCGGCACGGGCGTGGTCCTGCTGGCCCTCGCCGCGGTCCTGTGGCGGCGCCACGTGCTGTACCCGACGCTGGTGGCGGCGCTGCTCGGCACGGCCGTGCTGGTGTGGTCGCACCCGGCGGTCGGCCCGCTGATCGCCCTCGGCGTCGGCCTGTTCGCGCTGGCGGACGCGGTGCCCGACAACGCGCTCCAGACCACCGCGGCGGCGTTCGCGGTGGCGGTCTGCCTGTCGGCGGCGGTGGCACCCGTCGAGGCCGGTTCGGTGTGGGCGCTGGGCGGGCCGCTGGTGCCGCCGGCGCTGGTGCTGGTCCTGGGCGGGCTCGTCGGACTGCGGCGATCTAGCCTTCGGGCATGAGCATCCACGACATCCCGGTGCACACCCTGTCCGGTGAGCCGTCCAGCCTGGGCGCGCTGGCCGGCCGGGCGCTGCTGGTGGTCAACGTCGCGTCCCGGTGCGGCCTGACGCCGCAGTACAAGGGCCTGGAGCAGCTGCACGAGCGGTACGCGGAGCGCGGTTTCTCGGTGGTCGGCTTCCCCTGCAACCAGTTCATGGGCCAGGAGCCGGGCACCGCGGAGGAGATCGCGACGTTCTGCTCCACCACGTACGGGGTGACGTTCCCGCTGTTCGAGAAGATCGAGGTGAACGGCCCCGACCGGCACCCGGTGTACCGGGAGCTGACCGCCGTCCCGGACGCCTCGGGCGAGGCCGGCGACGTGCAGTGGAACTTCGAGAAGTTCCTGCTGTCCCCGACCGGCGAGGTAGTCGCCCGCTTCCGCCCGGCGACCGACCCGGAGGCGGACGAGGTGGTGGCGGCGGTCGAGTCCGTGCTGCCGCGCTAGGACCCGGGCGGTTCCGCCCGATCGGACCCGAGGGCCCGGTCGGGCGGAGCTCACCGGATCAGCACTCGATGACGTTCACGGCCAGCCCGCCGCGCGCCGTCTCCAGACCGGGGATGATTTTGCGATGACTGCCGAAGACCGTCAAACAAACTCACCCGAGTGATTCTCTATCAAAAGCTCCTTCAACCTCATCTTGCCGAATAGTTGACGGCACATGAGCGCCCCCATGGAGAATAATCGCCACGACCATGCCGAACAAGCAGACTGAACGATAACCACCCGTTTTCCGCAGGCGCACCTCCCACTACCGCACCGGCTAGTCGCCCTTCACTTCGAATCAATACCCGACTCCTCACCGGCACGGATCTCCGTGGACCCGGTCAGGAGCTCGGCCGAGATACCCACGTAGAGAGCCAGGCCATGCAGTGAACGCACGTGTGCCGGCAATTGGACGCGGAGCGCCGGGTCGAAGGGGTCGAGCGATTCCCGGTACCGATCCACCACGTTCGCCAGCAGGTCCAACAGCGGAACCTGCAACACCTCGGAGTACACCGCCAGGGTGGCAGGACTCGGTCCACGGGTGCCGTTCTCCACTTTGGACAGCCGGGCGACCGAGACGTTGAACCGCTTTGCGATCACGACCAACTTGACCTTGCGCTCCCGACGCAGATCCCGCAGGTGCGTTCCCAGCACTTCGTGGTAGACAGTTCGCCTCCCAGCCCTGCCCCGCTCGACCGATTTCACCTCCGCCACTTCCACAACCGTGCCGGCTTTGCCTGGCATGTCCAACCGGATCACCAACTCCCGAATCGATCCGCACATCCTGCGGACGTGACGACGACCATCGACGAGATGTCGTCTTCAGCGAATATTTGAACAATTTCGAACAGATCGTTGAACTCCATCGGCCTCAACGCGATCAATGCGCCGCCGATGAACGACGGACCGGGCTGGAGAGAGCCGCTCATCACCCGAGTCACGGTCGAGCGATTCACGCCCATCGCACGTGCAAGCCCGTAGTCCGACGGGTACCCCGCCAGGCGGACCGCTTTCAGGAACGCCTCACTCCGCAGTCTGATGGTGTACGACTTCGACTGGATCGAGGCCACAGTGCCCGAAACCCGCTCAGGACCGTGCGAGCCACTCATCCCGGCAACTTCCCGGGCTCCGAGCCACCTGCCGGGCCCGCCCAGTCCGACACCGGACGCCCCTCCGGCTTTCGGCTCAACGCGTGACGACCGACCCCCGGCGACAACACCGACGCCAACAACAACGCCTGATCGCCCAGGTTCAACAGGAACTCCGCGAACCGATCGGCCGCACCGTCCCCCGCCCCCGGTCCCACCGCGACCATCCCGGGAGCCAACGACAACCGCAGGCCGTGAAGATCGTTGTCAGGCCAGTGAACGATCTCCACCGTCGCATCCGGGCCCGGCTCGAACACCCCTCCGGAAGCCATCGACGCCCCTATGCCGCAGCCGACGGAGCACCCGCCGACCCATCCACCTTGCCGCCACCCCGACGCACCTTCGCCACGTCCTGCGGCGACAACATCTCCTCCGCCCAGATCGTGTGGTTCACCCAGCCGTCCCGCACGTACGGCGACACCTTCAACCCCACGAACACCGCCGGTCGGAACGGCGTGCCCGACAGCTTGTCCACCGCCGGACGCGGCGACTTCCCCTCGCTGAACTCCTGCGCCCGCTCCACCTTCAGCACGAAGAACCCTTGCGGGAACAACTCGTCGAAGTTGATCGGGAACCTGTGACCCGCAGCAATAGCCATGATTCGAGCACCTCATCCATCGGGGTCGCCCATGTGCGACTCGTGCCAATGTTCAGCGTCGTCCGCGCTCTTGTTCATGGAGTCCGCGACTTCGCGCGCGTCGTTGAACGAAAACTCCAGATCACGCACACCCGGCACCGACAGGACCACTGACTCCCTTTTGGCGTAAACCCAGATGTAGCGTTCAGCTCCGATGGCCGCCTTGTCCGAGACCGCTGGTGGTTCCGCTGCCCCTTCCGTCTCGTCGGACTCATCGGCTCCCATGCCGTGCCTTTCGATAGCGGGACGTGTTGCCACATACAGGATCGACCGGAAGACCATCGGACTGTTGGAACCGAACGCATACGTGGACCCGTTCCAGCAGCGCATATGTATCGGACGCATACGCGCTGGTCAGCGTCTGACAGCACGGCTACACTCGTATGCGTAGCCAAGCTAAGCGGGGGAACGCCCATGTCGGAGGCTCCACTCCACGACGAGGAATTCTGGTTGCGGCCCGAGATCCTTCGGGCACTGCAAGATCGCCACATCGGCCGGGTGATGCGGGCATACCGCAGAGCGCACACACCCGAGATCAAGCAGGTGGACCTGTCCCGATGGATCGGGCGCACCCAGGGGCAACTCAGCCGCATCGAGCGTTCCGCCACGGCCGTCACGGACTTGAACAAACTTCAGGAATGGGCCGCAGTACTCAAGCTCCCAGAACGACTGTTGTGGTTCAGCATGGCTGGCGGATCAACAGATCACGCACACCAGGATGAAGCAGAGCCGTCGCTCAGGAACATCGAGGAAGGACACGACGTGCGACGCCGAGACCTGCTCAAGGCGGCAGGTATCACCGCAGCAGCGGCGAGCGCCGACCTTGCGATCAACACCCCTTGGCAGCGCCTCACGGACTCCGTTGAGCGCGGCCGACCGGTTGACGATGCCACGGTCCGCCTCATGCAGGACCGCACCGCAGACCTGTTCCAAACCGAGGAAACCGTTCCGGCGAGGCAACTCCTCAGCTCGCTCTCGTCCCACGAGGAGGTTCTACAGGCCCTGCTGAAGAACGTCCGGTCGGAGCAGGTCCGGCGTTCACTGGCCGTGTCCCTGGGTGAGACCAAGGTTCTCACCGGTTGGGTGCTCTTCGACGTCGGCAAGGACAATGAAGCGGCGAACGTCTGGCGGGAAACGTTGAAGATCGCCAAGGCCGTGGACGACGGCGCGCTGGCAGCATGTGCACTGGGGTACTGGAGCTACCTGGCGTCTTCTCGCAACGACACCGGCCCCGCCGCGAAGCTGCTACAACAAGCGCACGAACTCGTGCCTGGTTCTTCCGCACCGGCTACGCGGTCCTGGATCGCGGCCCGCCAGTCCGAAGAGCTTGCGCGGCTGGGGGACGACACAGGAGCGTTGCGAGCGGTTGAACGCGCGATGACCGCATTCGACTTCGCCCGACCCCGCACGGAGCGCCCCTGGACCGCCTTCTTCTCAGCGAGTCGTCTTGGCGGCATGACCGTATCGGCGTACACCACGCTTCGGCACTCAGACGCCGAGAGCGCAGCCGATTCGCTGTTGCGTTCGTTGTCCCCCAGGGACAACAAGGTTCGAGCCATCATCCTCGCGGACTTGGCGACCACCGCAGTGACCAACAAGGACTACGACCGGGCCGGGGAGCTCGCCACCCTTTCCGGCAGGCTGACGGTGCAGACCGAGACCACACTGGCCAAGAGCCGCCTGCTGGCCCTCGCGTCCACACTGCCAGCCGCCAGGAACGGCGCGGAAAGCGCACTCCGCGAAAAAATCGTCAGCGCGTTGCACTAACTTTCAACAGCGGAACGCGTCTCATCGGTCATCCACTGGAGATAGGCCGGGTTGCCACCGAGGATGGGCAGGGCCACGATCTCCGGGGTGTCGTAGGAGTGGTTCTGGTTGATGAACTCCGTCAGTTCGGCCAACCGATCGCCCGTGGTCTTGATCCACAGTTGCCACTCTTGACCGTCCTGAACAGCGCCCTCCCAGCGGTAGATGCTTCGGATAGGGCTGCTGATCTGCACGCAAGCGGCCAAGCGCGCAGCTACGATCAGTTTACTCAGCGATTCGGCTTCTTCGGCACTGTCGGTCGTCGAGATAACGACCAGGTGGTCACCGGTCACGTCTTCTCCTTCGACATGGATATATCGGGACGATCGCGCAGCCCCGCGGCTGGATCGGGCCGGTCCCGGCGATCGACTGCCGCAGCGGCTCCGCCACCTTGCCACCGGAAGTGGTTGCGCTGCAACGAAATCCAGACCCCCGACGCGCGGCGGGCCCCACCCCTCAACACCAGGGTGGGGCCCGTCGCACCTGGGTCAAGACCAGGCCGTGGGACGTCGGGCAGCGTCGGGGACCACCGAGCAACAACGCAAGGCATCCGCGCTGTTCAGACGCCGTTCCTCAGCACTCGATGACGTTCACGGCCAGCCCGCCGCGCGCCGTCTCCTTGTATTTGTCCTTCATGTCCCGGCCGGTCTCCCGCATGGTCTTGATGACCTTGTCCAGCGACACGAAGTGCGACCCGTCCCCCCGCAGCGCCATCCGCGCCGCCGTGATCGCCTTGATCGACGCCAGCGCGTTGCGCTCGATGCACGGGATCTGCACCAGGCCGCCGATCGGGTCGCAGGTCAGCCCGAGGTTGTGCTCCATGGCGATCTCGGCCGCGTTCTCCACCTGCTCCGGCGTCCCGCCCAGCACCTCGGCCAGCCCGCCGGCCGCCATCGAGCAGGCCGAGCCGACCTCGCCCTGGCAGCCCACCTCGGCCCCCGAGATCGACGCGTTCTCCTTGAACAGCACGCCGACGGCACCCGCGGTCAGCAGGAAGCGCACCACGCCGTCGTCCGACGCGCCCGGCACGAACCGCCTGTAGTAGTGCAGCACCGCGGGCACGATGCCGGCCGCGCCGTTGGTCGGGGCCGTCACCACCCGGCCGCCCGCGGCGTTCTCCTCGTTCACCGCCAGCGCGAACAGCGTCACCCAGTCCATCACCCGCAGCGGGTCGGTGGCGTAGTGCTCGGCCGCCAGCAGCTGCCGCATCTCCGCGGCCCGCCGCCGGACCTTGAGCCCGCCGGGCAGCACGCCGGACTCCGTGCAGCCCCGCTCGACGCAGTCCTGCATCACCTGCCAGATGTGCAGCAGGCCGCCCCGGATGTCGGCCTCGTCCCGCCACGACCGCTCGTTGGCGAGCATCACCTCGCTGATCGACAGCCCGGACTCGCGGGTGCGGGCCAGCAGCTCGTCACCGGTCTTGAACGGGTGCGCCACCGGCGTCTGGTCCGGCTTGATCCGGTCGGTCCCGGTGGCCGTCTCGTCGACCACGAACCCACCGCCGACCGAGTAGTACACCGCCGAGTCCACCACCGCCGAACCCGCGTAGGCCGTGAAGCTCATCCCGTTGGGGTGCAGCGGCAGGGACTTGCGCCGGTGCATGACCAGGTCGCCGTCCTCGGCGAAGGCGATCTCCCGCTCACCGCCCAGCCGGAGCCGCCCGGTCGCGCGGATCTCGGCCACCCGGACCTCGGCCGCCGAGGGGTCGACCTCCTCCGGGCGGTGCCCCTCCAGCCCGAGCAGCACCGCCTTCGGGCTGCCGTGGCCGTGGCCGGTCGCCCCGAGCGACCCGAACAGCTCCACCCGCACCCGGTCCACGGACGCGAGCGCGGGGCGCAGCCTGGCGGCGAACATCGTCGCCGCCCGCATCGGGCCGACCGTGTGCGAGCTGGACGGCCCGATGCCCACGGAGAACAGGTCGAACACGCTGATCGTCACGATCAGCCCTCGGTCAGTTCCGCGTACTTCGCCGCGGTCAGCAGGCCGGTGGCCTCCTCGACCGCCACCTTGAACAGCCAGCCGCGCCCGTACGGGTCGTTGTTGACCAGCGACGGGTCGGCGACCACGGCCGGGTTGACCTCGACGACCTCGCCGGTGACCGGCGCGTACAGCTCGCTGACCGACTTGGTGGACTCCAGCTCACCGCACACCTCGCCGGAGGTCACCCTGGTGCCCGCCGCCGGCAGGTCGACGAACACGATGTCGCCCATCGACCCGGCCGCGTACGAGGTGATGCCGACCGCCACCGGGTCCGGGGTGCCCGGCACCCAGTCGACCCACTCGTGCTCGGGGGTGTACAGCAGCTTCTCCGGAAAGGTCACGACAGCGCTCCCTGGGTGGTGGTCCTGGTTCCCCCACTCTGTCCTGGGACCTGAGAGCTTCGCCGCACGAAGCTGCGGCTTGCACCGTTGGTGCGCGCCGTGGGGCACGCTTTCCAGAGTCGCCTCACCCGAGCGGTTCTCGCTGCCTGAGAGTGTGCGGGGTGCTTGCTCCTTCGGCGCCCCAGGCGACACACCTGGGGTCTCTCCCGCGCGGGTTCCGGCGCCTCACGCGACGCCGCGGCCGATGTTCAGTTGGCTGTCCGCACGCTAGGTGGCGGGCGGGAGGGTGTCAACGCGCCGCACGACTTGTCCTCCCGGCACAACCGACCCCCCGGCCGTTGGTGCCGCGGGCACGATGACACCGCGTTCCGGGTACCCGACCTTTGGTGCAACGACGGCCGAAGGAGCCCACCGTGCGGATCGCAGTCCCCCGCGAGATCAAGAACCACGAGTACCGCGTCGCGCTGACCCCGGCGGGCGCCCACGAGCTGACCACCCGCGGCCACGAGGTCTACGTGGAGGCGGGCGCCGGGCTCGGTTCGGCCATCCCCGACGAGGAGTACCTCGCCGCGGGCGCGAAGGTGCTCGCGGGCGTGGACGACGTGTGGTCCGAGGGCGAGCTGGTGCTCAAGGTCAAGGAGCCGATCGCCGAGGAGTACCCCCGGCTGCGCGAGGGCCAGGTCCTGTTCACCTACCTGCACCTGGCCGCCGACCGGCCGCTGACCGAGGCGCTGCTGGCGTCCCGCACCACGGCCATCGCCTACGAGACCGTGCAGACCCCGAACGGCGCGCTGCCGCTGCTCGCGCCCATGTCCGAGGTCGCGGGCAGGCTGGCGCCGCAGGTGGGCGCGTTCGCGCTGATGAAGCCCTCCGGGGGCCGCGGGATGCTGCCCGGCGGCGTGCCCGGCGTGCACCCGGCGCGCGTGGTCGTCATCGGCGGCGGCGTGGCGGGCCTGAACGCGGCCACCATCGCCGCGGGCATGGGCGCGGACGTCGAGATCCTGGACACCAACATCGACCGGCTGCGGCACGTCGACGCCCTGTTCCAGGGCCGGTTGCGCACCGTCACGTCCAGCCGCTACGCGGTCGAGCAGGCCGTGCGCGAGGCCGACCTGGTGATCGGGGCGGTGCTGGTGCCCGGCGCCAAGGCCCCGAAGCTGGTGTCCAACGAGCTGGTGGCGCAGATGAAGCCCGGCTCGGTGCTGGTGGACATCGCGATCGACCAGGGCGGTTGCTTCGCCGACTCGCGGCCCACCACGCACGCCGACCCGACCTACCCGGTGCACGAGTCGGTCTTCTACTGCGTGGCCAACATGCCCGGCGCGGTGCCGCGCACCTCGACCTACGCGCTGACCAACGCGACCCTGCCGCACGCCGTGGCGCTGGCCGACCGGGGCTGGCGGGAGGCGCTGCGCGCGGACGCGTCGCTGGCGCTGGGCCTGAACGCGCACGAGGGCGCGCTGACCAACCTGCCGGTGGCGCAGGCCCACGACCTGGAGCACACCGCGCTCGCGATCTGATCCCGGGAAGGAGAGGGCCCCGCTCACCGAACGTGAGCGGGGCCCTCGACGTGAAAGGCGGCCCGCTCAACCAGCCTGGGGGTCACTGGGAGCGGGCCGCGCTGCCAATCCTAGCCGGAGTCGGGGGTCCGTGCCCAGCGGGCCCACCGGTCCGGCCGACAGCACCCGCCCGGTGAACCACGGTGCGTGCGCATCGCTCAAGCGAAAGGGTGAACATGGCGGGTAACGGGTAAGTCACGGCGCCTCGTCGGCCGATGGACAGGACTGGGAACCCCCGCGGCTACGCAGCGGGGTCGTCCGCTCGCGCGGCGAGGCGCCGCGCCAATCCCGATCGGAGTCCCGATGGCCGAACCCCAGGGCTGGATCGACTGCCACGACCCGTTCGGGCGCGACCGGTCCATGACCGTGATCGTCGAGGACGACCGGGTGCTCCTGGTCGCCCCGCCCGGAGAGTCCGCTGTGATGTCCGTCACCCAGACCCGACGACTGCACCGCCTGCTCGACCAGGCCGCGGACAGGATGTGAGCGGCGTGGACGAAGCGCTGCGGGCCGCCGTGCTGCGCCGGCTGGCCCTGCTCGACGAGGTCGCCGAGCGCGGCGTGGACGAAGCGCTGGTGCCGCTCGCGCGCGCCGAGATCCACCGCCTGGCCGACGGCTGGCGGCTGCTGCTGACCGTGCACCAACCGGATCCGGACAGCCGCTGCCGGGTGTGCCCCGGCGTGCTGCGGAACAAGAAGTGGCCGTGCCAGGTGTGGGCGATGGCGCACCAGCACCTCATCGGCGAGGGCGCCTCGCACCGCGAGCGCCGCCGCGAGCGCCGGGGGTTGCGCACGCCACCGCGCCGCTCGCCGCCGCGGGCGCCGCGCCGCTCGGGCGACCCGGAGGCGACCACCGAGCTCCCCGCGGTGGTGTCGAAACCGCGACACGCCCTCCCCGAGTGATCCCGCTAAGGCAGGATGACCCCCGGTAGGAGCAATCCGGGAGGACGCGTGCACGACGGCAGTGGCCGCATCGTGGTGCAGGGCTTGACCAAGCAGTTCGGTCCGGTCGCGGCGGTGCAGAACCTGAGCTTCACGGTGGAACCCGGTTCGGTGACGGGCTTCCTCGGACCCAACGGCGCGGGCAAGACGACGACCCTGCGCATGCTGCTCGGCCTGGTGACCCCGACCGCGGGCACCGCCCTGATCAACGGCAGCCCGTTCGACCGGCTCGGCAACCCCGGTCGCGTGGTCGGCGCGGTGCTGGAGGCGCAGGGCTTCCACCCCAAGCGCACCGCGCGCAACCACCTGCGGGTCTACGCCGCCGCGATCGGCGTGCCGGACTCGCGGGCGGACCAGGTGCTCCAGCTGGTCGGTCTGGGCGCGGCGGGCGACCGCAAGGCGGGCGGCTTCTCGCTCGGCATGAAGCAGCGGCTGGCGCTGGCCACCGCGCTGCTGGGCGACCCGCAGATCCTCGTGCTCGACGAGCCGGCCAACGGCCTGGACCCCGAGGGCATCGCCTGGCTGCGGTCGTTCCTCCAGTCGTTCGCGCGGAGCGGGCGGACCGTGCTGATCTCCAGCCACCTGCTGGCCGAGGTCGAGCAGACGGTGGACCAGGTGGTCATCATCAGCCGCGGCCAGACCATGTTCTACGGGCCGCTGGACCACCTGCGCGACCGGCAGCAGGCGCGGGTGCTGGTGCAGCCGTCCGACGCGGGCGCGCTGGTCACCGCCCTGCGCGAGGAGGGCGTGGCGGGCATCGAGCAGCTGCCGGACGGCCGGATCGCGGTCACCGGCGTGGAGCCGCGGCAGGTCGCGGACACCGCGCTGAAGGCGGGCGTGTCGGTCTACGGGATCGAGGAGGAGAAGGCCGACCTCGAACGGCTGTTCTTCCAGCTCACCAGCGGCCAGTACGCGGCGCCGGGGCAGCTCCCGCCCCAGCAGCCGGGCACCGGCTACTACGCGCCGCCGCCCGGCTACCCGCCGACCGGGTACCCGCAGCCCGACCAGCAGCAGGGCTACCAGCAGGGTTACCCGCAGGCGGGTTACCAGCAGGGCTACCAGCAGCAGGGTTACCAGCAGCCCGGCACGCCGCCGCCCGGGTACCCGGGGTACCAGCAGCAGCCGAGCCCGTACGCCCCGCAGCAGCCGCCGTCCGGCTACCACCAGCCGGTGCAGCCCGGCACGCCGCCGCAGGGCCAAGCGCAGGGTCAGCAGCAAGCCGACAACCCGCACGGGCAGCAACAGCCGCCGGACAACCCGTACGGGCAGCAGCAGGGACAGGGCGGCCTGGGGGGCGGTGCGTGATGGGCAACCTGATCAAGTCGGAGTTCCGCAAGACCACCACCACGGGCCTGTGGTGGGGCCTGATGATCCCGACCGTGCTGCTCGCGCTGGGCTGGGCGCTCGGCACGGGCGCCATCGGCAAGAGCATCATGGACGTGGTCAGCAGCTCGGAGGCCGAGGAGCTGACCCGGCTGCTCGGGGTGGACCCGTCGCAGTGGCAGGTGTCGGTGTTCGGCATCGCGCGCAGCATCAACGTGGCCACCATCTTCCCGATGATCTTCGGCGGCCTGGCGATCTCGAACGAGATCCACCGCAAGACCATCACCACCACGTTCCTGACCGCGCCCAACCGGGTCGCGGCGATGACCGCGAAGATGCTCGTCTACATCGCGTGGGGCGCGATCTACGGCGTGGCGATCGTGGCCGCGGTGAGCATCGGCATCGCGCTGACCTCGGACGCGGGCGCGCTGCCGAGCGCGGGCGGCTGGCTCGCGCTGGCCGGCGTCGGCATCCTGTCGTCGATCCTGATGACGATGTTCGGCGTGGGCGTGGGCGCGCTGATGACCAGCACGGTGGCCACCACCGTGGTGCTGATCCTCTACATGCTGATCATCGAGAACGGCATCCAGCTGGTGCTGGCCGCGCAGGAGCTGCCGGACGTCATCGGCTTCCTGCCCAACGGCGCGGTGAACGGCCTGACCGGCTCGGTGGCCTCGTCGCTGTTCCTGGCCAACGCGGGCGTGGTGCCCGACGAGCTGGTGGAGGTGCTGCGGGCGGTCGCGGGCGCGCTCGGGGCGTTCGACTGGTGGTTGAGCGGGCTCATCTTCCTGGTGTGGTCGGGGCTGTTCTTCCTGGCCAGCTGGGCGGCTACGCAGCGCAAGGACATCACCTGATCAGGTGATCTTGAAAGGACCAAGGGCCGCCCCGGGATTCCCGGGGCGGCCCTCGTCGGTTTCCCGCGTCCGGACAGCGTCGGTGACCGGACCTAATGTGGGGGCGTGGACAACCCCGATGGCTGGATCAAGCGACTCGCCCAGGCGTGCTGGCAGCACCGCGGTCTCGTGGTGTGGTCGGTGCTGGCCGCCGTCGTGGGCGTGGGGCTCCAGGCCGTCGGGCCGCTGCTGATCAAGGCCGCCGTGGACGACGCGGTGGCCGGCCGGACGGACCGCCTGGCGGGGCTCGCGGTCGTGCTGGTCGGGCTGGAGCTGCTGACCTTCGGCTCCGCCTTCGTGCGCCGCTACCTGGGCGGGCGGCTGGCCGTGGACGTGCAGCACGACCTGCGCCGGGCCGTGTTCGGCGCGGTGCAGCGGCTGGACGGGCCGAAGCAGGACGCGCTGCGCACCGGCCAGGTGGTGTCCCGCTCGATCACCGACCTCCAGCTGGTCAACAGCCTGCTGTCGATGACCCCGCTGGCGTTCGGCACGGTCGTGTTCGCGGTGGCCGCGCTGGTGGCGATGTTCTGGCTGTCGCCGGTGCTCACCCTGGTCGCGCTGGTGATCGTGCCCGCGGTGGGCGTCGTCGCGGCCCGCAGCAGGCTGACGCTGTTCCCGGCCACCTGGTCGGCCCAGCAGCGCGCGGCGGACGTGGCGCAGCACGTGGAGGAGACCGTCACCGGCGTGCGCGTGGTGAAGGGCTTCGGGCAGGAGGCGCGCGAGGTCTCCCGGCTGGAGCAGCGGGCCCGGGTGCTGTTCGCCGAGCGGATGCGGGCGGCCCGGCTGACCGCCCGGCCGGCCGCCACCCTCTCCGGGCTGCCCTACCTGGGCCAGGTGGCGGTGCTGGCGCTGGGCGGCTGGCTCGCGCTGCGCGGGGAGGTGACGCTGGGGACGTTCGTGGCGTTCGCGACCTACGTGGCGAACCTGGTCGGCCCGACCCGGCTGCTGTCGAGCCTGATGGTGACCGCCCAGCTGGCGCGGGCGGGCGTGGAGCGGGTCTACGAGCTGATCGACTCGCAGCCGGACGTGGTGGACGGCGCGCGCGACGTGCCGCCCGGTCCGGTGGCGGTGGAGCTGCGGGACGCGTCGTTCGGGTACACGCGCAGCGAGCCGGTGCTGTCCGGGGTGTCGCTGCGGGTCGAGCCGGGCGAGACGCTGGCGGTCGTCGGCACGGCCGGGTCGGGCAAGTCGACGATCTCCCTGCTGCTGCCGCGCTTCTACGACGTGCAGTCCGGCGCCGTGTCCGTGGGCGGGGTCGACGTGCGGGAGCTGCGCCTGGAATCGCTGCGCCGGACCGTGGGCGTGGTGTTCGAGGAGGCGTTCCTGTTCTCCGACACGGTGCGCGCGAACATCGCCTACGGCCTGCCGGACGCCTCCGACGAGCAGGTCCGCGCGGCGGCCCGCGCCGCCGAGGCGCACGGGTTCGTCGAGGACCTGCCCCGGGGCTACGACACGGTCGTCGGCGAGCGCGGCCTGACCCTGTCCGGCGGCCAGCGCCAGCGCGTCGCCCTGGCCAGGGCGCTGCTGTCGGACCCGCGCGTGCTGGTGCTCGACGACGCCACCTCGGCCGTCGACAACGCCACCGAGGCCGCCATCCACCGCACGCTGGCCGCGGTCACCGCCGAGCGGACGACGATCCTGGTCGCGCACCGGCGCTCCTCGCTGGCGCTGGCGGACCGGATCGCGGTGCTGGACGCGGGCCGCGTGGTCGACGTGGGGACGCACGAGGAGCTGCACGGGCGCTGCCGCCTGTACCGGGAGCTGCTGGCCGGGCCCGGCGAGGCGATCGAGCACGTCGACCCGCGGGCCGACCGCCGGCTGGAACCCGGTCCCGGCGGCTTCACCCCGGAGCTGTGGCCGGGCTCGGACGAGGACGAGCTGGCCGTCCGCGCGGCGAACCGGTCGGTTCCCGCCGCCGCGCCGCGGGCCAGGGGCGGCGGGGGCACCTCGGCGCTGGTGGGCGGCACCCCGCCGACGCCGGAGCTGATGGCCCGTGTGCAGGCCCTGCCGCCCGCGACCGACGAACCCGACCTGCGGGGCGAGGACCCCGGCCGGCCCGACCCCGGTTTCCGGCTGCGCACCCTGCTGCGCCCGGTGCGCTGGGCCATGCTCGGCGTCGGCGGGCTGCTGCTGGTCGACACGGCGCTGGCGGTGGCCCTGCCCGGCCTGGTCCGGCTCGGCATCGACCGGGGCGTGGTGGGCGGCGCGGCCGGCTGGCTGGTCGCGGTGGCCGTGATCGGCTTCGGCCTGGTGGCGGCGGGCTGGGTGTCGACGGCGGCGGGGGTCGTGGTGACCTCCCGGTTGGGCGAGCGCCTGCTGTACCTGCTGCGCGTGCGCAGCTACGCCCACCTGCAACGGCTCGGCCTGGACTACTACGAGCGCGAGATGGCCGGCCGGATCATGACCCGGATGACCACGGACGTGGACGCGCTGTCGAGCTTCCTCCAGACGGGGCTGACCACGTTCGCGATCAGCGTGCTGACCGTGGTCGGCATCGCCGCGGCGCTGGTCGTGACCGACCCGGGGCTGTCGCTGGTGGCGCTCGCGGTGCTGCCGGTGCTGGTGATCGCGACGGTGATCTTCCAGCGCCTGTCGTCGGCGGCCTACGCGGAGGCGCGGGAGCGGGTCAGCGCGGTCAACGCGGACCTCCAGGAGAACGTCTCGGGCCTGCGCGTCTCGCAGGCTTACACGAGGGAGGGGCGCTCGGCGCAGGCGTTCGCCGAGCGCAGCGACGCCTACCGGCGGTCCCGCATCCGGGCGCAGCGCTACATCGCGACGTACTTCCCGTTCCTGTCGCTGCTGTCGGGGGTGGCGCAGGCGGCGATCCTGGTGGTCGGCGCGTACCGGGTGGCGGAGGGGACGCTGTCGCCCGGCGTGCTGCTGGCGTTCGTGCTGTACCTGGGGTTGTTCTTCGCGCCGCTCTACCAGCTGTCCGGCGTGTTCGACGGGTACCAGCAGGCCCGGGTGGGGTTGAGCCGGATCGGTGAACTGCTGCGCACGCCCACCACGGTGCCGGAGGCCGCCGACCCGGTGCCGGTGACCGAGCTGCGCGGCGAGGTGGAGCTGCGGGACGTCACCTTCGCCTACCAGGGGGCCGAGCGGCCGGCGCTGGACCGCGTGTCCCTGCGGGTCGAGCCCGGCGAGACGGTGGCGCTGGTGGGCGCCACGGGCGCCGGGAAGTCGACGCTGGTGAAGCTGGTGGCGCGGTTCTACGACGCGACCGGCGGGCAGGTGCTGGTCGACGGGGTCGACGTGCGGGACTACGACCTGTCGGCGCTGCGGCAGCGGTTGGGCGTGGTGCCGCAGGAGGCGCACCTGTTCGGCGGGGACGTCGCGGAGAACGTGGCCTACGCCCGGCCGGAGGCCACGCGGGCGGAGATCGAGGCGGCGGTGCGGGCGGTGGGCGCGCTGCCGGTGGTCGCCTCGCTGCCGGCGGCGTTCCACCAGCAGGTCGGTGAGCGGGGGCAGGGGTTGTCGGCCGGGCAGCGGCAGCTGGTGGCGCTGGCGCGGGCCGAGCTGGTGCGGCCCTCGCTGCTGCTGCTGGACGAGGCCACGGCGGCGCTGGACCCGGCCACCGAGTCGGCGGTGCTGGAGGCGTCCGACCACCTGGCGGGTGCCCGGACGACCTTCGTCGTGGCGCACCGGCTGGCCACGGCGGCTCGGGCGGACCGGATCGTGGTGCTGGCGGACGGGCGGGTGGTGGAGGTCGGGACGCACGCCGAGCTGCTGGCCGCCGGGGGGCACTACGCGCGGTTGTGGGCGCACGGGATCGGGGAGGGCGTGCCGGAAGACGAGAGCGCGGCCGGCGGCGCGGCCGGCGGCGCGGCCGGCGGTGACCTGGCCGACGCCCAGGCCGGCTGACCGCGCCCTGCGGTCGGGCGGTGCTCTGTCGGGCGGCTCCCGCCCGCTGGTGCCCCCCACGGCCGGCCGGCACCCTGCCGGCCAGCGGTCGCCCAGCCCCACCCAGCCCCACCCGACCACCCCCAACGCCTGACGGCCCCGCTCGTCACGCGAGAGGGGCCGAAAGGGCGGCGCTCAGGAGGCCAGCAGTTCGTCCAGCTGCTCGTAGCCCTCGACCACACCGGTCTCCATGCCGCTGGACAGCACCACGTCCCGCACCTCGACCGACTCGTACACGCTCAGCACGTGCAGGCGGGTGCGCCCGTCCCCCAGGTCCTCCAGGGTCAGCGTCTCCAGGCAGACCCCGTCCGGGAAACCCTCGAAGGTGAACGTCTGCACGATCCGCTCCGCCGGGCGCACCTCGTGGAACGAGCCGAAGAACCCGTACTCCTCGTCGTCGCGCCGGTGCAGGTAGCGGTAGGCGCCGCCGGTGGTGGCGTCCCAGCGGACGACCTCCATGGTCACCGAGCGCGGGCCCAGCCACCTGACCACCAGGTCGCGCTCGGTGTGCGCGCGGAACACCGCCTCGGGCGGCGCGTCGAACTCCCGGGTGATGCGGATGAGCGGGAGCGCCGGGTCGGCGCTGATCGTGGTTCCCGCTCGCTCGGTCGTGGTCATGACGCTTCTCCTTCGGCACGGGTCTGCTCGGGCTCGGCCAACTCGGCGAGCACGGCGTCCAGTCGCTGGTAGCGCTGCTCGGCTTCACGCCGGTAGCGCTCGATCCACTTCGTCATCAGGTCGAACACCTCCGCCTCCAGGTGGACGGGCCGCCGCTGCGCCTGCCTGCCGCGCGTGACGAGCCCCGCCTCCTCCAGCACCCGCAGGTGCTTCGAGACGGCCTGCACGGTCACCGGGTAGGGCTCGGCCAGCTCGTTCACGGTGGCGTCCCCCGAGGCCAGCCGCGCCACCATGTCGCGCCGGATCGGGTCGGCCAGGGCCGAGAACACCCGCGACAACCGGTCGTCCACCACCGCCTCCTTGCTCAACCGTTCGGTTGAACACAACCATACGGCGGCCCGCGCAGTTGGTCAACCAGAAGGTTGAACACGCAGGTGGCATCGGTTCCGTTCAGGTGGCTGAACACCTCACCGCCGGGGTGCGGGCGGGGTGCGCGCGACAACGTCAGGTCGAAGCCCGGGAAGTACGCGACGGGCTTGACCTCAAGTGATGCTCAAGCACCCGTTACGGGACCGATGCCCTGATCGATCCTGTGAGGGAACACTCGACGCCCGGCCCCTCCTGTGTGTGAACTGCACCAGACGGGGGACTAGCCTGACGATGAGTGAGTCATTGCCAAGAGCGAGATGGATAGAGGCGAGCGCCAGCCGTGTCCAGCAGCAGCCCTGCTTCGCAGTTCGGCCCCAACGAGTGGTTGGTCGAGGAGATGTACGAGCAGTTCCTCGCCGACCCGTCGTCGGTAGACCCGGCGTGGCACGACTTCTTCGCCGACTACAAGTCGACGCAGCGGTCCGCCAACGGGGCCGCGACGTCCGCGGAGAACGGCACGAGCACGTCGACCACCACGACGGCCACCAAGGCCGCCGCGGCGCCGGCCACCAAGCCCGCCGCAAAGCCCGCTGACGAGCCGGCCGCGAAGCCCACCGGCCGGACCGACGACAAGCCCGCCGACAAGCCGGCCGACCGGTCCGCGCCGGCCGCGCAGCCGAAGCAGGCGCAGGCACAACCGAAGCAGGCGCCGGCCAAGCCCGCTCCCGCGCAGGCCGCCAAGGCCGCGCCGGTGCAGCAGGGCAGGGGCGAGGAGCGCAAGCCGCTGCGCGGCGCGGCCGCCGCCATCGCGAAGAACATGGAGCTGTCGCTCACCGTCCCGACGGCGACGAGCGTGCGCGCGGTGCCGGCCAAGCTGCTGGCCGACAACCGCATCGTGATCAACAACCACCTCAAGCGCACCCGCGGCGGCAAGGTCTCCTTCACCCACCTGATCGGCTACGCGGTGGTCCGGGCGCTCCAGGCGTACCCGAACATGAACCGCCACTACGCCGAGATCGACGGCAAGCCGAACGCGATCACGCCCGAGCACGTCAACTTCGGCCTGGCCATCGACCTGCCCGGCAAGGACGGCTCCCGCTCGCTGGTCGTGGCCTCGATCAAGGGCTGCGAGAACATGACGTTCACGCAGTTCTGGCAGGCGTACGAGGACCTGATCCGCAAAGCGCGCGGCGGCGCGCTGACCGCCGAGGACTTCTCCGGCACCACGATCTCGCTGACCAACCCCGGCACGATCGGCACCAACCACTCGGTGCCGCGGCTGACCGCGGGCCAGGGCGCGATCATCGGCGTGGGCGCGATGGAGTACCCGGCGCACTTCCAGGGCACCAGCGAGCAGGCCCTGACCGACATGGGCGTCAGCAAGATCATCACGCTGACCTCCACCTACGACCACCGGATCATCCAGGGCGCGGAGTCCGGCGAGTTCCTCAAGCGGATCCACCAGCTGCTGCTGGGCGAGGACGGCTTCTACGACGACGTCTTCACCTCGCTGCGCCTGCCGTACGAGCCGATCCGCTGGGTCGCCGACATCCCCGAGGGCGCGGTCGACAAGACCGCCCGCGTCATCGAGCTGATCGACGCCTTCCGCACCCGCGGCCACCTGATGGCCGACACGGACCCGCTGAACTACCGCCAGCGCAGCCACCGCGACCTGGACGTGCTGTCGCACGGCCTGACCCTGTGGGACCTGGACCGGGAGTTCCCGGTGGGCGGGTTCGCGGGCCAGGAGCGGATGAAGCTGCGCGACATCCTGGGGGTGCTGCGCAACTCGTACTGCCGCACGGTCGGCGTCGAGTACATGCACATCCTCGACCCGGAGGAGCGCCTCTGGATCCAGGAGCGCGTCGAGGTGCCGCACGAGAAGCCGCCGGCCACCGTGCAGAAGTACATCCTGTCGAAGCTCAACGCCGCCGAGGCGTTCGAGACCTTCCTCCAGACCAAGTACGTCGGCCAGAAGCGGTTCTCGCTGGAGGGCGGCGAGACCGTCATCCCGCTGCTCGACGCGGTGCTGGACAAGGCCGCCGAGCACGAGATCGACGAGGTCGTCATCGGCATGCCGCACCGCGGCAGGCTGAACGTGCTGGCCAACATCGTCGGCAAGCCGATCTCGCAGATCTTCCGCGAGTTCGAGGGCAACCTCGACCCGGGCCAGGCGCACGGCTCCGGCGACGTGAAGTACCACCTGGGCGCGGAGGGCAAGTACTTCCGCATGTTCGGCGACGGCGAGACCAAGGTGTCGCTGACCGCGAACCCGTCGCACCTGGAGGCCGTGGACCCGGTGCTGGAGGGCATCGTCCGGGCCAAGCAGGACATGCTCGACAAGGGCGGCGAGGGCTTCACCGTGCTGCCGGTCGCGCTGCACGGCGACGCCGCGTTCGCGGGCCAGGGCGTGGTCGCCGAGACGCTGAACCTGGCGCTCGTGCGCGGCTACCGCACCGGCGGCACCGTGCACGTCATCGTCAACAACCAGGTCGGCTTCACCACCGCGCCGGAGAACTCGCGCTCGTCGAAGTACTCGACCGACGTGGCGAAGATGATCGGCTCGCCGGTGTTCCACGTCAACGGCGACGACCCCGAGGCGTGCTACTGGGTCGCGAAGCTGGCCGTGGAGTACCGGCAGCGGTTCCACAAGGACGTCGTCATCGACATGGTCTGCTACCGGCGGCGCGGCCACAACGAGGGCGACGACCCGTCGATGACGCAGCCCTCGATGTACGACGTGATCGACACCAAGCGCTCGGTCCGCAAGACCTACACCGAGGCGCTGATCGGTCGCGGCGACATCTCCGTGGAGGAGGCCGAGAAGGCGCTCCAGGACTTCTCCTCGCAGCTGGAGCACGTGTTCAACGAGGTCCGGGAGCTGGAGAAGCACCCGATCAAGACCTCGCCGTCGATCGAGGCCGAGCAGCAGATCCCGGCCAAGCTGCCCACCGGCATCGAGCGGTCGACGATCGAGCGGATCGCCGACGCGCACGTGGACCTGCCCGAGGGCTTCACCCCGCACCCGCGGGTGAAGCCGGTGCTGGAGCGGCGCGCCAAGATGGCCCGCGAGGGCGGCATCGACTGGGCGTTCGCCGAGCTGCTGGCGTTCGGGTCGCTGGTGATGGAGGGCCGCACGGTCCGCCTGGCCGGCCAGGACTCGCGGCGCGGCACGTTCGTGCAGCGGCACGCCACGCTGGTGGACCGCAAGCGGTCCGAGGAGTACACCCCGCTCCAGAACCTGGCCGAGACCCAGGGCAAGTTCATGGTCTACGACTCGGTGCTGTCGGAGTTCGCGGCGCTCGGCTTCGAGTACGGCTACTCGGTGGCCAACCCGGACGCGCTGGTGCTGTGGGAGGCGCAGTTCGGCGACTTCGTCAACGGCGCGCAGCCGATCATCGACGAGTTCATCTCGTCCGGTGAGGCGAAGTGGGGCCAGCTGTCCGACGTGGTGCTGCTGCTGCCGCACGGTCACGAGGGCCAGGGCCCGGACCACACCTCCGGCCGCATCGAGCGGTTCCTCCAGCTGTGCGCGGAGGGCTCGATGACGATCGCGGTGCCGTCGACCCCGGCGAACTACTTCCACCTGCTGCGCCGGCACGCGCTGGACGGCGTGAACCGCCCGCTGGTGGTGTTCACCCCCAAGTCGATGCTGCGCCTCAAGGCCGCGGTCAGCCCGGTGGAGCACTTCGTCGAGAACCGCTTCCAGTCGGTCATCGACGACCGGAACGTGGTGAAGTCCGAGGTCACCAAGGTCATCCTGTGCTACGGCAAGATCTACTACGAGCTGCTGGCCGAGCAGGAGAAGCACGGCGTCAAGGACGTGGCGGTGGTGCGGGTCGAGCAGCTGTACCCGGTGCCGGCGCGCAAGCTGACCGAGGCGCTGGAGAGCTACCCGAACGCCGCCGAGGTCCGCTGGGTCCAGGAGGAGCCGGCGAACCAGGGCGCGTGGCCGTTCTTCGGGCTGGCGCTGCCGGAGCTGCTGCCGGACCGCTTCCGGGTCAAGCGCGTGTCCCGGCGCCCGATGGCCGCGCCGTCGGCCGGGTCGTCCAAGGTCCACGAGGTCGAGCAGCGCGAGCTGATCACCAAGGCGTTCGAGTAGGGGTCGTGTACTTCACCGACCGGGGTATCGAGGAGCTGGAGAGCCGGCGCGGCGAGGAGGAGGTCAGCCTCGCCTGGCTGGCCGACAAGCTGCGCCGGTTCGTCGACGCGAACCCGGAGTTCGAGACGGCGGTCGAGCGCCTGGCCACGTACCTGGCGCGCGACGACGAGGACGACTTCGAGGACTGAGCCGACGACGAGCCGACGAGGCCCCCGCCCGTTCCCGGGCGGGGGCCTCGTCCGTGCTCACCAGGCGTCCGCGCTCACCAGGCGTACGCGCTCACCAGGCGTACGCGCTCACCAGGCGTACGCCTCCGGCGCGGGCTTGCTGCCGTTCGGCCCGGGGGCCGGGAACAGCTCGTCCAAGCGGTCCAGCACCTCCCGGTCCAGCTTGATCTCCACCGCCCGCAGCGAGCCGTCCAGCTGGTCCCGCGTGCGCGGGCCGATGATCGGCGCCGTCACGCCCTCCTGGTGCAGCAGCCACGCCAGGCCCAGGTGGGCGGGGTCCTCACCGAGGTCGGCGGCCAGCTTCTCGTACGCCTCGATGGCCGAGCGGGACCTCTCCAGCGCCTCGGCGCTGCGCCCGCTGTTGCCGCGCGAGCCCCCACCCTCGCGCTGCTTGCGCAGCACGCCGCCGAGCAGGCCGCCGTTGAGCGGGGACCACGGGATGACGCCGATGCCGTAGTGGCGGGCCGACGGCAGCACCTCCAGCTCCACGTACCGGTTGAGCAGGTTGTAGATCGACTGCTCGCTGACCAGCCCGAGGAAGTTCCTGTTCCGGGCCGCCTCCTGGGCCTGGGCGAGGTGCCACCCGGCGAAGTTCGACGACCCGAAGTAGATCACCTTGCCCTGCTGCCGCAGGACCGAGAACGCCTCCCAGACCTCGTCCCACGGCGCGTTCCGGTCCACGTGGTGCATCTGGTACAGGTCGATGTAGTCGGTCTGGAGCCGCTTGAGGGAGGCGTCCGCGGCCCGCCGGATGTGCAGCGCGGACAGCCGCTTCTCGTTGGGCCAGTCCCCCATGTCGCCGTACAGCTTGGTGGCCAGCACGGTGCGCTCGCGCCGCCCGCCGCCCTGGGCGAACCACCGGCCGATGATCTGCTCGGTGACGCCCTCGCCCTTCTGCCAACCGTAGACGTCGGCGGTGTCGAAGAAGTTCAGGCCGTGCTCGTGGGCGCGGTCCATGATCTGGTGGCTGTCGGCCTCCGGGGTCTCCGGCCCGAAGTTCATCGTCCCGACGCACAGGCGGGACACGGACAGGCCGGAACGGCCGAGCTGGGTGTACTCCATACCGCCAAGCCTGCCCGCACCGCGCGGATCCGGCCACGTGGAGCCGCTCCAGCTCTCCCGAGGGGCCGGCACGTCGAGGGGGAGGTCCCGGCCCGACGAGGTGGCGCGCGGGTCCCGCGCCCGCCCGGCGAGCGAAATCGTGAAGAACCCTTCCTTGAAGGCGGGTCCCGCCGATGGCATCGGCGCATCGGGGGCTCAACGGCACAACCCGGGGGGAAGTCGTGCCGGTCCAGCGCGAGCGCACGTCCACCGCGGCACCCCACCAGGCGGTGCCGCACCACGTCCTGGCCCTGCTCGCCGCCACCGCGGCGGCGGTGGTCGCGCAGGGCGGCTACCACCTGCCCGGACGCGTCCTGTCCACGGTGCTCGTCGGCCTCGCGCTCCTGCTCGAGGTGCACCGGCGAGGAGCAGCGGGTCACCCTCGGGGTGGCCGCCCAGGAGCACCCGTTCCGCGCCCGGGTCGGCGTACTACCGGGCCTCGATCGTGCTCAGCCCCCACTACCTCCGGGCCGACCTGGAGGGCGAGCTGGAGGTCGTGAACGGCTGACCCCCGCCCGTGGTCCCGGGAGCACCGGGACCACGGGCCGGTCCTTCACCGCAGCCGCACGCCCGCCCGCCAGACCGCCCACGTCAGCGGCACGCCGGGCCGGTACGCCAGGTGCGTGGCCGACGGCGCGTCGAGCACGTGCAGGTCGGCCCGCGCGCCCACGCCGAGGTGGCCCACGTCGTCGCGGCGCAGCGCCCGCGCGCCGCCCAGGGTGGCGGCGGCGACGGCCTCCCGCACCGTCAGCCCCATCTGGAGCACGGCCGTGGCCACGCAGAACGCCATCGAGCTGGTGTAGGAGCTGCCCGGGTTGCAGTTGCTGGCCAGCGCGACGGTCGCGCCCGCGTCGAGCAGGCGCCGGGCCGGGGCCAGGGGCTGGCGGGTCGACAGGTCGCACGCGGGCAGCAGGGTGGCCACCGTCGACGACCCGGCCAGCGCGTCCACGTCGGCCGCCGACAGGTGCGCGCAGTGGTCCACGCTCGCCGCGCCCAGCTCCACCGCCAGCCGCACGCCCGGCCCCTCGCCCAGCTGGTTGCCGTGCACGCGCAGCCCCAGCCCCCGCGCGGCGGCGGCCCGCAGCACGGTCCGGGACTGGTCCTCGTCGAACGCCCCGACCTCGCAGAACACGTCCGCCCACCGCACGTGCGGGGCGACCGCGTCCAGCATCTCCCCGGTCACCAGGTCCAGGTAGCCGGCGGCGTCCGCGCCCGGCGGCACCAGGTGCGCCCCGAGGAACGTCACCTCGTCCACCTCCGCCGCGGCGATCCGCGCGGACCGCACCTCGTCGGCGACGGTCAGCCCGTAGCCGGTCTTGGTCTCGACGGTCGTGGTGCCCTGCGCGGCGGCCTCGGCCACGTGCCGCCGCAGGTTCGCGGCCAGCTCCTCGTCCGACGCCGCCCGGGTGGCGGACACGGTCACCGCGATCCCGCCGGCGGTGTACGGCCGGCCGGCCACCCGCGCCTCGAACTCGGCGGTCCGGTCCCCCGCGAACACCAGGTGCGTGTGGCTGTCCACCCACCCCGGCAGCACGGCCCGCCCGCCGACGTCCACGGCCTCGTCGGCGGCCGGCGCGGACGAGGCGGGCCCGACCCACGCCACCACCCCGTCCTCGACCACCAGCGCCGCGTCGGCGAGCCGCCCCAGCCCCGGGTCGTTCGTGGTCAGCTCACCGATGCCGGTGACCACCGCGCTGCTCACAGGACCTCCCCCAGCAACCGCCCGACCTCGCCCAACGACTCGTGCACCCCGTCACGCGCCACCACCCGGCCGCCGGAGACGACCGCCGCCACGTCCGACGCGGTGGCCGCCAGGACCACCTGGTCGGGCGACGCGCCGGCCGTGCGTGCCGAGTCCAGCCGCACCGCCACCAGGTCGCACGGCGAGCCCACCGCGATCCGCCCCGCCCCGGGCCACCCGATCGCCGCGTGGTTGGTCAGCGCCGCGACCAGCTCGGCGGGCGCGAACCGCCCCCGGTGGCCGGTCCGCAGCCGCTCGCCGTGCTCCAGGGCGCGCGCCTCCAGCAGCGGGTCGACCACCGCGTGCTGGTCGCTGCCCAGCGACAGCGGCGACCCGGCGTCGGCCAGCTCCCGCGCCGGTCCGATCCCGTCGGCCAGGTCCGCCTCCGTGGTCGGGCAGAAGCACACGCCGGTCCCGGACGCGCCCAGCAGCCCGACGTCCTCGGCGGACAGGTGGGTGCCGTGCACGGCGGTGGTGCGCGGCGTCAGCGCGCCCGCCTCGGCCAGCAGCCGCGTCGGCGTCATCCCGTACGCGTCCAGGCAGGCCCGGTTCTCGGCCGGCTGCTCCGACAGGTGCACGTGCAGCGGCCGGTCCGGGAACGCGCCCGCCACCAGGGCCAACTCCTCGCGGGGCACGGCGCGCACGGAGTGGATCGCCGCTCCGACCCGGGTGTTGCCGTCCTCCCGCAGCTCCGCGACGCGGGCCGCCCACCGCTCGCCGGTGCCGTCGGAGAACCGCTCCTGCACCCCGCGCACCGGTTCGCCGATGCCCCCGGCGAGGTAGCAGGCGTCCAGCAGGGTGAGCCGGACACCGGCCTCGGCGGCGGCGGTCCGCAGCGCCTCGCCCATCTCGTTGCCGCCCGCGTGCAGGTAGTGGAACTCACCCACCGCCGTCACACCGGCCACGGCCATCTCCGCGTAGACCGCCCGCGCGAGCCGCAGGTACGACTCGGGCGTCAACCGCCCGGCCAGCGCGTACATCCGCTCGCGCCACGTCCAGAACGTGCCGCCGTCGCCGTGCGTGCGCCCGCGCAACGCCCGGTGGAACGCGTGCGAGTGGGCGTTCGCGAAACCCGGGAACACCATGCCGCGCAGGCGTTCCACGCCCAGCGGGATGGTGTCCACCGTGGACACGGAGGTGATCAGCCCCCGGTCCACCCGCACCAGCACCCGCGCGGCCGGCCCGTCCGGCAGCCACGCCCGCTCCAGCCAGAAGCCCGTCACCGGGCCAGGTGCTCCAGCGTCGTCGCCAGGGCCACCACGCCCGCCGCGCAGTCGTCCGGCTCGGCGTGCTCCCCCGGCGCGTGGCTCACCCCGGTGGGGTTGCGCACGAACAGCATCGCGGTGGGCACGTGCGCGGCCAGCACGCCCGCGTCGTGCCCGGCCCCGGTGGGCAGCGCGGGCGTGTCGGCCCCGATCGCCGCGCGCACCTCCGCCATCAGCCCGGCGTCGAAGGTCACCGTCCCGCCCCAGCTCTCCTCGCGCACGACCACCTCGCAGCCCTCGTCCCGCGCGGCCTCCCGGGCGGCCGCGGTGACCGCCTCGACCACCTCGCGGGTGCGCGGCTCGTCGTCGGCGCGGGCGTCCAGCCACACGTCCACGGACGAGGCGATCACGTTGGTGCCGCCGGGGTTCGGCACGACCCGGCCCACGGTCGCCCGCGCGCCGCCCGTCGCGGCCCGCCGGGCGGCCAGCACCGCCGCGGCGGCCGGCAGCATCGGATCGCGGCGGTCCTCGACCAGCGTCGCCCCGGCGTGGTTGCCCTCGCCGGTGAAGGTGAGGCGCCACCGGCCGTGCGCCAGGATCGACGACGCCAACCCGACCGGCACCTCCAGCCCGCGCCCCTGCTCCACGTGCAGCTCGACGAACGCGCCGATGGACGACAGCGCCCGGCGGTCGCGGCCCATGCGCAGCGGGTCGAAGCCCGCCGCGTGGGCCGCCTCGCCGAAGGTGACGCCGTCGGCGTCGGTCAGCGCGCACGCGGCCTCGGCCGAGATCGCGCCGGTCATCAGCCGCGAGCCCAGGCAGGCCACGCCGAAGCGCCCGCCCTCCTCCTCCACGAACACCACGACCGCCAGCGGCCTGGCCGGCGTGAAGCCGCGGGCGCGCAGCAGGTCCACCGCCTGGAGCGCGGACACCACGCCCAGCGGGCCGTCGAACGCGCCGCCGCCGGGCACCGAGTCCAGGTGGCTCCCGGTGACCACGGCGCCCGGACCCGGCTCGCCCCACCAGGCCCACAGGTTGCCGTTGCGGTCGGGCCGCACGTCCAGGCCCCGCCTCCGCGCCTGCTCGGTGAACCAGGCGCGCAGCTCCAGCTCGGCGCGGTCGAAGCCGTGCCGCGAGTACCCGCCGCGCCGCGGGTCGCGGCCGACGTCGGCGAGGTCCGCGAGGTCGATCACCGCGCACCCGCCATGGGGATCACGACGTCCTTCGCGGCGGCCACGTCGGCGGCGCGCTGGTAGCCCGCGTCGACGTGCCGGATCACGCCCATGGCCGGGTCGTTGGTCAGCACCCGCTCGATCTTGCGCGCGGCCAGCTCGGTGCCGTCCGCGACGGTCACCTGGCCGGCGTGGATCGAGCGGCCGATGCCCACGCCGCCGCCGTGGTGCAGCGACACCCAGGTGGCGCCCGAGGCGGTGTTGACCAGGGCGTTGAGCAGCGGCCAGTCCGCGATGGCGTCCGAGCCGTCGGCCATGGCCTCGGTCTCCCGGTAGGGGGAGGCCACCGAGCCGCAGTCCAGGTGGTCGCGGCCGATCACGATCGGCGCGGACAGCTCGCCGGAGGCCACCATCTCGTTGAACCGCAGGCCCGCGAGGTGCCGCTCGCCGTAGCCGAGCCAGCAGATGCGGGCCGGCAGGCCCTGGAACTCCACCCGCTCGCCGGCCAGCCGGATCCAGCGGGCCAGCTTCTCGTCCCCGGGGAACAGCTCCAGGATCGCCCGGTCGGTCTTGGCGATGTCGGCCGGGTCGCCGGACAGCGCGGCCCACCGGAACGGGCCCCGGCCCTCGCAGAACAGCGGCCGGACGTAGGCGGGCACGAAGCCGGGGAAGTCGAACGCCCGCTCGCAGCCGCCGAGCCGGGCCTCACCGCGCAGCGAGTTGCCGTAGTCGAACACCTCGGCCCCGCGGTCCAGGAAGCCGACCATGGCGCCCACGTGCTCGGCCATCGACTCGCGGGCCCGGTCGGTGAACTCGTCGGGCTTCCCCGCCGCGTAGTCGGCCCAGTCCTCCACGGCCACGCCCTTCGGCAGGTACGCCAGCGGGTCGTGGGCGGAGGTCTGGTCGGTGACCACGTCCACCGGCACGTCGCGGCGCAGCAGCTCGGGCAGCACCTCGGCGGCGTTGCCGATCAGGCCCACCGACAGCGCGCGGCCCTCGGCCTTGGCCCTGAGCACGCGGGTCACGGCGTCGTCCAGGTCGTCGGCGACCTCGTCGAGGTAGCGGGTCTCCACGCGGCGGCGCGCGCGGGCCGGGTCGACCTCGACGCACAGGGCGACGCCCTCGTTCATGGTGACCGCGAGCGGTTGCGCGCCGCCCATGCCGCCGAGGCCGGCGGTGACGGTGAGGGTGCCCCTGAGGGTGCCGCCGAACCGCTTGTCCGCGACCGCGGCGAACGTCTCGTAGGTGCCCTGGAGGATGCCCTGGGTGCCGATGTAGATCCACGAGCCGGCGGTCATCTGGCCGTACATGGTCAGGCCCTCGGCCTCCAGCCGGCGGAACTCGGGCCAGTTCGCCCAGTCCGGCACCAGGTTGGAGTTCGCGATCAGCACGCGCGGCGCCCACTCGTGGGTGCGCAGCACGCCCACCGGGCGGCCGGACTGCACCAGCAGCGTCTCGTCGTCGGCCAGGTCGGTCAGCTC
Organism: Saccharothrix sp. BKS2; assembly: GCF_047689505.1. Lineage (NCBI taxonomy): Bacteria > Bacillati > Actinomycetota > Actinomycetes > Pseudonocardiales > Pseudonocardiaceae > Saccharothrix > Saccharothrix sp. BKS2. The sequence goes on along the minus strand of NZ_JAUQOL010000023.1, from coordinate 55,894 downwards.
GCGCGTGATGGCGTGGAAGCTCGGCCAGTCGCGGGCGGCCTTGCCCGTGCCGCCGTAGACCACCAGGTCGTCGGGGCGCTCGGCGACCTCCGGGTCCAGGTTGTTGTGGAACATCCGCAGGGCGGCCTCGGTCTGCCAGCTGCGGGCGGTCAGCTCGGTTCCTCGGTTGGCGCGGACCATCAGATCGCTCCACTTCGAATCAGTTCCTCGGCGGCGGCGATCTCCGGGGCGAGGTGGCGGTCCGGGCCGGGGCCCGGCACGACCTCGCGGAGCGTCGCGACGGCCGCCGCGGTGGCGGGTGCGGGCTTGAGGGGGTGGCGCAGGTCCAGGGCGCGGGCGGCGGTGACCAGCTCGATCGCCAGCACGGTCCGCAGCCCGTCCACGGCCCTGCGCAGCTTGCGGGCGGCGGACCAGCCCATGGAGACGTGGTCCTCCTGCATGGCGCTGCTCGGGATGGAGTCCACGCTCGCCGGGACCGCGAGCCGCTTGAGCTCGCTGACGATGGCGGCCTGGGTGTACTGGGCGATCATGTGGCCGGAGTCCACGCCCGGGTCGTGCGCCAGGAACGGCGGCAGGCCGTGCGAGCGGTGCACGTCGAGCATCCGGTCGGTGCGGCGCTCGGCGATGCTCGCCACGTCCGCGGTCGGGATGGCCAGGAAGTCCAGCACGTAGGCCAGCGGCGCGCCGTGGAAGTTGCCGTTGGACTCGACCCGGCCGTCGGCCAGCACCACCGGGTTGTCCACCGCGGCGGCCAGCTCGCGGTCCGCGACGGTCTCGGCGTGGGCCACGGTGTCGCGGGCGGCCCCGTGGACCTGGGGCGAGCAGCGCAGCGAGTAGGCGTCCTGGACCCGGGTGCAGTCCGGGCCGCGGTGGCTGGCCACGATCTCCGAGTCCGCCAGGAACGCGGCCATGCGCCGGGCCGAGTGCCCCTGGCCGGGGTGGGGGCGCAGCGCCTGGAGGTCGGCGGCGAACACGCGGTCGGTGCCGAGCAGGGCCTCCACGCTCATCGCCGCGGTCAGGTCGGCCACGTCCAGCAGGCGGTGCAGGTCCTCGATCGCCAGCACCAGCATCCCCAGCATCCCGTCGGTGCCGTTGATCAGCGCCAGGCCCTCCTTCTCGGCCAGCCGGACGGGCTCGATGCCCGCCGCGGCCAGCGCGTCGGCGGCCGGGACCAGGTGACCGGCGGCGTCGCGCACCTCGCCCTCGCCGATCAGCGCCAGGGCGGCGGCGGACAGCGGCGCGAGGTCGCCGGAGCAGCCCAGCGAGCCGAACTCGCGCACCACCGGGGTGATGCCCGCGTTGAGCATGGCGGCCATCGCCCCGGCGGTCCCCGGCCGGATGCCGGTGTGGCCGCTGGTCAGCGTCTTGAGGCGGAGCAGGACCAGCGCGCGGACGACCTCGCGCTCCACCTCCGGGCCCGCGCCCGCCGCGTGCGAGCGGACCAGGGACCGCTGGAGGGCGGCGCGGCGGTCCGGCGGGATGTGCCGGACCGCGAGCGCGCCGAACCCGGTGGACACGCCGTAGGTGGGCTCGTCGGCCGTGGCCAGGCGGTCGATGTGCGCGCGGGCGGCGGTGACCGCCTCGCGCGCCGCGTCCGTGATCTCCACCCGCGCGTCCTCGCGGGCCACGGCGTGGACGTCGGCTCGGGTCAGGGGCTTCGGACCCAGCTGCACGGGTTGCTGCATGTCCCCATCCCACCCCGGCGGCCGGGTCCGCACGACCCGGGAACCCGCGATGCCGTCTGGTACCCCAGACAGCTACCCCAGAGAGTTACCCCGGCCGGCCGGGGTAGCCGGCTACCACCTGACCTGGGGCCGCGGGTCCACCACCACCCGCCCGGCGATCCCGACCAGCACCTCGGGGGGCGCCAACGGGCCGGTCGGGGCGGAGTTCGACACGCCGAGGTACCGCCCGCCGCCGAGGTCCACGTTGAGCAGCCCGCCGCTGACCTCGTAGTACTGCGCGGGACGGTCCCGCGCCGTCACCTCCCGCACCGTGTTGGCCAGGTAGGGGGAGGTGGAGAGGGAGACGAGGTAGCGGTGCCCGTCCTGCGTCGCGTTCACGTAGGCGGTCCAGCCCTCCTCGCCCAGGGCGGAGACGGTGAAGTCGGTCGAGCCGTCGACGGACACCGGCACGCGCACCACCCGGTCGTCCGGCTGGACGGATTCGGCCACCCGCAGCGCCGTGGCGCGCGCGTCGGGCACCGCCTGCGTGGTGACGACGAGGAACCGGTCCTCGCGGACCCGCCAGTGGAGGTCGCCGCCGACGAAGTAGCCCGGCGCGCCGTGGATCGCGACCCGGTCGGCGGACGCCTCCAGCGAGGCGGTGCGCGTGGCGATGTCGTCCCGGCGGACGCTGAACCCGATCAGCGACGCGACGGAGTCGGGTGCCCCGGTCCGCTGGTAGGAGCGCTCCGAGCCGTGGGGGGAGGTGCCGCGCTGCCACTCGGTGAAGCCGTCGGGCAGCCACGTCGGGCTGTACTCCAGCGGCACGGTCGGCACGACCGGGCCCGGGTCCACCGCCGTCGTGGGGATCGACACCGCCGGCGGCGCCTGCTCGGCGGCGGGGGGCCCGGTGACCGTGGTGACCGCCACGACGGCCGCGGCGACCGTGCCGGCGGTGGCCAGGACCAGGAACAGCGGCCTGCGGTCGCGGCGCGGGCGGCGCAGGGCGGCGAGCACGGGACCGGGCGGCGGGGTGCGCTCGGCGCGCAGCCGCAGGGCCTCCGCGACCAGCTTCTCGGTGTCGTTCACAGCGCCTCCTTCACCTTCTCGGCCGCGCGCAGGGTGGCCAGCGCGCGGGAGATGTGGCTGCGGACCGTGCCCCGGGAGCAGCCCAGGGTGGCGGCGATCTCCTCGTCGTCGTACCCCTCGTAGAAGCGCAGGACCACGGCGGCCTTCTGCTTGCGCGGCAGCGCGTCGATGCGCTGGAGCATGGCCTCGCGCTCGTCGTAGTGCCCGGTGGGGTCCGGGGTGGGCGGGTCCACGCCGGTCAGCGGGACGTGGGGTTTGAGGCGGCGGCGCCAGCTCAGGTACTCGTTGGTGACCATGCGCTTGAGGTAGGCCACCGGGGCGTCCACGCCGCTGATGCGCGCCCAGCGCTGCTGCGCGCGCAGCAGGCACTCCTGGACCACGTCCTGGGCCAGGTGCGGGTCGCCGGTGAGCACGGTGGCGTAGCGGAGCAGCGGGGTCACCTGAGCCGCGGCGAACTCCTCGAAGCTCGTCGTCATGACCCTCCAATGCGCGCGACCGCCGATTTGTTGAGAATGGGTCCCGTGGGAGCCAGCAGCGACGTGCCGGCGCTGCGCCGGGGACTCGCCGTGCTGCGGCTGCTGGCGAGCAGGCCGGGACCGCTGTCGGCGGCGGCGGTGGCCCGCGAGCTGTCCCTGCCCCGGTCGACGACCTACCACCTGCTCGCGGAGCTGGCGGCGGCCGGGTTCGCGACCCACTTCCCCGAGGAGCGACGCTACGGGCTGGGCGTGGCCGCGTTCGAACTCGGGTCGGCCTACCTGCGGCACGACCCGCTGGAGCGGCTGGCCGGGCCGGTGCTGCGGCGGCTGGTGGACTCCGCCGGCCGCGCCGCGCACCTGGGCGTGCTGCACGGGGCCGAGTCGCTCTACCTGGTGCGCGAGCAGCCCCGGCAGCCGACCACGATCGTGTCGGACGTGGGCGTGCGGCTGCCCGCGCACCTGACCGCGTCGGGTCGGGCGGTGCTGGGGCGGCTGCCCGCGGCGCAGGTCCGGGCGCTGTTCCCGGGGGCGGCCTCGTTCGTGGACCGGACCGGGCGCGGGCCGGCGGACCTGCCCGCCCTGCGGCGGCTGCTGGCCGTGGAGCGGCGGCGCGGCTGGGCCGTGGAGGACGGCTACGTCACGGCCGGGTTCGCCTCGGTGGCGGCCCCGGTCTTCGACCACGGCCGGCGCCCGATCGCCGCGGTCACGGTGACCTTCCGGCACGAGTGCGCGGCGGAGTGCGGCGAGACCTGGCCCGACCTGGCGGCGGAGGTCCGGCGGGCGGCCGACGAGCTGACCTCCCGCATCGGCGGCCGCACCTGACACCCCCGCGAGTCGTACGCCCAGCCCCCGCGAGTCGTACCTCCAGACCCCCCGAGTTACACGTTCAGCCCGCGCGAGTCGAACACCCAGGACCACCGTGTCGAACGCTCAGGACGGGTGAGTTCCACACTCGGAACAGCGCGACGGCCCGGCTCCCACCGGGAACCGGGCCGTCGAAGCCGACCTGAAGACCTACAACGACACGTTCTTCAGGAAGTCCGCCGCCACGTTGGCGATGGTCTTCTTGTCCACGTCCACCTGCTTCACCAGGTCCGCCAGGATCTCGGTGGTCAGCTCCGCCGACACCTTGTCCAGCGCCTCCCGCCCCTTGGCGTCGACCGCGTCCGACCGCAGCAGCGGCACCACGTTCTGCGCCGGGTACATCGTCTTCGGGTCCTCCAGCTGCACGAACCCGTTGGCCGCGATGTCGGCCGACGTGGTGTACAGGTTGGCCACCTGCACCTCGCCGTTCTTGAGCGCGTCCACGGTCACCGGCCCACCCGCGTCGGTGGTCTTGATCTCGGTGAACTTCACCCCGTACAGCTCGTCGACCTTCGCCTCCCAGCGCTGCGCCCACTCGCCGGCCGCGCCGAGCGCGTACTTGCCCGCGCCGAGGTCCGCGATCGACTTCACGCCGCCGGCCGCGGTCTCCGCGGTGACCACCAGGACGTCCTTGTCCTCCGCCGACGACTGCGCCAGCACCTCCAGCCCCTCGGGCGTCTTGGCCTTCAGCGCCTCGTAGACCTCCTCGGACCCGGTCGTGGTGTTGGTCTTGTCGAAGTAGTTGAGCAGGTTGCCGCTGTACTCCGGCACCACGCCGAGCGACCTGTCCTGCAACGCCTTCACCACCAGCTCGCGCGCGCCGATGCCGGCCTTGACCGACACCGTCGCGCCCGTCGCCCGCAGCGCGCCGGCGTAGATCTCGGCCAGGATCTTGTTCTCGGTGAAGTCGGCCGAACCGACCACGACCTCACCGGACGCCGCCTGCTGGTTCGCCCCGCTCAGGTCGTCCTGCGACCCACAGCCGGTGACGACCAGCGCGGCCGCCGCGGCGATGACGGCCCACGTGCGCTTCATGCCGTGCTTCCTCCCGATTCGACGGTCACCGGCTTCTCCCGGCGACCCGGCCGCGTCCGCAGCCTCAACCCGGCCGGGACGACCAGTCGCCCCAGCCCCGCGAGCAGGACGTCCAGCACGACCGCCAGCAGCGCGATGACCACCGCGCCGCCGACGAACTGCCCGTAGTCCAGCACCCGGAGGCCGTCCAGCAGCGGACGGCCCAGCGTCTCGATGCCCACGTACGCCGCGACCGAGGCGGTCGCGACGACCTGGAGCGTGGCGTTGCGCAGGCCGCCGACGAGCAGCGGCAGCGCGTTGGGCACCTCCACCCGCCACAGCCGCTGCGCGCCGGTCATGCCCATGCCGCGCGCGGCGTCCACCACCCCGCGGTCCACGTCCTGGATGCCCGCGTACGTGCCCGCCAGGATCGGCGGCACGGCCAGCACCACCAGGCCGATCAGCACGCCGACCGCGCCGCCGCCCGCGACCAGGTACAGGAACGTCACCAGGCCCAGCGTGGGCAGCGCGCGCAGGGCGTTCCCGGCGCCAACCAGCACCACGCCGCCGCGCCCGGTGTGCCCGACGTACAGGCCCAGCGGCACCGCGACGGCGGCCGCGCCGAGCACCGCGCCCAGGCAGTACAGCAGGTGCACGCCGACCCGCACCGGGATCGACTTCGAGCCGGTCCAGTTGACCGGGTCGACGAGCCACGCGAAGGCGTCCGCGAAGATCATGGCTTCTCCAGCCTCGCCCACGGCGTCAGCAGGTTGCGCAACAGCACCAGCAGCAGGTCGACCACCAGCGCGAGCACGAGCGTCAGCACGATGCCGACGATGATCGGCGCGAGGTAGCGCTGGCGGAACCCGTCGGTGAACAGCGCGCCCAGCCCGCCGGTGCCGATCAGCGCGCCGACGCTGACCAGGCTGATGTTGCTCACCGAGCCGACCCGCACGCCCGCCGCGAGCACCGGCACGGCCAGCGGCAGCTCCACCGCCAGGAACCGGCGCAGCGGCCGGAAGCCCATCGCGGTGGCGGCGGCGGTGATGTGCTCGGGCACCGCGTCCAGCGCGTCGGCGACCGGTCGCACGAGCAGCGCGGTGGTGTAGGCGGTCAGCGCGATGATCACGTTGAGCGGGTCGAGCACCCGCGTGCCGACGATCGCCGGGATGATCGCGAACAGCGCGAGCGACGGGATCGTGTAGACCACGTTGGACAGCCCGACCAGCGCCGACCGCACCCGCCGGAACCGGTGGCACAGCAGGCCGAGCACGACCGCCAGCGCCACCGACACCAGCAGCGGGACCAGCGACAGGTAGACGTGGTCGAGCAGCATGTCCACCAGCGCCGCCCGCGTGCCCGCGTCGGCCAGGTAGGTCCCGAGCTCACCCACGGCCGCGCTCGATCACGTCCAGGACCTGCCGCGCGGTGACCACGCCCGCCAGCCTGCCCTCGGCGTCCACGGCCACGCCCAGGCCGGACGGCGAGGACAGCGCGGAGTCCAGCGCGCCCCGCACCGGCGCGCCCACCTCGTAGAGCGAGCCGCCGGGCACGAGCGCGCCGTCCGGCGCGACCCAGCCGCTGGGCCTGCGGTCCGCGCCGACCACCAGCCGCCAGCCGTCGCCGGGCGCGTGGCCGTCGGCGGGCGCGACGGTCGGCGCGTCGGCGACCTCCACCCCGGAAGCGTCCAGAAAGGACAGACTGCGGTAACCGCGGTCCTTGCCCACGAACCCGGCCACGAAGTCGTCGGCGGGGCGGGCCAGCAGCTCGGCCGGCGGCGCGTACTGCGCGAGCACGCCGCCGACGCGCAGCACGGCCACCTTCTCCCCGATCCGCACCGCCTCGTCGATGTCGTGGGTGACGAACACGATCGTCTTGTCCAGCTCGGCCTGGAGCCGCAGCAGCTCGTCCTGCAACCCCTCGCGCACCACGGGGTCCACGGCGCTGAACGGCTCGTCCATCAGCAGCACCGGCGGGTCCGCGGCCAGCGCCCGCGCCACGCCCACGCGCTGCTGCTGCCCGCCGGACAGCTGCACGGGGTAGCGCCGGCCCAGCTCGGCGGGCAGGCCCACCAGCTCCAGCAGCTCGGCGGCCCGCGACCGCGCCCGCCGCCGGGTCCACCCGGTGAGCAGCGGCACGGTGGCCACGTTGTCCAGCACCGTCCGGTGCGGGAACAGGCCGGCCTGCTGGATGACGTACCCGATGCCGCGCCGCAGCGTCGGCGGGTCCACGGCCATGACGTCGCGGCCGTCCACCAGCACGGTGCCCGAGGTCGGGTCGAGCATCCGGTTCACCATGCGCAGCGACGTGGTCTTGCCGCACCCGGACGGGCCGACGAAGACCGTGATCGTGCCCGCCTCGACCACCAGGTCCAGGCCGTCGACCGCGGTGGTGCCGTCGCCGAACCGCTTGGTCACGTCGCGGAACTCGATCACCCGTGCTCCTCCTGCCGATGGGCGCCAAGCGTCGAACGACCCTAGCCCGTCACCCGGACCGGGGCACGGCGTTCCACCATCCGGTCAGTACGCTGCACCGTTTGTGGCAACCGAACCGGTGCGCGCCCTGCTGGCCGCACGAGGCGTGCACGCGCGCAAGCTCCGCCGCGTGGTGGACCTGCTGATCGAGGACTGGCACCCGCTCGCGGAGCTGGTGCGGCTTCCCGCAGTGCCCCGGCGCACCGTGCAGGAGCTGCTGGCCGCGATCGGTGACGACCTGGAGACCAGCGGTGACCGCCACCGCGTGACCCCGGCGAAGGCCGCCGACTACGCGGAGTTCCGCGCGGGCGGCGAGCTGCCCGACCCGCTGGACGAGCTGGTGCGCGGGCACGCGGGGCAGCTGCGGTCGATCCGGGCCGACATCGCCGCCGTGCCGCCGCCGCTGGCCGCGCTGGACCACGTGCAGGCGACGCCGGAAACCGCGCTGCGGCGGGCGCTGTGGTTGGACGCGACCTACGACCTGGCCGGTCGGACGCTGCTGTGCCTGGGCGACCACGACCTGACCTCGCTGGCGGTGTGCGCGGTGAACCCGGCGGTGTCGGTCGTGGTGGTCGACGTGGACGACCGGCTGCTGGAGCACGTCGCGACCCTGGCCGGGGAACGCGGGTGGTCGGTGCGCGCGCTGCACGCGGACTTCCGGTTCGGGCTGCCGCCCGCCGCGCTGGAGTCGGCGGACCTGGTGTTCAGCGACCCGCCCTACACGCCGGAGGGCATGGCGCTGTTCGCGTCCCGGGCGATCGAGTGCCTGGCCGACCTCGGCCGGGGCCGGGTCCTGCTGGCGCACGGGTTCAGCGAGCGCACCCCCGCGCTCGGGCTCAAGGTCCAGCAGGAGCTCCAGAAGCTGGGCCTGCTGTTCGAGGCGGTCCTGCCCGCGTTCCACCGGTTCGACGGCGCGCAGGCCATCGGCAGCGCGGCGGACCTGTACGTGTGCCGGCCCACCACCCGCCGCTCGGCGGGCGCGCCGCCGAAGACCGCCATCTACACCCACGGCCCGCAGTCGGTGGAGGCGTCCGGCCCGGGTTCGCGGGCGCTGGAGGCGCTGGTCGACCTGGCCCCGCGCCCGGAGTCCTCGCCGCCGCCGAAGCCGCGCCGGCCGGGGTGGGCCGAGCCGGTCGGCAAGGGCGCGGCGTCCCTGGCGGTGGACCTGTCCGGCGACCCGGGACCGTGGCTGCTGCGGACGCTGCTGGCGTGCTCGCCGGGCCGGATGGCCGCGCTGGTGCCGAACAACCACCCGGACGTCGCCTCCGAGAAGGGGCAGCGGGCGCTGACGTCGTTGGTGGGCACCAGGTTCGCGCTGAGGTTCCTGCGGTCCACCCCGGACGGCAAGCACTGCGTCGTGGTGGCGGACCAGGTGCTGGCGGGCACGCTGGACGCGGGCGGCCTGGCCGTGCGCGAGGTGCTGTCGCGGGCGCACGGCAAGCTGGGCAACGTGTGGCGGGAGGCGCTGGTCACCGCGTCGCGGGGGCAGCTGACCAAGCGCGAGGCGCGCGACCGGGTCGACGGGCGCGTCGAGGACGAGGACGAGCTGGAGCTGAGGCTGATCGACCTGCCCCGGCACCGCATCGCCGCGCTGCTGCCGCTGGTCCGGGAGTCGGCGGGCTGATCCCGAGCGGCCGCGGGGGTTGGTTGCGGGGAGGTTGGCCGCGGAGGGTCGGGCACGGAGGGTCGGGCACGGAGGCGCTTGGCCACGGGGCCGGCGGCGGGGGCTTGGCCGCGAAGGGCTTGACCGCGGGGTCGGCTCCGTCACACCGGGCGGGCCAGCTCCTCCAGCCGCCCCAGGATGCGCGCGACCGCGCCGAGCAGCTTCGCGACCTGCTCGGTGATCCGCGCCAGCACGGCCGCCGCCCGGCCGACCGCCCACGCGGTGAACTCCGCCACCGACGCCCCGCCGCTCGCCTCGGCCGCGGCCAGCGCCACGGCGGCGTTGCGCACCACCTCGCGCGCGAACATGACGACCAGGTCGCGCACCACGCCGCGCACGGCCGCCACGGCGGTGCCCGCCATCGACACGTGGTCGGCGACCGCCCCGCACCGGCGCGAGGCGGCGAGCGCCTCCTCCACCCACGCCGCCCGCGCGTGCCGGAACGCCTCCGCCGCGCGCGGCGCCCACCCGGCGACCTGCACCTCCACCTCGTCGCGCCGCTCGCGGGCGAGGCGGTCCAGGTCGATCGACGCCTGCCGCCACCGGGCGACCGCGTCCTTGACCCGCTCGCCGTCGCCGGCCAGCCAGTCCAGCGGGGCGCGCAGGAAGGCGACGTGCTCGACCAGCCAGCCGACGTCGGCCTCGGCGAACGCGGCCAGCGGGTCGAGCACCGCGCCGAGCGTGTCCAGCCACGCGGCGGCCAGCCCGCGGCTGCGGGCGGCTCGGGACGGCTCGCCCACCCCGACGTCCGGTCCGGCGCGCCGGACGTCCTCCACCGCCCGCGCCGCCGCGTCGGCGAAGGGCCTCAGGAGCACGCCGAACGCGTCCCCGCCGAGGTCGACGCCGGACCGCAGGTCGAGACCGCTCACCGCGCCGCCTCACCGCCGTCCTCGGGGCACCACAGGCTGCGCGGCAACGGCAACCCGGGCACCTCGACCGGCGCGGGCGGCGGCTCCACCGACGACACGGCGTCCACCCGCTCCACCGGCGTCACGAACGCCACCCGCTCCACCGGTTCCGGCGCCCCCTCCGGCAGGAACCCGGTGAGGAACTCCATCGCCTCGGTCCCCCCGAACTCGACCTCCACGACCTCCGCCACCCGCCGCGCCACCTGGGCCTGCGCCCGCCGGACCGTCTCCATCACCACCTCGGTGAGCCGGGCGTCCGACACCCCCTCGGCGGGCAGCGCGAACCGGATGTCCCGCAGCGCCCCGTTGGGCGCGACGGTCGCCGTCACCACCCCGTCGGGCGAGCCGACCACCGCCTCCGCCGCGCGGATGCCCGCCCGCACCTCCCGCGACCGCCGGGCCAGGTCACGCGCCCTCGCCTCCAGGTCGGCGATCATCCGTGCCTGGTCCACCGCACCGCCCCCCGCTCCACGTAGTCACCCGATCGTGGAGTATCCCGAATCAGCCGGCGCGGGGGATGTGCAAGGGTCCCAGCGCCAGCACCGCCCGGAACTCCCTGGGCGGCACGGGCCGGGAGAACAGCCAGCCCTGGTACGCGTCCACGCCGACCCCGCGCAGCACGTGGAACTGGGTGGCGGTCTCCACGCCCTCGGCCACGCACTCGCGGCCCATCGCCCGCGCCATGTCCACCACGGCCTTGGCCACCGCGAAGTCCGACGAGTCGTTGCCCACGCCCGAGACGAACCTCCGGTCGACCTTGATGATCTGCGCCGGGAGGTCCTTGAGCCGGGCCAGCGACGAGTAGCCGGTGCCGAAGTCGTCGACGGCGAACCGGATGCCGCGGCCCACCAGCTCGTCCATCGACTGCCGCACCCGCGACGGCAGGTCGACCAGCGCGGTCTCGACCAGCTCCAGCACCACGCGGTCCCACTCGATGCCCGCCTCGGCGATCGCGTCGGCCACGATGTCGACGAACTCGGGGTCGCCCGGCACCAACCCGGCCAGGTTCACCGCCACCGACACCGCCCGGCCGCCGGGCGACGGCCAGCCCGCCGCCTCCTTCAGCGCCGTGCGCAGCACCCACCGGTCCAGCTCGCGCAGCAGGTCGCCCTGCTCGGCCACGGGCAGGAAGATGTCCGGCGGCAGCAGCCCGCGGTCCGGGTGCGGCCAGCGCACCAGCGCCTCCGCGGTCAGCACCGTCCCGTCCACGCCGACCACCGGCTGGAAGTGCAGCGTCAGCCCGTCGTGCTGGAGCGCCTCGCGCAGCTGGCCCTCCAGGTGGACCTGCCGGTCGGCGGAGGCGATCAGCGCGGCGCTGGCCAGCGACACCCGGCCCGCGCCGGCGCGCTTGGCCTCGAACATCGCCGCGTCGGCGAAGCGCAGCAGGTCGTTGCCGGTGACCCGGGACCCGTTGGGCACGGCCGCGCCGATCGACGCCGACACCCGGACCAGCTGCCCGTGCACCGGCACGGCCGTGCGCAGCAGGCTCGCCACCGTGGTGGCCAGCTTGTCCACGCCGCCCACCTCGTCGAGGTCCTCGCAGATGATCACGTACTCGTCGCCGGACAGCCGGGCCGCGGTGCAGCTGCCGGGCAGGCCGCCCTCCAGCCGCCGGGCCAGCGCCACCAGCAGCTCGTCGCCCGCGTCGTGGCCGAGCGAGTCGTTGACCCGCTTGAAGTTGTCGATGTCGCAGAACAGCACCGCGACCTTGGCCCGCCCCGGCGACGCCAGCAGGTCCGCCAGCATCTCCTTGACCAGCGCCCGGTTGGGCAGGCCGGTCAGCTCGTCGTGCGTGGCCTGGTGGCGCAGCGCCTCGGCGGTGCGGCGGCGCTCGGTGATGTCCTGGAACACGATCAGCCAGAACCGGCGGCCGTCGTCCTGCACGGACAGCGCGATGTGCAGCTCGCAGTAGACCTGCACGCCGTCGCGGCGCACCAGGATGCGCTGCGGGATCTTGAACGAGCGCTCGGCGCCCGGCGCGGACATCTCGTCGATCGGCGGCAGGGGGTTGCCGCTGTCGTCGGGGTGGGTGAGCTGCCCCGCGGTCATGCCGCGCAGCTGCTCCAGGTCCATGCCGAGCAGGTCGCACAGCGCGTCGTTGGCGTCCACCAGCCGCTCGCCCTCGTCGAACAGGCCGATGCCCACGGGCGTGAGCGACACCAGGTCGGCGAAGCGCTGGCTGGACCGCTTCATGCGGGTCTCGGTGGCCCGCTGCTCGGTGATGTCCTGGGCGGTGCCGACCGCGAGCGGCCTGCCGTCCGGGCCCTTGACCACCACGCCGTAGCAGCGGAACACGCGCACCCTGCCGTCGCGGCGCACGAGCCGGTGCTCCAGCTGGATCGGGACCTCCTCGCCGGCCAGCTGCTGCCACAGGTCGTCCACCCAGCCCCGGTCGTCGGGGTGCACCAGGTCCAGGTAGGTCTGGTAGTGGGTGTGCTCCTCGCGCGGCACGCCGAACAGCTCGGTCATCATGTCCGACCAGATCACCTCGCCGGTCTGGAGGTTCCACTCCCAGACGCCCAGCTGGGCGGCCTGCTGCGCGTCGGCGAGCCGGCGGCGGTCGGCGCGCAGCTGCCGCTCCAGCGCGCGGGCCTCGGTGACGTCCTGGACGGTGCCGTGCAGCCGGGTGACCCGGCCGCCCTCGGCCTCGGCCCGCGCCCGGCACACGTACACGCGGTCGCCCAGCTCGCCGCGCACCTCGGCCTCCAGCGTGCGGCCGTCGGGCCCGTCCTCGCCGTCCCCGCCGCGCAGCAGCCGGCGGCGCAGGTCCTCCAGCAGGGCCCGGTCCTCCGCGCGCACGCCGCACAGCAGGTCGTCGTCGGGGACCACGCCCAGCTCGGCGTACATCTCCAGCAGCACCTCGCTGCGGTGCACGGTGCCGGGCCGGCCCGCCCTGGTCGGGAACTCGTAGCTCCAGCTGCCCATGCGGGCGATGCGCTGGGCCTCCAGCAGGCGGGCGCGCTCGGTCTCCAGCGCGCGGTCGGAGCGCCACTGGTCGGTGATGTCGCGGATGTAGCCGGTGATGAACTGGGTCCGGCCGTCGGACCTGACCTTGGCCTCGGCGACGCCGCGGATCCAGCGCAGGCCGCCGTCGGGCCGGACGATCCGGTAGACGATGTCGATGGGGCTGCCGTCGAGCGCGCGGTTCGCCCAGTAGCTGGCGACCATCTCGTGGTCGTCGGGGTGGACCACGTCCAGCACGGCCCGCGCGCCGGGGACCACCTCGCCGGGCTCGACGCCCATCATCTCGTAGTGCGACTCGGACCAGACCGTGACGCCGGTGTCCGGGTCGTACTCCCAGGAGCCGATCTGGGCGACCCGCTGCACGGTGCGCAGCCGCCGCTGCTCGTCGCGCAGGTCCTCGGCGGCCCTGGCCAGGTCGGAGACGTCCACCATGAGCACGGCGTGCAGGCCCGTGCCCGGCACGTGGGTGCGCACCACGCGGACCGGCAGCAGCACGCCGTCGACCCGGCGCAGCCGCAGGTCCTCGGCGTCGCCGAGCAGCAGGTCGGTCAGGTCGCGGCCGACGAGGTCGTCGGCGGAGCGGGCCCGGCACAGCGCGACCGCGCCGGGGTTGGCGCGCATGACGACGCCCTTGGGGTCGCACAGCAGCGCGGGCGCCTCGGGCAGCGCGAGACCGCCCAGCTCCACCTCGCCGTTCGGCGGGCGGGCCGGGTCGAGCACCACCGGAGCGCGTCCAACCCGCTTGGGCACGGTCCCACCTTCCCGTGTCTACGGCAGGGATGACCGGCCCGACCGCACCCGAAAACGGCGTCCCTCTCCACGGGCAATATTCACCCGAGGAGAGGGACGGTAGCGCTTCGGAGCGTCATCGCCCACCCCTCAACGGGTTAACGAAACAACACCTTGGCGGTTTCGTTGTCAATCGAGGGGTACGGACGGATGCGGCCGGAGCTCTCCCAACTCCGACTCCGGTCAGGCTACCCCGTCCTGCCGGGCTGCCAAGGCCACCGCGGCGGCCACTTCGGGCGCGACCCGGGGGTCCAGCGCGCTGGGCACGATCCGGTCGACGGCGAGGTCGTCGGCGGCGACCGCGGCGATGGCGTCCGCGGCGGCGAGCTTCATGCCCTCGGTGATCCGGCGGGCGCCGGCGTCCAGCGCGCCCCGGAAGATGCCGGGGAAGGCCAGCACGTTGTTGATCTGGTTGGGGAAGTCGCTGCGCCCGGTCGCGACCACGGCCGCGTGCCGCCCGGCGACCTCCGGGTGCACCTCGGGGTCGGGGTTGGACAGCGCGAACACGATCGCGTCGCCCGCCATGGCCGCGATCAGCTCCTCCTCCACCCGCGAGGAGGACACGCCGACGAACACGTCCGCGCCGCGCAGCGCCTCCGCGATGCCGCCGCGCAGGCCGCTCGCGTTGGTGACCTCGGCCAGCTCCGCCTTGACCGGGTTCAGCCCGTCGCGGCCCGCGTGCACGATGCCGCGCGAGTCGACCAGCGTCACCTCGCCCACGCCCGCCGCGAGCAGGATCCTCGCGCAGGCCACCCCGGCCGCGCCCACGCCGGAGATGACCACCCGCTGGTCGCCGACGCGCTTGCCGAGCACGGCGTTGGCGCCGCGCAGGGCCGCCAGCGCGACCACGGCGGTGCCGTGCTGGTCGTCGTGCATGACCGGCACGTCCAGGGCCTCGACGAGCCGGGCCTCCAGCTCGAAGCAGCGGGGCGCGGCGACGTCCTCCAGGTTGACCGCGCCGAAGGACGGGCGCAGCCGGACCAGCGTCTCCACGATCTCGTCCACGTCCGTGGTGTCGAGCACCAGCGGGATCGAGTCCAGGCCGCCGAAGGTCTTGAACAGCGCGGCCTTGCCCTCCATGACCGGGAGGGAGGCGCGGGGGCCGATGTCGCCCAGGCCGAGCACGGCCGTGCCGTCGCTGACCACCGCGACCAGGCGGTGCGCCCAGGTGTAGCGGGCGGCCAGGGCCGGGTCGTCGGCGATGGCGCGGCTGACCCGGGCCACGCCGGGCGTGTAGGCGATGGACAGGGCGCGGGGGTCGGCCAGCGAGGCGGTGGTGCCGACGCCGAGCTTGCCGCCCTCGTGCGCGGCGAAGATCTCGTCGTCGGTCAGCTCGGTCGTGAGCGGCTCGTTGACTGCGGTCACGGAAGTCCCTCCTGCGGTGCGCGAATGGCGGTGGCGCACCGGGACCGGCGTGGTCACGCGGGTCGACGGGGCCTGGCTGCGGGTCGGCCCACGCGGTCGCGGGGCCGCCCTGGAAGGCGGTGTGCGGGCAAGCATGGCAGCGCGGACGATCGCTGTCTGCGACGGGGATCACAGTCTTTTCGCAGGTCAGAGGCCATTTTCACGAGACGTACGTCCGGTTTTCTGGACCGACCGGTCAGTTTCCGCAGGCAGGATCGGTCAAGAATCGCCGGGCCCTAGGGTGTCCGGCATGAAGGCACGTGAGCTGAAAATTCCCGGGGCGTTCGAGTTCACCCCTTCGGTGTTCCCGGACGACCGAGGGCTGTTCGTCGCCCCCTTCCAGGCGGAGGCGTTCGAGGAGGCCGTGGGCCACCCGCTGCGGGTCGCGCAGACCAACCACAGCGAGTCCCGGCGCGGTGTGGTCCGGGGGCTGCACTACGCCACCGTGCCGCCGGGCCAGGCCAAGTACGTCCACTGCTCGCGCGGGCGGCTCCTGGACGTGATGTACGACCTGCGGGTCGGGTCGCCGACGTTCGGCGAGTGGGACGCCGCGGAGCTGTCGGCCGACCGGTTCAACGCGGTGTACCTGCCCGAGGGGCTGGGCCACGCGCTGATGTCGCTGGAGGACGGGTCGGTCGCCTCCTACCTGTGCTCGGAGGGCTTCAACCCGAAGGCGGAGCGCGGCGTCCACCCGCTGTCGGTGGAGCTGCCGTGGCCCGTCGACATCGAGCCGGTGCTGTCGCCGAAGGACGCGGCCGCGCCGACCCTGGAGGAGGCGCGGGTGGCGGGCCTGCTGCCCTCGTACGACGCCTGCCAGGCGTGGTACGCGCAGCTGAAGGGCTGAGACCGGACCACCGGCGTCCGGCGCGTCAGCCGGGCGCGTCAGCCGGGGCGTCGACGAAGCCGCCGCGGCCGGGGCCAGAGCCGGAACCGCACCGCGCCCACCACCTCCGCCGCGCCCAGCGCGCGCGAGTCGGTCGAGGCGAACGGGTTGTCCCCCTCCACGTGCCACCCGCCGGGGACCTCGCGAACCGCCCGCTTGACCGACAGCTGCGCGGGCCGCGCGGCCCACCTGACCAGCACCACGTCACCGGGCCGGGGCCGCCCCCCGTACCGGACCAGCACGACGTCCCCGCCGCGGAGGGTCGGCGCCATCGACGGCCCGACCACCCGAACCAGCGGCAACGGGTTGACCTCCGCACCACGCCCGTCCGGTGCCAACGATCACCTCCGCCTGCCCGCGCGACGCCCCCGGAGTAGGGTTCCGCACGTCGGAGCATCCACTGTCAGGGAGGAAAGATGCGACTTCTGTCGCGCATCCGTTCACTCCGCCGCCCACTCCCGGAGGCCACCGCGCACTGCGACCTCCCGTGCGGTGTGTACGACCCGGCTCAGGCCCGGATCGAGGCGGAGTCGGTCAAGGCGATCCAGGAGAAGTACCAGGCGAACGAGGACCCGGAGTTCCGGACCCGCGCTCTCCTGATCAAGGAGCAGCGCGCCGAGCTCGTGAAGCACCACCTGTGGGTGCTGTGGACCGACTACTTCAAGCCGCCGCACTTCGAGAAGTACCCGGAGCTGCACGAGCTGTTCAACAAGGCGACCAAGGCCGCCGGCGCGTCGGGCGCCAAGGGTTCCATGGACCCGGCCAAGGGGCAGGAACTGCTCGACCTGATCGCCCAGATCGACAAGATCTTCTGGGAGACCAAGGCCGCGGCCTGATCCACCTCGCACCACGACGACGCTGACCAGCGGGAACGCCTTCCGCTGGTCAGCGTCGTCGTGCGTCCACCACCGCCGTTGAGCGGTCGACGCCGTTCCGCGCTCACACCACCCTCCCCGCGCTCGTCGACGCCGAGCTGGTACCGATGGGCAGCCACCCGTACACCTCCTGCCGCCCGCACGACCGTGGTGCGTCCCGTCTGCGCGACCTGGGTTCGAACCGGTCGACCTCGTCCGCGGCGTCGCGCCGCCGACGGGCTTGGAGGAACCATGGCCAGGACCCGCCCGGAAGACCAGGACCTCGCCGCCCACGCCCCGGCGGGCCCCCGCGCCCGCCGCCACGTCGACGAGCCGACCCGCACAGCCCCGCCGCGGTCGGCCGGGCACGTCATCGGGCTCCAGCGCGCCGCGGGCAACGCCGCGGTCAGCCGGCTGGTCACCTGGGCCCCGCCGGTGCAGCGCCTGCCGTCGGACGACGTCGAGAACGCCGAGGCCAACCAGAAGTACGTGCGGGACACCGCGCACCCCGGGGTGCAGAGCGGCATGTCGATCGCCCACCGCGACAACCGCCGGCCGGGTCCGAAGAGCTACCGGAAGGCGGACCTCTCGGCCACCCTGGCGCAGGTCGAGAAGATCCTCAACGAGATGGAGCTCGTACACGCGACCACCGTCCGGGTGATCGACGTCCGGGTGAGCGATGAGGTGGACGACTCCGAGCGGATCACCGTCAAGGCGGTATTCGTCGACGCGACGGGCAGGTGGAAGGCCGAAGTCGGTTGAGGCATGTGTGGGGCGCGTCCCACCACCGCCGGCGACCGTCCGACCGTAAGATCGACGACGTGACGTCACACGTCTACCTCCTCCGGCACGGCCAGACCGAGTGGTCGGAGACCGGTCGCCACACCGGCCGCACCGACATCCCGCTGACGGAGGTCGGCGTGCAGCAGGCCCGCCGCGCCGGGGCCGTCCTCGCCCGCCTGCGCGGCACCGACCGGCCGCCCGCCCTGGTCCTGTCCAGCCCGCGCCAACGCGCCTGGCGCACCGCCGAGCTGGCCGGCCTCCACGAGGTGGAGCGCACCGAGGACCTGGGCGAGTGGGACTACGGCGACCACGAGGGCCTCACCACCCCGCAGATCCGCGAGACCGTGCCCGGCTGGACCGTGTGGACCCACCCGTCCCCCAACGGCGAGACCGCCGAGCAGGTGCACCGCCGCGCCACCGCGGTGCTCGACCGCGTTCGCCGGGCCCTGCGGGGCGGTGACGTGGTCCTCGTCGGCCACGGGCACTTCAGCCGCGTGCTCATCGCCGCCTGGCTGGAGCTGCCCCCGGACCAGGGCGTGCACTTCGGCCTCGACCCGGCGGGCACCGCGGTGCTCGGCGACGAGCGCGGCGACCCCCAGGTGCGCCGGCTGAACGTGCCCGCCTGGGAGGTCGACGTTGACTGACCCGCGCGTCCGCCGCGTCCGCCCGGACGACGTGCCGGCGATCGTGGCCCTGGTCGAGGAGCTGGCGGAGTACGAGCGCGCCCGCCACGAGTGCCGGCTGACCACCGAGCAGCTGCACGACGTCCTGTTCCGCCCGAACGCCTCCCTGTTCGGCCACGTGGCCGAAGTGGACGGTCGGGTCGTCGGCGTCGCCCTGTGGTTCCTCAACTTCTCCACCTGGCGCGGCACGCACGGCATCTACCTCGAAGACCTCTTCGTCCAGCCCGACCACCGCGGCGGCGGCCTCGGGCGGGCGCTGCTCCAGGCCCTCGCGGAGGAGTGCGCGCGGCAGGGCTACGCCCGGCTGGAGTGGGCGGTGCTCAACTGGAACGACCCGGCGATCGGCTTCTACCGGTCGCTCGGCGCGGTCCCGATGGACGAGTGGACCGTCTTCCGCCTCACCGACGACGCGCTCACCCGACTGGGACGGGACGGCTGACGGCGGCCTGCCGGACGATCCCGACCCACCACACGACCGTGAACGCGATGACGGTCGGGTTCTTCACGAACAGCAGCACGGCCAGGTAGGTCGGCGACGAGCCGAGCGACTCCAGGCCGACGTCGAAGACCAGGAACGCCGCCGTCAGCATCGCGCCCTGCCACAGCAGTGACCGCCGGTGGTGGGAGGCGAACGCGCGGGCGGCGGCCCACCTCGGTCGTTCACCGCGCACGGCCAGCCGCCACACCACGACCACCAGCGCGATCCGCGCCGCCAGCACCACCACCTCCGAGGCGAACCCCGCGACTCCGGGCAGGCCCCGGTTCACCGCCACCAGCCGCTGCACGGACGCGACCAGCGACAGGCCGACGACCACCGGCCAGTGCCGCAGGTAGAACCGCGCCGCCCACCTCGGCACCTCCAGCGCCAAGCGCAACTCAGCCACCCGAACAACCCCCTCTGCCGTCAAATATTTTAGTTCAGTGTACTGAAATATCAGCAGCGGTAAAGTGCCGGGCATGGGCGAAGGGAGCGAGGCGCGGGGCGAAGAGCAGGCCAGGACTCGGGACCAAGCACGTGACCAGGGGCGCGAGCTGAGCACCGCCGTGGTGGCCTTCCACGAGGCCGTGGGCGCGCACCTGGGCGTGACCGCGGTCGACCAGCGGGCGCTGGCACTCATCGCCGGCCGCGGCCCGATGACCGCGGGCGCCCTGGCCAAGGAGATCAACCTGACGCCGGGCGCGGTGACCGGCGTGGCCGACCGGCTCGAACGCGCGGGCCTGGTCCGCCGCGAACCCGACCCCGAGGACCGCCGGCGCGTGGTGATCACCGCCGTCCCCGGCGCGTTCGGGCAGGTCTTCGCGGGCCTGAGCGCCGCGATGGCGGAGCTCTCCGCCCGCTACACGCCCGAGGAGCAGCGGGTCATCGGGGACTGGGTGGTCCGCACCGTCGACGTGCTCAGGGAGCAGACGCGGCGGCTCACCGAGGGGCGCTCACCCGGGCCGCGGTGAGCCGACGCGCCGAGGAACCCGCGCTCACCACCCCCGGGCGGACGAGCGCTTCACCCCCACCGCGCCGTAGGCGACCGCTTCCGCGCCGCTCTCCGGCGCGCCCTCGCCGCGCCACCGGGTGGCCATCACCAGCCCCGGCTCCAGCAGCTCGTAGCCCGCGAACAGCGGCTCCAGCTCCGCCTTGGACCGCGCCACGATCGGGGACAGCGACTCGGCCGTCACGCCGACCAGCTGCTCCACCATCTCCGGCTGCTCGTCGGCGGTCAGGTGGCTCATCACCAGGTAGCTGCCGTCCGCGACCGCGTCCCGGTAGCGGGCGACCAGCTCGACGGGCCGGTCCGCGTCGCCGAGGTACGGCAGGATCGCGACCATCAGCACGGCCACCGGCTGGGACAGGTCGATCAGCCCGCGGACCTCGGGGGCGGACAGCACGGCGCCCACGTCCCGGATGTCGGCCTCCGCGATCGAGGCGCCCGGGTTGTCCCGCAGCATGGCGCGGCTGTGGGCGACGGTCGTGGGCTCGTTGTCCACGTACACCACGCGGCACGTCGGGTCGACCTGCTGGGCCACCTCGTGCACGTTGCCCGCGGTCGGGATGCCGGAGCCCAGGTCGAGGAACTGGCGGATGCCCGCGGCCACGCACACGCGCACCGTGCGGCGCAGGAACGCGCGGGTGTGCTGGACGATCTCCGCGGTCGGGATCTGCGGCATGGCCAGTTCGGCGAACCTGCGGTCGACCGCGAAGTTGTGCGCCCCGCCGAGGTAGTAGTCGAAGAGCCGGGCCACGTTGGGCCGTTCGACGTCGTCGTTCGTCGACACCCATCTCGGGGGGTTCTGCACTGCGCACCTCACCCTGCACGGCACCCGGAGTGGCGTGAACGCCTGCAGAACCGTATCTGGCTACTCCGTTCGTGTCCATCCGCCAATCGTGAACACGCAGGGTGATTGGAACTGGTGGGTGGGCCGGAACGGCCCGGGTGGTACCCCGACCGGGGGGCGGCGCAGGGGAAGACGGGATGTCCTGCCCCCCGGTCGGGAGCCTCGCGGTCAGACGCCGGCGTAGGAGCGGATCCAGTCGCGGTAGCGGGTGACGGCGGTGTAGTTCGACCGCGTGGAGCGGTCGGAGGTGGAGGCGACGCCGACCTGGTAGCGGCGGCCGTCGACCGGGCTGGTGGCGAACATCGGGCCGCCCGAGTCACCGCCGGCGGCGATGCCGTTGACGCGGGTCACCGAGATGGCGACGCCACCGCGGTAGTCGCGGCCGTTGACCGAGGTGACCCGGGTGTCGGCGTACTTGAGGTAGCGCGACTGGCAGTTGATCTCCGGCTGGTTGGTGCAGGTCGCGCCCCAGCCGTAGAGCTGCACGGTCTGGTTGACCGCCACGGCGGTGGTGGTGCCCAGCGGCGCGTAGGTGCCCGAGACGGACCGGTCCAGCCGCGCCAGCGCCAGGTCGACCGACGGGTGCTGGATGATCTGGGTCGCGGTGGCCATCGTGCCGCCGGTGGTCTGGTCCAGGCTGCCGATGCGGAACGTGTAGGTCCCCGAGGACGCCACGCAGTGCTGCGCGGTCAGGACCCAGGTCGGCGCGATGATGGTGGCCGAGCAGTTCTGCTGGCCGTTGCGGAACAGCCGGGCCGCCCAGGGCGCGTTGCTGGCCGTGCCGCCGCCGATGATGTACGGCTGGACGCCGTCGGTCTCCTGGGCGGAGGCCGTCGGCGCGACCGCCGTCAGGGCCAGCGCGGACAGCACTGCGGCGGTGGCTCCGACGGCCGCGGACAGGGCGCGAGTGAGTCGCATGGATTCGTCACCTCAACGAACGCAGGGAGTGGTGAATTCACCACCCACAGCGTCACTCGTTGGAGTGAGCGGGGCCACCCGCCGTTAGTAGGCGAGCGTCCAGACCATGGTCTGGGACCGAAAGACCTAATCGTCCTGTTCGTCCACACCCAGCGCCCAGCGGCGCACGGGGTTGGTGAACAGCAGGTACAGCGCCACCGCCGCGTAGACGCCCACCAGCGCGCCCCACAGCTGCTGCCCGGAGGGCCCGTAGGTGTACCAGGCCACGCCCAGGAGCAGCAGTTGCAGCACGACGGCCGGCGTCCGACCCCAGTGCCTGCCCAGCAGCAGCCCGATCGCGGCGGCGAGCACCCCGCCGCCGAGCACGGCGAAGTACGCCGCCTCGCCGAGCACCGCCCCCGCGTCCTCGACGCTGAACGACCGCACGACCAGGGCGACCGCGAACGCCAGCGCGGCCAGCGCCTCCAGGGCGGTCAGCGCGCCGGCCACCCGGACCGCCGCGGGTACCCCATTCCGGTTCGACACGCTGGGCCTTTCCTCACCGTGAGTACTCGTCACGCATCGTAGGCCACCCGGTTGGCGAGTCCCCTTCGGCCGCGCCAGGGGCGAAGATCAAGGGAGTCTTCGGCGAGCCGGCGGTCGGGCCGGGGTGCACTTGTCGCGGATGCTGGTCACGAGGCTCCGCAGCGCTCTGCGGGAAAGGAGAGCCTGCCCACTTCCGGGCATCCTGAACCTCCCTACCGGGTGAAGCGCGATCTGCCTCAGGTCACGCACTGTCCTACTCTGGGGTAGTGCGCGCACTTCTGGTGGTCAACCCGCAGGCGACGGCGACAACGCCCGGCGGTCGGGACGTGCTGGCGCACGCACTGGCCAGCGAGGTGAAGCTCGACGTCGTCGAGACCGATTACCGGGGGCACGCGGCGGACGCCGCCGCGGGAGCCGTCGTGGACGGGTACGACCTGGTGGTCGCGCACGGCGGCGACGGCACGGTGAACGAGGTCGTCAACGGCGTGCTGCGCGGTGGCGCGCGACCGGGGCTGCCGCTGCTCGGGGTCGTCCCCGGCGGCTCGGCCAACGTCTTCGCGGGCGCCCTGGGCCTGCCCCGCGACCCGGTCGAGGCGACCTACCGCCTGCTCCAGGCCATCGAGCACGGCACCAGCCGCCGGGTCAGCCTCGGCAAGGTCGCCTCCTCGGGCGGGGAGCTCGACCACGACCGCTGGTTCACCTTCAACGCGGGCGTCGGCTGGGACGCCGACGTGGTCGCCGAGGTGGAGCACCAGCGGGCCAGGGGCCTCCAGGCGTCGCCCGGCCTCTACGCGCGCACCGCGCTGGCCAGCTACTTCACCCAGCGCCGGCAGCCCGCCTGCCTGACCGTGCAGATCCCGGACGAACCGCCGTTCGAGGACGTGCGGCTGGCCTTCGTGTCGAACACCGATCCGTGGACCTACCTCGGCGACAAGGCGATCCGGCTCAACCCGAGCACGTCGTTCGACGGCGGTTTGGGCCTGTTCGCCCTGCACGGGATGGGTTTGCCCACGGTTTTGCGCTACGTCGCGCATCTTTTGACCACGGATGGGAACCCGAGGGGCGCGAACCTGCTCCGGCGTGACGACGTCGAGTACGTCCGGGTGACGACCCGGGAGCCTGTCAACCTGCAGGTGGACGGAGACCTGCTCGGGGAGTGCACCGAGGTGGAGTTCACGGGTGTGCCGGGTGCGCTGACCGTGGCGGTGTGACCACGTTCGTGTGACCGACGCGTGACCGTCACGCGATCGATCCGCGATGTTGTGGCCTGCGGTGATGCCTCTGCGTGAAACCACAGGTGAACTCAGTCGATCTTTCGGGTGAGTTCACTCACCGGGTTAGTGCTAACCCCTTGACATCCCGGCCGTTCGTGAAAGCATTCACAAGCACCCCAAAACCGACCGCTGACGACCGGCGCGCCTTTGCGCGCCTAGCTGAGGAGTAGTTCCAATGGACTGGCGCCACCGCGCGATCTGCCGCGACGAGGACCCCGAGCTGTTCTTCCCCGTTGGGAACAGCGGTCCTGCGCTCCTGCAGATCGCCGAGGCGAAGACCGTCTGCCGCCGTTGCCCCGTCGTCTCCGACTGCCTCTCGTGGGCACTGGAGAGCGGCCAGGACGCCGGCGTGTGGGGCGGGATGAGCGAAGACGAGCGTCGCGCCCTCAAGCGCCGCAACGCTCGCACCCGGGCTCGCAGCAACGCCTGAGCCGACAACACACAGCAGCGAAGGGCCCGACACCGTGCCAGGTGTCGGGCCCTTCGTTTGTGTTGCACACCCTCCCGCATGACCACGTGACCCCGCTGAGGCAGGTTGTCACGTGTGCACGGGGAGCAGTCTAACGCCGCGCTCTGAGGGGCACGCGCAGGACCGCCTCTGTACCGCCTTTGGGGCGACGCCGCAAGCTCAAGGAGCCCCTGAGTTCGGACTCCACCAGTGTCCGCACGATCTGCAACCCGAGGCGGTCGGTGCGCTCCAGCGAGAAGCCCTGCGGCAGGCCTCGGCCGTCGTCGGAGATCACCACGTCCAGCCACTTCGCCGACCGCTCGGCGTGCACCACGACCTCGCCGCGCTGGCCCGCCGCGTACGCGTGCTCGAAGGCGTTCTGCACCAGCTCGGTCAGCACCATCACCAGCGGCGTGGCCAGCTCGGCGGGCACGATGCCGAACGGCCCGTCCCGGCGCACCACCACCTGGGACTCGGTGGCCGCGACGTCGGACATCATCGGGATGACCCTGTCCACCACCTCGTCCAGGTCCACCCGCTCGTCCACCGACATCGACAGCGTCTCGTGCACGAGCGCGATCGAGGTGACCCGGCGCACCGACTCGGCCAGCGCCTCGCGGGCCTCCTCGCTGCTGGTCCGGCGGCTCTGGAGGCGCAGCAGCGCGGCCACCGTCTGGAGGTTGTTCTTCACCCGGTGGTGGATCTCGCGGATCGTCGCGTCCTTGGACATCAGCGCCCGGTCCCGCCGGCGGACCTCGGTGACGTCCCGGCACAGCACCAGCGCACCCGCCGCGCTGCCCCGCGGCCGCAGCGGCAGCGCCCGGAACAGCACCGCCGCGCCCCGGCGCGACTCGGCCTCGATGCGCATCGACGGCTGGCCGTCCAGCGCCGACCGGATGCGCTGGGCGACCTCGGTGGCGTCGAACGGGTCCCCGATCAGCGACCGCGTCAACGGCGCCAGGTGCACGCCCACCAGGTCCGAGGCGTGACCCATGCGGTGGTAGGCGCTGAGCGCGTTGGGGCTCGCGAACACCACCGCGCCCGACGCGTCGAGCCTGATCAGACCGTCACCGACGCGCGGGCTCGTGTGCACGTCCGGTGAGGGCTCGGTGGTCGGGAACGTGCCGTCGGAGATCATCTGGCACAGGTCGGCGGCGCTGCCCAGGTAGGAGATCTCCAGCGGGCTCGGCACCCTCGGCACGGCCAGGTTGGTGTTGCGGCTGAGCACCGCGATGACCTCGTCGTTCCGCTTGACCGGGATGGCCTCGCGGCGCACCGGGACGCCCAGGTGCCAGCGCGGGTCCTCCTCGCGGCAGATCCGCCGCTCGGAGATGGCGCGCCGCAGCTGCGGGTGCTCGTCGACGTCGACCGTGCTCCCCACGACGTCCTCGGGGTGCGCCGTCGGCGCCGTGGTCGGCCGGGCCTGGGCGACGCACAGGAACTCGCGGTCGTCCAGCGGCACCCACATCAGGAAGTCCGCGAAGCTCAGGTCCGAGAGCAGCTGCCACTCCGCGACCACCAGCTGGAGGTGGTCGACGGCGGCGCCGGAGAGCTTGGTGTGCTCGGCGAGCAGATCGGTGAGCGTGGACAGCTACTCCACCACCGCGATCAGGTCGCCCTCCTGCACCACGTCGCCGGGCGCGACCGCGATGCGGGTGATCCTGCCGGAGCCCTCCGGGAGGACCGGGATCTCCATCTTCATGCTCTCCAGGACCACCACGGTGGTCTCGTGGTCGACCTCGTCGCCCTCCCGGACGGAGATCTGCGCCACGTTGGCGACGATCTCGGCGCGAATCTCCTCGGCCATGGCCCTCCTTCGCTCGGGTGCAATCCAACCACGGTTCAGGCCCGGTGATGGGCGGATCAGGGGTCGTGACACACTGACGTGAGGTAGTTCGAGCACTAGGAGAACCCCATGTCGAAGCGTGCCCGCAAGCGCCGCGACCGCAAGAAGGGCGGCGCCAACCACGGGAAGCGCCCCAACGCCTGACCCGTCGTTCGGCGGTGTGGTGTCGCGAAGGCCCCGGAGCTGCGGCTCTCGGGGCCTTCGGTTTTCTGGGGGTCGGTGGGTTGGATGGCCGTGCGGGGTAGGGGCGCGTTAGGGGTCGGGCGGCGCCGGACCCTGCGACTTTGTCGCACGACCGGGTGAAGCAGACCCGGAGATGTACGGAAACGCTGTTACGCCCATCGGTTGTCAATGAAATGGAGTCCCGGGCAACCACCCCGCTCGCCCCGCACCCCGCACACCCCCGCCCAGCGCACCCTCACCGCGCTCACTTCACCCCGCGCACCCTCACCGCCGGGGGAACAGGGACCGAGGCGCGGCGAGCGAGTCGGTGAGCGTGATGCACTGCCCCGCGATGCCGGCGGCGAGCGTGGGCAGGAACGGCGTCAGCTCGGTCGCCAGCACGCGGCAGGCCGTGAGCAGGACGGCCAGCACGGCGTCGAGCCGGTCACGGGCGTCGCGGCCACCGGCGCGGTCGGCACGGGCCAGGTCCCACGGGCGGGCGCGGTCGGCGTAGCGACGGGCCTGCTCGACGATCCGCCACACCGCGTCGGTGGCCCGCCGGAAGTCGAACGAGGCCAGCGCCTCGCGGACCTGCTCGGGCGCGGCGCGGCAGGCGGCGAGCAGGGGCTCGGCGCCCGCCGGCGGGTCGGCGACGGGCGGTCGGCCGGCGCGGTAGCGGTGGACCATGGTGGTGACGCGGTCGACGAGGGCGCCGAGGGCGGTGGCCAGGTCGTCGTTGGCGAGGGTGACCGAGCGGTTGGCCGTGGAGGTCGTCGGGCGGTCGGCGGCCGGGGGTGTCGGGTGGTCGGTCGGGTGATCGGTGGAGGTGGGCGGGCCGTCGGGTGTTGTCGGCAGGTGGGTGGCGGGGTTCGGTGCGGCGGGGTTCGGCGCGGTGGCGTCCGGCGCGGTGCGCAGCAGCCACCACCGCACGGCGTCGGCGCCGTGGTGTTCGGCCAGGCCGGCGAGGTCCGGGCCGGTCGGATCGGAGCCTGGCCGACCAGGGCCGGTCGGGTCGGTGCCGGTCAGCCCGAGGCCGGTCGGGTCGAGGTCAGTCAGCCCAAGCCCCGTCAGCCCAAGCTCTGTCAGCCCAAGCCCACCTACCGGCTCGTGGGCGTAGACGTCCGTCGGCAGCGGTAACCCCGCCGACAGCAGCACCGCAGGCCACAGCATCGCGTGCAGCCGCAACCCGTCCGCGCCGACCACGTGCACCCGCCGGTCGCTCTCCAGCCACCAGCGCCGGTGGTTGGGGCCGTCCGCGCCGTACCCGAGGCCGGTCACGCCGGTCGCCACGTCCCACCACCGCTCCAGCGCCAGGCCGGGGTGGTCGGGCACCGGCACGCCCCGACCGGCGGGGCCGGCCGCGCGCACGTCCGGCAGCCCGGCGGCGAGCAGCTCCAGCACCTCGTCGCGGCGGGCGGCGGGCGCGATCCGCAGCTCACCGGCCGCGATCAGCTCGCGGAGCCGCCCGGTGTGCCTCGACAGCCGGAACGACCACTCGTCCCCCGGCCCCCGGCTCAGGTCGCCCGCCGCCTCGCACGCGCGCCACAGGCGTGCCACGCCGGCGTGGTGCGCGGGGTCCTCCGGGGTGACGGTGTCGGTGGACGACAGGGCCAGCAGGTCCCTGGTGCCACGATCGGGTGAGACGAGCAGGAAGCGGACCCGGTCGCCCCGCAGGCGGTGGTGGCGGGCCAGCACGTCGGCCGGCACCTCGGCCCGCGCGGGGTCCAGGTGCGAGGTGGTCACGTAGAACCGCGGCATCGGCCCTCCCGGGGTCGGCCGCGCGACCGTAGCAACGGGCCGCGTCGCGCGCACCGGGGTTTCCGGGCGCCCCCCGGTGACGCGAACGGCGCCGGACCACGAGGAGGTCCGGCGCCGTTCTGCGGGCTCGCGTCAGTCCGAGGAGGACCGGGAGGGCTGGGAGGACTGGGAAGACCGGGACGAGGACGGCGCGGCGGCGGCCCGGGTGGTCGTCGTGATCTCGACCTCGACCTCGACGGTGCCCTCGCCGGTCGTCTGGAACAGGTGGGCGCGCAGGCGCCGCTTCAGCTCCTCGGGCGCGAGCTCGCCGCCGCACTTGCGGGCCAGCAGCGCCTTCAGGTGCTCCTCGATGCCGTACTGCTCCAGGCACGGGTGGCACTCGTCCAGGTGGGACTGGAGGAGTTCCTTGCGCCGCTGGTCGCACTCGTGGTCCAGGAACAGCCAGACCTCGGACAGGACCTCGGAGCAGTCGGTCTCGTGCGGTTCGCCGCAGCTCATCGTCCCGCCACCTCCCGGCTGCCGTCGCGGAGGAAGCCGCGTTCGCGCGCGACGTCCGCCAGCTGCTCGCGCAACTGCCTGCGGCCCCGGTGCAACCGGGACATCACGGTGCCGATCGGGGTGCCCATGATGTCTGCGATCTCCTTGTACGCGAAGCCTTCGACGTCCGCGAGGTAGACCGCGATCCGGAACTCCTCGGGCAGTCTCTGGAGGGCGTCCTTGACGTCCGAGTCGGGCAGCCGGTCGAGCGCGTCCACTTCGGCCGACCGCAGCCCGGACGACGTGTGGCTCTCCGCCTGGGCCAACTGCCAGTCGGTGATCTCGTCGGTGGGCTGCTGGAGCGGCTGGCGCTGCTTCTTGCGGTAGCCGTTGATGTAGGTGTTCGTGAGGATCCGGTACAGCCACGCCTTGAGGTTGGTGCCCTCGGCGAACGACTGGAACGCCGCGTACGCCTTGAGGAAGGTCTCCTGCACCAGGTCCTCGGCGTCGGCCGGGTTGCGGGTCATCCGCAGGGCCGCCGAGTACAGCTGGTCGAGCATCGGCATGGCGTCGCGTTCGAACCTGGCTGCGCGCTCGGCCGAGGTCTCGTCGCTAGGCGGGACCTGCGTTCGCGTGGCTGGCACCGCGCTCCCTTCCCACCTGCCGGTCAGCGCGGTGGACGTCGTCTGGGACGCGTTCGAGGATACGCGGCGGGCGGTGGGACGGCAGTGAGCCGAACCACGCGGCGGGCGCGCCTTCCCCGGTCGCCCGACGTCCGCCCGTCCGCCGGTCGGCCGTGCCGTGACCGACTGCCCGACCCGCTGGTCCTTCACCTCGGTAGCCACGTCCCGAGCAACGCGGGCGCCTCGGCGGGCATTCCCTCCACTAGGGTGCGCGATCATGGCCGGACGCGGGACGCCCGCCACCGCGTTGCTGGACAAGCAGAAGGTGGCCCACGAGCTGCACACCTACGAGCACGACCCCCGGCACGAGTCCTACGGGCTGGAGGCGGCCGAAGCGCTCGGGATCTCACCCGAACGCGTGTTCAAGACGCTGGTGGCGGAGGTGGACGGCAGGCTGGCGGTGGGTGTGGTGCCGGTCACCGGTCAGCTGGACCTGAAGGCGCTGGCGGCGGCGCTGAAGGGCAAGAAGGCGAGGATGGCCGACGTGGCGGCGGCCGAGCGGGCCACCGGGTACGTGGCGGGCGGCATCTCGCCGCTGGGGCAGAAGAAGCGACTGCCGGTGGTGGTGGACGCTTCGGTCGAGTCCTTCGGGACCGTCTACTGCTCGGCGGGTCGGCGCGGGCTGGAGGTCGAGCTCGCGCCGGCGGACCTGGTGCGCCTGACCCAGGCGGTGGTGGCCCCGATCGCGGGCTGACCCCGGGTCAGGAGGTCAGGGCCGGAAGCCCGACGACCCCCGACCCACCGGCCTCCGACCCATCGGTCCCCGATCCACCGGCCCCCGATCCACCGGCCCCCGATCCACCGGCCCTCACCCCATCGGCCGCAGCACGCGGTCCAGCCACTCCCCCACCGCGCGGTGCACGCCCTCCAGGTCGGCCTTGAGGTTGTGGTCGCCGCGCAGGAGCGCCAGTTCGCGGTGGTGCGCGGCGGCCGGGCGGCCGAACGGGTCGTTCTCGCCCTGCACCACCAGCGTGGCGACCTCGACGGCGTCCAGCTCGGGCAGGCGGGTCTTCTCCGGCCGGCCGGGCGGGTGCACGGGGAACGCCAGGCACAGCACCGCGACCGCCTGGCCCTCGGCGGAGGTGCGGCAGGCCACCCGCGCGCCGGACGAGCGCCCGCCGAACACCAGGGGCAGGTCGTCGAACCAGCCGGTGGACAGGTCCTCGACCACGGCGAGCCACGCCGCGTCGAGCTGCACGGCGGGCGCGGGGGCGCGTCTGCCCGCCACCCGGTAGGGCTGTTCCACCAGGGCCACGTGCACCCCGACGTCCACGGCGGCCCGCGCGGCGGCCACGAGGTCGGGCGCGGTGATCAGGCCGCCCGCGCCGTGCCCGAGCAGCAGCGCCGCCCGACCGCCGGACGCGCAGTGCAGTTCGGCCCGTGCCGGGCCGTGGGGGGTCTCGACCACCCGGGAGGTCATGACAGTTCGAACAAGGTGGGCTCCGGTTTCTCGGACTCCCCCAGGGCGACCGCGTCCATGAGGGACGGGTCGTTGTTCTTGATGCTGTTGACCCGCATCGACACCGGGCGCAGCTCCAGCGCGTCGACCAGGGCGGGGTCGGGCGCGAGGAGCTCCTGCGGGTCGGTCAGGTCGGGGTCGAGCCACGCGTGCCAGCGGTCCGGCGGCAGCACCAGCGGCATCCGGTGGTGCACGGCGGTCATCTCGCCGATGGCGTCGGTGGTGAGCACCGCGCAGGTGATGACCGGTTTGCGCTCGTCGCCCTCCTGCTGCCACCACACCGACCAGATGCCGGCCAGGGCGAGGCTGGAGTCGTCGCCGGGGTTGATGAAGTAGGGCTGCTTGCGGCCCTCGCCGGGCTGCCACTCGTACCAGCCGGCGGCGGGGATGAGGCAGCGGCGCTTGGCGGCCGAGTCGCGGTAGGAGGGTTTGGTCAGCACGCTCTCCGAGCGCGCGTTGATCATCTTGGCGGCGCCGGAGGTGTCCTTGGCCCAGTGCGGCACCAGGCCCCAGCGCATGACGCGGACGCTGCGCTCCAGGGTGTCCGGGTCGGGGGTGCCCTCGTCGTCGCGCGGGTGGCGCTCGACGACGGCGAGCACGCGCTTGGTTGGCGCGACGTTGTAGTCGGGACCGGGCGCGTCGCCCTCCGTCCCGTCCACCGCGTCGAACTCGGCGGCCAGCAGCGCCGGGTTCTTGGTGGAGGCGTACCTGCCGCACACGACCCATCACCCCACAACGATCAGTTCCGCCGGTCATCGTCGCACGTCGGAAGGCCCGGTGCGAGCCGTCCGGGAGCCCATGCGGGATCATCGGCGCATGACTGAGCAGTGGTTCGCGCCCACCGCCGAGGGTCCCGTGCACGCGACGGTACCCGTTCCCGGTTCCAAGTCGATCACCAACCGGGCGCTGGTGCTGGCCGCGCTGGCCGACCGACCGTCCACCGTGCACGCCCCGTTGCGCAGCCGCGACACGCTGCTGATGGCCGCCGCGCTGCGGTCTCTGGGCATCGGCGTGGACGACGGCCCGGACGGGTCGTGGCTGGTCACGCCGCGGCCGATGCGCGGCCCGGTCCGGGTGGACTGCGGGCTGGCGGGCACGGTGATGCGGTTCCTGCCGCCGGCCGCGGCGCTGGCCGTGGGCGACGTCGCGTTCGACGGCGACGAGCACGCCCGGGTGCGGCCGATGACCACGATCCTGGACGCGCTGCGCGCGCTGGGCGCGGACGTGGAGGGCGGCGCGCTGCCGTTCACCCTGCGCGGCACGGGGGCGGTGCCGGGCGGGGAGGTCACCATCGACGCGTCGGCGTCGTCCCAGTTCGTGTCCGGCCTGCTGCTGTCGGGCGCCCGCTACGACGGCGGGGTGACCGTGCGGCACTCGGGCAGGCCGGTGCCGTCGCTGCCGCACATCGAGATGACCGTGTCGATGCTGCGCGAGGCCGGGGTGGACGTGGACGACTCGACCCGGGACGTGTGGCGGGTGGCGCCGGGCCCGATCGCGGGCCGCGACCGGCACGTGGAGCCCGACCTGTCCAACGCGACCCCGTTCCTGGCGGCGGCGGCCGTGACGGGCGGTTCGGTGACCGTCCCCGGCTGGCCGGAGCGCACCACGCAGCCCGGCGGGGCGGTGCGGGAGCTGTTCGAGCGCATGGGGTGCCGGGTGGAGCTGACCGCCGAGGGCCTCACCCTGACCGGCCCGGACCGGCTGACCGGCGTCGACGTGGACCTGCGTGACGAGAGCGAGCTGACGCCGACCGTGGCGGCGCTCGCCGCGCTGGCGGACGGGCCGACGCGGATCAGCGGCGTGGCGCACATCCGCGGCCACGAGACCGACCGCATCGCCGCGCTGGCCGCCGAGATCAACCGGTTGGGCGGGGCGGTCGAGGAGACCGAGGACGGCCTGGTGATCACGCCGCGGCCGCTGCACGGCGGGCCGTGGCGCGCCTACGCCGACCACCGCATGGCCACCGCGGGGGCGATCATCGGGCTGGTGGTCGAGGGGGTGGCCGTGGACGACGTCGGCTCGACGTCGAAGACGATCCCGGACTTCCCGGGGATGTGGACGGCCCTGCTCGGAGCGCGCTGACGTGGCGCGCGGCGATTGGCGGCGGCTGGACGAGTCGGACGTGCGGGTGCGGCCCGGCAAGGGCACCCGGCCGCGCACCAAGCGCCGGCCCGAGCACGCGGACGCGGTGCCCGCGATGATCGTCGGCGTGGACCGCGGCCGGTGGACGTGCGCGGTGGAGGGTGACCCGTCACTGCTGGTCACGGCGATGCGGGCGCGGGAGCTGGGCCGCACCCCGGTGGTGGTCGGCGACCGGGTGGGCCTGGTCGGCGACACCACCGGCGAGCCGGACACGCTGTCCCGGATCGTGCGCGTCGACGAGCGGCGCAGCGTGCTGCGGCGCACCGCCGACGACACCGACCCGTTCGAGCGGGTGGTCGTCGCCAACGCCGAGCAACTGGTGATCGTGTCGGCGCTGGCCGAGCCGCAGCCGCGGCGCGGGTTCATCGACCGCTGCCTGGTCGCCGCGTACGCGGGCGGGCTCCAGCCGCTGCTGTGCCTGACCAAGAGCGACCTGGCGTCGCCGGACGAGCTGCTGGCGGCGTACGCGGAACTGGACCTGCCGGTGGTCGTGACGCGGTCGGACGAGGACCCGGCGGAGCTGCGCGAGCGCCTGACCGACCGGCTGTCGGCGCTGATCGGGCACTCCGGGGTGGGCAAGTCGACGCTGGTCAACAAGCTCGTGCCGGACGCCAACCGGGCGGTGGGCGTGGTCAGCGGCGTCGGCAAGGGGCGGCACACGTCCACGCAGGCGGTGGCGCTGCCGCTGCCCGGCGGCGGGTGGGCCGTGGACACGCCGGGCATCCGTTCCTTCGGGTTGGCGCACATCACGCCGGACGACATCGTGGGCGCGTTCCCGGGCATGGGGGCGATGGCCGAGGAGTGCCCGTCGGGCTGCGGGCACCTGGGCGCGCCGGAGGACCCGGACTGCATGTTGGACACGCTGGTGGAGACCGGCGCGGCGTCGCCGGGGCGGCTGGCGTCGCTGCGCAGGCTGCTGGAGTCGCGCGGGAAGCTGGAGGAGTACGACTAGCGTCACCCGCTCGGGCGGGGGTGGTCGGCGGTAGTACGGTGCGCAGCCGTGGCGAAGGTGACCGGCATCGGCGGCGTGTTCCTGCGCGCCCGCAACCCCGCGCGGCTGGCCGAGTGGTACCGCAGGACCCTGGGCGTGCCGATGAGCGACGGCGGCGCGGTGACGTTCCACTGGGACGGGTCGGAGACCACGACGCTGGCGCTGTTCGCGCAGGACACGGACTACCTCGGGGAGCCGGGGCAGCGGGCGATGCTCAACTTCCGGGTCGACGACCTGGTGCTGCTGCTGGAGCGGTTGCGCACGAACGGGGTCGAGGTGCTGCCGCAGACCGAGGAGTCGGAGTTCGGGCGGTTCGGGTGGTGCGTGGACCCGGAGGGCAACCGGATCGAGCTGTGGGAGCCGGCGCCGGGCATGTGAGGGCGTTGGCGGGTGAGGGGTCCGGGCGGGTGAAGGCGCGGGGCCGTGGTGGGGGTGGCGCGTGGCGGCGCGGGGCCGTGGCCGCCCGAACGGGGACGCGGGCCGAACGCTTCGCAGGCGTCCCCCGCCAAGGGGACCCCTGCTTTTATTGTGCCGGCAGGGTCCGACAATCCCGGGTCGCGCGCGCTTCGCAGGAGTCCCCGCCCAGGGGACCCCTGCTTTTATCTTGCCGGCGGGGTCCGACAATTTCCGGCCGGCGCTCCCGACCGCGCCGAACCCCGCCCACCCGCCGAAACCCCGCCGGACCTACATCAGCTCCAGCAGGAACGGCAGCTCCTGCAACGCGTACCAGGCCAGCTCGTGGTCCTCGGCCCCGCCGAGCGTGAACTCCGCGTCCGGGTCGCCCAGGTCGGCCGCGTCGATCACCTCGGCCGCCGCGCGCACGTCGTCCTCCGCCTCCTGCGTGTCCAGGTGCACGGCCGCGACCTGCTTCACCGGCACCGGTCCCGACAGCTTCACCACCGAGAAGTCCAGGTCCGGGCGCAACTTCACGCCCTCCACGTCGACCGACACCACTGCCCGCCGGGGCATGGCCTTGTCGTCGCCGGCGATCAGCCGCAGCGACGCCCGCGCCGCGTCGAGCATCGCCGCGTACTCCAGCTCCTCGGCGTCACCGGCCGCGTAGGACTCGCGCAGCGCGGGGGTCAGCGCGAACCCCGTGCCGCCCACCGGGACGAACTGCCCCTGGTCCACCAGGTCGCGCAACATCGCGACGGTCGCAGGGAGGTACACCCTCATGCGGACACCGTTCCCATCAGTTCCTCCACCGACTCCTCCACCATCGCCGCGAGCACGTCCACATCGGACATGGCGTCGCGGTCGGCGTTCAAGCCGAAGTACACCCCGCCGTCGTACGACGTCACCCCGATCGACAGCGCCTGGGTCTTGGCCAGCGGCACCACGGGGAACATCTCGATCATCCTCGCCCCCGCCGCGTACAGCGGCACCTGGGGTCCGGGCACGTTGGTCACCACCACGTTGAACAGCCGCCGCGAGAACGACGACGCCGCCCGCGCGCCCAGCGCGTGCAGGGTGGGCGGCGCGAAGCCGGTGAACCGGACCAGCGTCTGCGCCGCGACCGACTGCCCGGACTCCTGGTGGGCGCGCATCGCGTGCGACACGTGGTGCAGCCGCACCACCGGGTTCGGCTCGCCGACGGGCAGGTCCACGAAGTACGCGGCCACGCCCGCCTCGTCGTCGCGCACCGACATGGGCGCCATCGCCCGCATGGTCGTCCCGGCCGTGACGATCTCGCCGCGCGAGAGCAGCCACGTCCGCAGCGCGCCCGACAGCACGGCCAGCACGCCGTCGTTGACGGTGCCGCCGTGCGCCCGCCGCACGGCGCGGAAGTCGTCCAGCCGCGCCCGCGCCACCGCGAACCGCCGCTGGGGCGAGATCCGCACGTTGAGGGGGCTGCCGGGCGCGGGGTTCGCGGCCGTGCGCACCGCCGAGGCCAGGCCGCCGAACACGCCGACGACCTTGCGCACCGTGGCGACCGTGTCCATGGCCGCCGAGCGGGCGTTCTCCACCACCTCGCCGGGCCGCTGCACGGCCTCCGCCACCGCGTCGGCCACCAGTTGCAGGCCGCTCGGCTCGGGCGAGGGCATCCACAGCGACTCGACGGGCGGGCGCGGCGTGGCGGACACGTCCAGGATGACCTGCCCGATCTCCGGCGCGCCCAGCCCGTTGACCACGGCCTGGTGGGTCTTGGTGACCACCGCGATCCGGTTCCGGGCGAGCCCCTCGACCAGGTAGACCTCCCACAGGGGCCGCGCGTGGTCCAGCGGGCGGGACATCAGCCGGGCGACCAGGTCGTGCAGCTGCTGGTCGCTGCCCGGTCTCGGCAGCGCGGACCGCCGCACGTGGTAGGTGACGTCGAAGTCCGGGTCGTCCACCCACACGGGCCGCGCGAGCCGCCCCGGCACGGGCACGACCTTCCGCCGGTAGCGGGGCGCCAGCGACAGCCGTTCCTCGATGAGCCCGACCAGCCGGTCGTAGTCGAAGCCCGAGCGCGGCCGGCGGAACACCGCCACCCCGCCGACGTGCATGGGCGTCGTGGAGTCCTCCAGGTACAGGAACGAGGCGTCCAGCGCGGACAGGCGGTCGGGCATGCCGACCAGGCTAGCCGTTGCAGTCCGCGACGAGCCGCCTCACGGCGCTGACCTCGGCTTCGTCGCGCTGGCGCCGGGACAGGCGGATCGCGGCGGCGGCGGGCATGGCCGCGCGCACCCCGCCGTCGACGCCGGACAGGAAGCCCTTGAGCAGCCGGGACCGGGCCAGCCGCTTGAACGGCCGCAGCGGCGCCACCGCCATCACCAGCCAGCTCAGCGCCACGTCGACCCGGCGGTCGCCCCGCACGGCGCTGGTCCAGTCGACCACCACGGGTCCCTCCGGGCCGAGCACGACGTTGCCGGGGTGCAGGTCCAGGTGCAGCAGGCCGCCCTCGCCGGGCAGGAAGTCCGGCGGGGGCACGTCGTCGAGCCTGCGGTGCAGCTCGGCCAGCTCCCGCCCCAGCGCGCCGGCCCGCCACGGCTTGGCGTCGACCTCCTCGGACATGCGGGGGCCGGGCACGTACTCCATGACCAGGTCGGTTCCCGAGGACGCGGCGACCCGGGGCACGGGCAGCCCGTGCCGGCGCAGGTAGCGCATCAGCTCGGCCTCGGGTCGGGCGTCGCGCCCCGCCCGGCTGCGCTTGACCAGCAGGCCGTCGGAACGCAGGTAGACGTCCGCCTCCTGACCGGAAGCCAGCAGACGGTGCGCCTCGTCGCGCGGTGCCATGTGACGATCATCATGGTTGT
The DNA here is from genome assembly GCF_047689505.1 of Saccharothrix sp. BKS2. Lineage (NCBI taxonomy): Bacteria > Bacillati > Actinomycetota > Actinomycetes > Pseudonocardiales > Pseudonocardiaceae > Saccharothrix > Saccharothrix sp. BKS2. Next base: position 19,135 of record NZ_JAUQOL010000023.1, on the reverse strand, counting down.
CGGCGGAGAAACAAGGCCCGAACGGGTGGAGGACACTGCTCCCGTGGATGTTTCGCCCAAGGACAAGTTCGTCACCGTCTACGGCCGCAAGCCGGTGCTCGAAGCGCTGGACGACGCGCGGCTGGAGGTCGACAAGGTGGTGCTGGCCGACACCGCGCGCGGGCCCGCGGCCAGGGAGATCCTGGACGCCGCCGCGAGGCGGGGCGTGCGGGTGCAGCGGGCCACCGCGCAGCGGGTGAAGGTGCTGGCGGGCAACGGGCGGCACGACCAGGGCGTGCTGGCGGACGTCGTGGCGCCGCGGATGCTGCCGCTGGAGGTGGGGCTGCGCTCGCGGCCCCGGCACGTGCTGGTCCTGGACGGCATCACCACGCCGGCGAACGTCGGCATGATCCTGCGCACCGCGACCGCCGCGGGCGTGGAGGGGATCGTGGTGCCGCGCCGCGGCGTGGCCTCGATCGACCCGCTGGTGGTGAAGGCGTCGGCGGGGGTGGCGTTCCGGGCCCCGGTGCTCAAGTGCGCGACGGCCGCCGAGGCGGTGGCGGCGCTGGTCGCGGGGGGTTACCCGATCTACGCGCTCGACGCCGGCGCGCCGCGGACCGTGTACGGGTTCGACCTGCCCGAGCGGGCGGCGTTCGTGCTGGGCAGCGAGACGGCGGGGGTGTCGGCGGACGTGCGGCCGCACGTGACGGCGTGGCTGTCCATCCCCATGGCGGCGGGGGTCGAGTCGCTGAACGTGGCCAGTGCGGCGGCGGTGCTGTGCTTCGAGGTGGCGCGGAGGTCAGCCCGGTAGCAGGACGTCGAGTTCCTCCAGGGTGGCGTCGACGGACCGGTGGTGGACGCCGACCATGCCGGCCGCGACGGCGCCGCGGACGTTCACCGCGAGGTCGTCGACGAAGACGCACTCGTCCGGTGGGAGCCCGAGGAGCTCGGCGACGAGCAGGTAGGCGCGCCGGTCGGGCTTCGCGACGCCGGCCTCACCGGACGTGACGACGACGTCGAACAGCGGCGACCAGGCGGCGGGCGGGCGCCACAGGCCGTCGGCGTTGGAGAGCACGGCGGTGCGGACGCCGGTGCGGCGCAGGCGGCGGGTGGCGGTGACGAGGGGCGGTTCGGCGGCGGTGTGGTCGTCGCCGAGGTCGGTCAGCACGCCGCCGAAGTCGAGCACCAGTCCGCGCACCCGTTGCCTCCATCAGGTGATCTTGGTACGTACGGCGGGGTTCCCCACTCGGTTCAGCATGCCACCTCAACTGCGCACGCTGCCCCCGTCGTGGGGACCCTCCGCCCCGCCGCCCGCCCCGGCGGCTCCGGCGCCCTACCCGACCACCCTGGACGCGCGCCACTTCCTGATCCCGGCCCTGGAAGCCCTGTGCGGCCGCCGCCCGGCCAGCCAACTGGCCAAGACGTTCGCGCCACCGGCGGTGTCCGCGTTGGCGGGGGCGGTGACGAAAGGCCGGACCCGCCTCGGCCGCTACCGGCTGTGCCGGGTGTCGTCGGACGCGGCCGAGTTGGCGGGGACCCTGCACATGCCCACGCGGACCCGCGCCTTCGCGGCGAGGGTGGAGCGCCAGGGCGACCGCTGGCGGTGCACCGAGTTCCACCTGCTGCCCTGACCCCTCACCGACCCTCGCCCTTTGCCCCTCGCCTCTGCCCGCACCCCCGGTCCCCACCGACTCCCGCCACACGATCGGGTGATCACCACCCCAACCATGTACGGAAACACCGTTACGGCCATCGGTTGATGAAATGGACGCCCGAGCAACCACCCCGCTCCGTACCCAACCCTCCCCAGCCGCCCCAGTGCCCCCTGACGAACACTCAGACTCAGCTACGGACCCGCCACCGACCCCGCCCCCACGGGAGCTACGTGACCAAAGGCCGCCCCGGAGCCCCCACCGCCGCCCCTAGCCGCCCTAAGCCCACGGACCCGGCCCACCCTGTCCTATAGCCGACCACGCCGCGCCCCGCCCCGCTCCACCGACAACGCACCACCGCCCGCAGGCTCCGCCACCCGCAGCCCTGGTCAGGTCATGACCAAGCCGGGACCGAAGTCGCAGCCCGAAGCGTTGCCCAGCCCACCCGAAGCGTTGCCCGGCGCAGCCCGAAGGTTCGCCTGAAGTCGCGGATCAGGGGTCGGTGGCCGTGTGGGCGACGTGAGGGGCTGCGGATTCACGCTGATCGCGGAGCCCGGCGATCGCAAGCACGGTGATCGCGAAGCACGAACTGGCAAAACGCCGGAAGCGGGGCACCGGCCTCGGCCGGTGCCCCGCTTCCCGTGCGTGCTCGTACGCGTCGCCGCGTGTTACGGCTGCTTGCGCTGCCCCTTGGCCTGGGCACGGGCCGCCGCGCGGCGTTCCTTGCGCGTGGCACCGCCGGCGCCACCGCCGCCGCCACCCTGGCGCGGACCGCCACCGCCCTTGGTCTGCGTGTCACCGCTCTCCGACGGACCCGAGTAGGTCAGGCCCTGCTGCTCCTGACCCTCCAGGCCCTTGCCGCGCAGGGCGGGCGGGATGGCGTTGCCGCTCTGGAGCTGGGCCAGGGCCGGGCCGGCGGGGGCCTGGTTGGCGGCTTCCGCCTCCTGCTGGGCCGCCGCGGCGGCAGCGGCTCGGGCGCGGGCCCGGCTGCCGGCCAGCGGGCCGCCGTTGGCGATCGAGACCTGGACCGGCGGCTCGGGCGCGGGCTCGGGTTCGGCGGCTTCGACCTGGAGGTTGAACAGGAAGCCGACGCACTCCTCCTTCAGGGCCTCCAACATGGAGTTGAACATGTCGAAGCCCTCCCGCTGGTACTCGATCAGCGGGTCGCGCTGGGCCATCGCCCGCAGGCCGATGCCCTCCTTGAGGTAGTCCATCTCGTACAGGTGCTCGCGCCACTTGCGGTCGAGCACCGAGAGCAGGACGCGGCGCTCCAGCTCGCGCATGGCGCCCTCGCCGACGCGCCCGTCGATGTCCGACTCCCGCGCCTCGTAGGCGGCGAGGGCGTCCTCCTGGAGCAGCTCCTTCAGCGACTCGCGGGTGACGTCGTCGTCGGACTCGATCAGCTTCTTGTAGTCGAGGGTGATCGGGTACAGCGTCTTGAGCGCCGTCCACAGCTTGTCGAGGTCCCAGTCCTCGGAGTAGCCCTCGGAGGTCGCGCCGTCGACGTACTCGCCGACCACGTCGGTGATCATGTGGGTCACCTGGTCGCGCAGGTCCTCGCCGTCGAGCACGCGGTGGCGCTCGGCGTAGATCACCTTGCGCTGCTCGTTCATGACCTCGTCGTACTTGAGGACGTTCTTGCGGATCTCGAAGTTCTGCTGCTCGACCTGCGTCTGGGCGCTGCGGATGGCCCGGGTGACCATCTTGTGCTCGATCGGCACGTCGTCCGGCACCTTGAGCCGCGTCATGACGGTCTCGACCATGGCCGCGTTGAAGCGGCGCATGAGCTCGTCCTTCAGCGACAGGTAGAAGCGGGACTCGCCGGGGTCGCCCTGCCGGCCGGAGCGGCCGCGCAGCTGGTTGTCGATGCGCCGCGACTCGTGCCGCTCGGTGCCCAGCACGTAGAGGCCGCCCGCCTCGCGGACCTCCTCCGCCTCGGACTTGACCTCGGTGGTGATGTCCTCGATCAGCTTCGCCCAGGCGGCCTCGTACTCCTCGGGTGCCTCCACCGGGTCGAGGCCGCGTTCGCGCAGCTCGTGGTCGGTGATGATGTCGGGGTTGCCGCCCAGGACGATGTCGGTGCCGCGGCCCGCCATGTTGGTGGCGACGGTGATGGCGCCCTTGCGGCCGGCCTTGGCGATGATCAGCGCCTCGCGCTCGTGCTGCTTGGCGTTGAGCACCTCGTGCGGGATGCCCTTCTGGACGAGCAGCTTGGAGAGGTACTCGGAGCGCTCGACGCTGGTCGTGCCGACCAGGACCGGCTGGCCCTTCTCGTACCGCTCGGCGATGTCGTCGGCGACCGCCTCGAACTTGGCCTCCTCGGTCTTGTAGACGAGGTCGGCTTCGTCCTTGCGCTGCATCGGGCGGTTGGTCGGGATGGGGACCACGCCGAGCTTGTAGGTCTGGTGGAACTCCGCCGCCTCGGTCTCGGCGGTACCGGTCATGCCGCCGAGCTTCTCGTAGAGGCGGAAGTAGTTCTGGAGGGTGATCGTGGCCAGCGTCTGGTTCTCGGCCTTGATCTCGACGCCTTCCTTGGCCTCGATCGCCTGGTGCATGCCCTCGTTGTAGCGGCGACCGGAGAGCACGCGGCCGGTGAACTCGTCGACGATCATGACGTCGCCGTTGCGGACGATGTAGTCCTTGTCCTTGGCGAAGAGCTCCTTGGCCTTGATCGCGTTCTGGAAGTAGCCGACCAGCGGGGTGTTGGTCGAGTCGTACAGGTTGTCGATACCGAGCTGGTCCTCGACGAACTGCACGCCGGCCTCGGTGACGCCGATGGTGCGCTTGCGCTCGTCCACCTCGTAGTGGACGTCGCGGCGCATCCTGGTGGCCAGGCGCGCGAACTCGACGTACCAGCGGGACGACTGGTCGGCGGGGCCGGAGATGATCAGCGGGGTGCGGGCCTCGTCGATGAGGATCGAGTCGACCTCGTCGACGATGGCGAAGAAGTGGCCCCGCTGGACCATCTCGTCCCGGCTCCACGCCATGTTGTCGCGCAGGTAGTCGAAGCCGAACTCGTTGTTCGTGCCGTAGGTGATGTCGGCGTTGTAGGCGACCCGCCGCTGCTCGGGGGTCATCTCCGACAGGATCGCGCCGACGGTCAGGCCCAGGAAGCGGTGGATGCGGCCCATCCACTCCGCGTCACGTCGGGCCAGGTAGTCGTTCGTGGTGACGACGTGCACGCCCTTGCCCGCGAGGGCGTTCAGGTAGGCGGGCAGCACCGAGGTCAGGGTCTTGCCCTCACCGGTGCGCATCTCGGCGATCTGGCCGAGGTGCAGCGCAGCGCCGCCCATCAGCTGGACGTCGAAGTGCCGTTGGCCCAGGGTGCGCGTGGCGCCCTCCCTGACCACGGCGAACGCCTCGGGAAGCAGTTCGTCGAGCGACTCGCCGTCGGCGTGGCGGCGGCGGAACTCCTCGGTCTTCGCACGCAGCTCCGCGTCGGAGAGGTCGACGACGTCGTCTTCGAGGGCGTTGATGTGCGCTGCGATGTTGCGCAGGCGCTTGAGCATCTTGCCCTCGCCAGCGCGGAGCAGTCGGGACAGCACCATCCGGGTCGACCTCATTACCTCATCGCGAGCGCCCGGGACGGGCGCCTTCCAGCGGCTCGTCACGGCATGGCGAGCCCTCACCGACTGCCATCGTAGGCAAGTCGTGGAGGTGTGTGCACAGACACAGGTAGGAAGGGGTGCGAAACACCCCGTGACGGAGCCCGGACGGGTAGTTGATCTACCTGCGGTGGCGGGGCCGGGTGGCGGGCCGGCCGGGGGCCGCGCGGTGCCGGGGCGGAGGACGCGAGGTACGCCCGGTCGGACGACACGCGATGCTTCGGCCAGGACGCCGCCGGGCCCTGGACGCCCGGTTCACGGGCCTTGGACGTCGGACCCGGGGGCTCGAACGCCGAACTCGGGATACCGAACGGTCGAATCGACGATCCCGAACACTGAACCCGGAGGTCCCGAACGTTGGTTCGAGGGTCCCGAACACTGAACTCGGGGGTCGCGAACGTTGAACTCGGGGGTCCTGAACGTACGACACGGTGGGTCTGGGCGTACGACTCGTGCGGTGGGGACGGGTTTGGACCCCCGGCGTCGGAGACGCCGGGGGTTGGTCGTGTGGTGGGGGACCGTGGTCAGGTGGAGGTCAGGCCAGCCTGATCACGCCGTAGTCGAACCCCTTCCGGCGGTAGACGACGCTCGGCCGGCCGGAGTCGGCGTCGGAGAACAGGTAGAAGTCGTGGCCCACGAGTTCCATCTCGTAGAGGGCCTGGTCGACGGTCATGGGCTTGGCCGGGTGTTCCTTCTCCCGCACGACGCGGCCCGGCTCGTTGTCCTCCACGCCGTCTTCCCAGCGCTGCGACGGCAGTTCCGCCATGCCGTCGAAGTCCGGTTCCGGCTCGGAGTCGAGCACGGCGGTGCGGCCGGGCCAGGCGATCCGGGCCTGTCCGCCGTCGGTGTCGGCGGTGAGGGCGGCCGCGAGTCCGCTGGTCGCCTCGGCGACCGAGGTGGGACCGCGCCGGCCGTGGTGCACGCGCCTGCGGTCGTGGGAGCGGCGGAGCCTGCTCTCCAACTTGGCGACCGCGAGGTCCAGCGCGGCGTAGAAGTCGCCCGCGCAGGCTTCCGAGCGGATCACCGGGCCTCGTCCCTTGCCGGTGATCTCCACGCGCTGGCAGTTCTTCGCCTGCCGGGGGTTCGGTTCGTGGAAGAGCTCCACGTCGAAGCGGATGACCTTGCGGTCGTAACGCTCAAGCCGGGCCAACTTTTCGGCGACGTGAACCCGGTAGTGATCGGGCACCTCGACGTTGCGGCCCTTAACGACGATGTCCATACACGACTCCCTCGCTTAGGGGCGAGCTGTGGCTTTGGATCGTTCGGCACCGGATACGCGATCTACTTCGCGATCTGCTTCGCGGACTTGTCGCTGAGGGTTGCCCCCCAGCGTCCCACCGGCGCCAGGGACATGGGCTGTTCGCCTCCTCCCCGCGTGCCGGGAACGCTGATAGCGGTGGACGTTAGCCCGGTATTCGCCGCTGCGACAGCCCCCGGGGCGGGGGAAACCCAAGTTTTTCCCGCGGTGACGCAGAGCGACGAAAAACCGGCACCGGCCGTGCGCCTGGCAGGCGCTTCGAGGCACCACAACGAGAACGGCTCACCCGAACGGCCCTGCCGGTCGCGGACATCCACCGGCAGCGCGGTTACGTCGAACAGCCCCTGCATGGCCCTCACATCCGCCTAACGGACGAGCACGTCGGGAGGTTCCCGACGTGAATCACTCGACCGGGTGGCTTCATCGAGCAGTCGTCAGTGCGAGTACACCGGATACCCGGAACCCGCCCGATTCCAACACCGAAATGCAGGTTCGTGCCGTCGAACCTGTCGTGACCACGTCGTCCAGCAGGACAACCGCTGTTCCGGGCGGTGGCAGCCCACCCGGAACGATCCGCACGCGACCTGCCAGATTCGCTCGGCGGGCCGCCGGGTCCAACCCGACCGAATCGCGAACCCCTTTCGCGAAACCCAGTGCGGGGGCCACGGGAAAGCCGGACGCGCGTGCCATTCTCAGCACGTGGGAGCCGCCCCTGGCCCTGGCCGCCGATGATCGGGACGGGACGGGCACCAGCCACGGCAGCGCGCAAGCGGAAGAAGTGGGAGAAGTGGGAGAAGTGGGAGAAGTGGGAGAAGCGAGAGGAGAGGAAGGAGAGGGAGGAGAGGGAGGAGAGGGAGGAGAGGGGGAAGTGGGAGGGGAGGGATAAAGGGGAGGGGGAGCAGGGGCCGCGGAGGTGGGGACGCGCGTGCGGGACGGCGAGGGGGAAGAGGCGGGGGAAGGCGGAGGGGTGGTCAGCGGCAGGGTGGGTACGGCGGCGGCCACCAGGGCGCCGAAGACGGCGGCCAGGTCCCGCCGCCCGTGCTCCTTGAAGGCGAGCACGAGTTCGCGCGCCGCCCCCGCGTAGGGCGCCAGGGCGTACACGGGTGGGCCGGCGCCGGCGACCCGGACGCGCCGGGGCGGGCCGAACCCGGCCAGGCAGCGGGCGCACACGAGCGCGCCCCAGGCGCGGCAACCGGGGCAGCGGGGCGGGAACAGCAGGGTGATCAGCATGGAACGAGCGTGCCGGCGACCACCGACGGAAAAGGGGGTCGGGAGCCGCCCCAGGAGTTCCCGATCGGGTGAAAAAAGCGGTGGTCAGCCCGGGTAGAAGACCTGGGTGGCCCGGTCGACCTCGGTCGGCGAGGCCCGCCACACGTCGGCCACGTCGCCGGCGCTCCACAGCCCGCTCTGGTCCACCGCGAGCACGTTGCGCCCCGGCGCGGCGGTCACCGAGGTGACCGGCGCGGTCAGGTTCGAGGTGTTGTAGCGCTCGATGCCCAGCCCGTCGACGGTGATCTTCGCGATGGGCCACGACGCCAGCGAGGTGCTCACCACGAGCACGTCCTGCGCCAGCCAGTCCAGCGACAGCGCGGTCGCGCCCACGAGCGACGGCTGGAGGTTGCGCGGCGAGCGCAGCGTCACCGCCGAGTCCTGCCCGCGCACCACGGCCGCCACGAGCAGCCGCCCGCCCGCCACCGCCGCCACCCGCGTCCCGTCGCGGGACAGCCGCAGCTCGGTGATCGGCCCGTGCAGCGCCAGTTCGGAGGCGTTGACCGTGCGCGCGGTCCACCCGGTGTCGGTGGCGACCACCCGCACCACGTTGGTCCGGTCGACGACGGTCCACACCTCGCCGCTGGGCTCGTCCTGCTGCCCGCTGGGCACCCACGTCGGCCTGGTCATCGAGGTGGCGGCCAGGTCGACCTGGCCCAGCCCGTCGTTCACGCCGCCCACGCGCAGCCGGACCGAGCCCTCCCCCACCCGGCCCACCACGGCCAGCCGGTTGCCGTCCAGGGACTGGGCGGCGCTGACGGCCTGGTACTCGCCGGTGCCCGCGGGGCCGGCGACCTGCTCGCCGTTGACGCGCCGCAGCCGACCGCCGGTCAGCAGCATCCCGGTGAGGCCGGCGCCGGGGGCGGTGAGGGCCTCGCCGGTGTCCACGTCCGCGGAGCGCCACTCCTCCCGCTCGGCGAGGATCGGCTGGCCCTCGACGAGCACCCGGATGCGGCTGCTGCTGACCCCGGTCAGCGACTTCACCACCTGCGCCACGACCTTCCGGCGCACCGCCGCGGTGATGTCGCCGACCTTGGTCAGGTCGACCTCCAGCGCCCCGTCGTCGGCCTCGGTGGTGTTGTTGCGCTGCTCGGCGCCGTTCGGGACGGCCGACACCAGCGCGCCGCGCAGGGCCACCGCGGGCCCCTTGAGCAGCAGCTGCGTCACCCGGTAGGGGATGGACGTGGAGGGCGCGACCACCACGTAGCGGGGGTCGGGCACGAGCACGCTGAAGTCGGAGTTCCAGAAGAACAGCGTCACCCGGCGGTAGTGCTGGTTGAACCCGCCCTGCGGCACGTAGATGCCGTCGGGGGGCTGGGAGATGCGCCACTGGCCGTCCGCGTCGCGGGCGACGCCGATGGCGGTGTCGACGTTGCCGACGAGCTCGACGAACGAGTTGTCCTCCAGCTGGAGCCGGCCGACCTTCTTGCCCTGGAGCAGCACGGTGCGGGCCCCGTCGTCGTCCTCCGCGCCGAGCCCCGTCGGCACGGTGTTGAACGTCGGGTCGATGATCGTCGGCGTGCTCCTGGTGTTCCAGCTCTCCTTGGCCGCGTCGGTGAGGTACGCCTTGGCCGCCGCGTAGCCGTCCTCGGGGTCGGCGGTGGCGTTGACGAACTCGCGGACCAGGGTGAGCGGGTCGATGTCCCGGGCGGGCTGGATCGCGGCGGTCTTGGTGGCGCGGCCCGCGGAGGTGTTGACCGCGATCGGGGAGGTCGCGGTGGGGATCGCCGCGCAGCCCGAGGCCGTCAGCAGCACGAGCAGCGCGAGCAGCGCCTGGCGCGGCCTCACCGGACCTCCTCGCGTTCGCCGGTGACCGGCTGGGCGGGCTGCCACGTGATCTCCTCCTCGGTCAGCTCGACCTCCTCGACCGGCTCCGGGGCCTCCGGCGCCGGGTCGACCACCGGCAGGCCGGGCGGCACCAGCGGCAGCGGGCTGCCGGTGATCCCGTGCCCGTGCCGGCACGGCACGGTCAGCCGGAACACCGCGCCGTGGCCGCGCTCGCCCCACGCCTCCAGCCACCCGCCGTGCAGGCGGGCGTCCTCCAGGCTGATCGACAGGCCCAGGCCGGTGCCGCCGGTGCGGCGGTTGCGGGACGGGTCGGCGCGCCAGAACCGGTTGAACACCAGGTCCGCCTCGCCCGCCCGCAGGCCCACGCCGTGGTCCCGCACGGTCACCGCGATCGCGTCGTCGTCGCCGCGCATGGTCAGCTCGACCGGCAGGCCCTCGCCGTGGTCGACGGCGTTGGCCAGCAGGTTGCGCAGGATTCGCTCGACCCGGCGGGCGTCGACCTCGGCGAGCACCTCGTGGTCGGGCAGGTCCACCACGATCGTCGAGCCGCTGCTGTTGGCGATGGCGCGCACCGCGTCGTGGGCGCGGCGGGCCAGCACGCGCACGTCGACCAGCTCGGCGGCCAGCTCCTCCACGCCCGCGTCCAGGCGGCTGATCTCCAGCAGGTCGCCCAGCAGCGACTCGAACCGGTCCAGCTCGTCCACCAGCAGCTCGGTGGAGCGGGCCAGGCCGCCGGGGAACTGCTCGCGGGAGGCGTGCAGCACGTCGGCGGCCATCCGCACGGTGGTCAGCGGGGTGCGCAGCTCGTGCGAGACGTCGGAGGTGAACCGGCGCTGGAGCTGCCCGAACGCCTCCAGCTGGTGGATCTGCCGCTGGATGCTGGCGGCCATCTCGTTGTAGGACTCGGCCAGCCGCGCCACGTCGTCCTCGCCGATGACGGGCATCCGCTCGTCGAGGTCGCCGTCGGCGAAGCGCTCGGCGATCTCGGCGGCCTGCCGCACCGGCCGCACGACCTGCCGGGTGACCAGGTTCGCGATCACGGCGAGCAGCAGGAGCAGCACCAGGCCGCCGACCACGAGGGTGTTCTGCACGACCTCCGCGGTGGTCTGCTCGCCGGTCAGCGGGAACAGCAGGTACAGGTGCATGGCGCGGGACGAGGTGCTCACCGGTTTGCCCACGACCAGCAGCGTCGTCGGCCCGGTCTCCCGCTCGACGGTGGTGATCTGGTAGCCGGTGCTGGCCTCGCCGAGCATGTCGAACAGGCCGCCCGGCACCTCGCGGTAGGGGCCGACGGCGACCGGCAGGCCGTCCGCGCCGACCTGCTCCGGGTCCCACAGCACGGGTTCGAACGCGCCCGCGCCGGAGCCGGCGGGGTCGAGGTCGACGCCGGAGCTGGTGAGCTTGGTCAGGGCGAGGGTGAAGCGCGCCTTGACGCTGTCCGGGCCGGGGTTGAGGCCCGCCATCTCGGGCTGGATGGCCGCCGCGCTGGCGTCGGTCTGCCGGACCGCCGCCTGGATCTTGTCCTGGAGCAGCTGGTCGGTGATCTGCACCTGGAGCACCATGCCCAGCACGAACACCACGGCCGAGGACAGCGCCAGGGTGCTGACCACGACCCGCAGCTGGAGGGAGCGGCGCCACAGCTCGCTGAACGCGACCGCCCGGCGGCGGGCGCGCTCGACCGCGCGGCGCGCCTCGCGCACCACGGGGTCGAGCAGCCTGCGCCGGGCGGGCCGGGTCATCCGCACCCGGTCGGCGCGCCGCCGATCACGGAGGACCCGCCTTGTACCCGACGCCGCGCACGGTCAGCACCACCTCGGGGTGCTCCGGGTCGCGCTCGACCTTGGACCGCAGCCGCTGGACGTGCACGTTGACCAGGCGGGTGTCCGCGGCGTGCCGGTAGCCCCAGACCTGCTCCAGCAGCACCTCGCGGGTGAACACCTGGCGCGGCTTGCGGGCCAGCGCCACGAGCAGGTCGAACTCCAGCGGGGTGAGCTGGATCGGCCTGCCCTCGCGCAGCACCTCGTGGCCGGGCACGTCGATGGTCAGGTCGCCGATCTGGAGCACCTCGGCGGGTTCGGCCTCGGTGCGCCGCAGGCGGGCGCGGATGCGCGCGACCAGCTCCTTCGGCTTGAACGGCTTGACCACGTAGTCGTCGGCGCCCGACTCCAGGCCGAGCACCACGTCCACGGTGTCGCTCTTGGCCGTCAGCATCACGATCGGCACACCCGATTCGGAGCGGATGGCCTTGCAGACGTCGATGCCGTTCATGCCGGGCAGCATGAGGTCCAGCAGGACCAGGTCCGGCTTGAGCTCGCGCAGCGCGGGCAGGGCGCGGGCGCCGTCGCCCACCACGGCGGTGTCGAAGCCCTCGCCCCGCAGCACGATGGTCAGCATCTCCGCCAGGGCGGGGTCGTCGTCCACGACGAGCACGCGTGCCTTCATACCCGACATCGTCCCACTAACGGCCGGCAGCCCCCGCACCGACCGGTGGTCATCGCCGCTGGTCGCCGCACGGGTCCAGTCCGTGACCACTCTGTGTCGCCGTTGCACGTGACCGCCTCGCCTCGCCGAACCCGGATCTTCAGCGGGTCATCGGCCTGGCCGTCACGTTTCGTTACACCGCTCCCCCGCCGACCGACCAACGGGTGAACCAGCGGTCGACGAGGGTGTCCACGCGCAGGTCAGCGGTGCCGTCCAGCACCTCCCACGGCGACACCCAGCCCGCCGCGGCCAGCTCGTCGTAGGCGGCGGCGCAGCGGGCCTGGAGGCCGCCGTCGGTCTCGTAGAGGTCGCGGTCCCTGGCCTCCTCCGCCTCGCGCCGGGCCGCGCGGTCCGCCGCGACGTCGGCGGGCACGCGCAGCAGCAGCTGGAGGTCGGGCACCGGCAGGCCGAAGCGGTCGAACTCCAGGGCCCGCAGCCACTCGACGAACCCCCCGTCCGCGGGCTGCCGCAGCCGGGCCGCCCCGTAGGCGGCGTTGGAGGCGGCGTACCGGTCGAGCAGCACCACGTCGTGCCCGCGCAGGTCGGCGCGGATGCCGTCGGCCGCGGCCCGCCGGTCCAGGGCGTAGAGCACGGCCATGCCGTGCACCGAGTCGGTCAGGTCGCCCAGCCTGCCGTGCAGCGCGTCGCACACCAGTTCGGCGTGCACGTCCTGCTCGTAGCGGGGGAACGCGCCGGTCGCGACGCGGAGGCCGCGGGCGTCCAGCGCGTCGGTGAGGGCTTTGGCGAGGGTGCGTTTGCCGGCGCCGTCCAGGCCCTCGATCACGACGAGTTTTCCCACGAAGAACACCCTAAGGGGCAGCGCTCCTCCACGTTCGGCGGCATCATGTCGCCCAGTCGGGTGATGAGAGATCCTTTCGATCACCAGATCGAGTGACTACGGTGAAGCCCATTTCCGGTTGCGCGAAAGGGTGGTGCCGCGGTGACCGCGGATTCCGGGCACGCCAGACCGGTGGACGAACCGGTGGGCCACCCGACCGGGGGCCTGTCCGCCGGGGGCCACCCCACCGGGGGCCTGTCGACCGGAGGGCTGTCAACCGGGGGCCTGCCGAACGCGCTCGCCGAGACGCTGCGCTACGGACCGTTCCACCGGGCCCTGCACGACGCCATCGCGCACCGCGGGCTCTCGCTGGCCCGGCTGCGCGCCCACCTGGAGCAGCAGGGCGTGCAGGTGGGGCAGTCCACGCTCAGCTACTGGCAGCGCGGCCTGCGCCACCCCGAGGTGCCGCGCGCGATCGCCACCGTGCGGGCGCTGGAGACCGTGCTGAAGCTGCCGCCGGAGTCCCTGGTGGCGCTCGTCGGCCACCGCCCCCAACCCCGGCCCGCCCGACCGGCGTGGCTGTCCCCCGCGCCGCTGCCGGCCGAGTTCGCGGCCGTCACCGACATCGGCGCCAACACCGACCTGGACGTGCTGTCCGTGCACGACACCGTGCTGGTCGGGCCCGAGCGGGAGCAGCGGTCGATCACCACGCGGCTCGTGGTGCGCGCGGCCAAGGCCGGGCCCGACCGGTTCCTGGCCGTGCACCGGGGCGACGAGGGCAGCCTGGTCGACAACGCGCTGGTGCGCCCCGGCGAGGGCTGCCGGCTGGGCCGCACGCGGCGGCAGCCCGCGGCCCGCGGGCTCGCGTTCGAACTGCTGTTCGACCGCAGGCTCGCCGAGGGCGAGGAGCACGTCTTCAGCTTCACCGTGGTCGACGACACCGGCGGCCCCACCCCCGGCCACCACCGCACGTTCGGCGGGGCGTGCCGCGGCTACCTGCTCCAGGTCGCCTTCAGCCGCCGCACCCTGCCCGCCCGGTGCACCAAGCAGTTCCGACCCGACGCCGCGTCCCCGCCGGTGGACCTGGAGGAGCTGGTGTGCGGGCTGGGCGGCTTCGTCAGCGCCTACTTCGAGGACGTCGGCCCCGGCGTGGCCGGGATCGGCGTCGAGTGGACCTGAGGGCGCGGACGCGGCGGGGCGGCCGGGACCCGAGGGCCCCGACCGCCCCGGACGGCGTCAGTAGCGGTAGTGGTCCGACTTGTACGGGCCCTCGACGTCCACGTCGATGTACTCGGCCTGGTCCTTGGTCAGCTTGGTGAGCCGGCCGCCCAGCGCCTCCAGGTGGATGCGCGCGACCTTCTCGTCCAGCTTCTTCGGCAGCCGGTAGACCTCCCTGTCGTACTCCTCGTGCTTGGTGAACAGCTCGACCTGCGCGATCACCTGGTTGGAGAACGAGTTGGACATCACGAAGCTCGGGTGACCGGTGGCGTTGCCCAGGTTCAGCAGGCGGCCCTCGGACAGCACGATGATCGAGTGGCCGTCCGGGAAGACCCACTCGTCGACCTGCGGCTTGATGTTGATCCGCCGGATGCCCGGGTAGCGCTGGAGGCCGGCCATGTCGATCTCGTTGTCGAAGTGGCCGATGTTGCCCAGGATCGCCTGGTGCTTCATCCGGGACATGTGCTCGGCGGTCACCACGTCCTTGTTGCCGGTCGTGGTGATGACGAGGTCGGCCCGGTCGAGCACGTCCTCGAGCACCTGGACGTCGTAGCCGTCCATGGCCGCCTGGAGGGCGCAGATCGGGTCGATCTCGGTGACCACGATCCGGGCGCCCTGGCCGCGCAGCGACTCCGCCGCGCCCTTGCCCACGTCACCGTAGCCGCAGATCACGGCCACCTTGCCGCCGATCAGCACGTCCGTGCCGCGGTTGATGCCGTCGACCAGCGAGTGGCGGATGCCGTAGCGGTTGTCGAACTTCGACTTGGTCACCGCGTCGTTGACGTTGATCGCGGGGAACAGCAGGTCGCCGGCCGCGGCCAGCTGGTACAGCCGCATCACGCCGGTGGTGGTCTCCTCGGTCACGCCCCGGATGCCCCCGGCGATCCCCGTCCACTTGCCCGGGTCGGCCGCCAGCGAGCGGCGCAGCGTCTCCAGGATGATCCGCCACTCCTCCGGGTCGTCCGCCCCTGCCTCCGGGACGACCCCCGCCTTCTCGTACTGCACGCCCTTGTGGACCAGCAGCGTCGCGTCGCCGCCGTCGTCCAGGATCATGTTCGGGCCGGTGCCGTCGGGCCAGGTCAGCATGGACTCCGCGGTCCACCAGTACTCCTCCAGCGTCTCGCCCTTCCAGGCGAACACCGGCACGCCCCGCGGCTCCTCGACGGTGCCGTGCGGGCCGACGACCACGGCCGCGGCGGCGTGGTCCTGGGTGGAGAAGATGTTGCACGAGGCCCAGCGGACCTCGGCGCCCAGCGACACCAGCGTCTCGATGAGCACGGCGGTCTGGATGGTCATGTGCAGCGAGCCGGAGATCCGCGCGCCCCTGAGCGGGTAGACCTCCGAGTACTCGCGGCGCAACGTCATCAGGCCCGGCATCTCGTGCTCGGCCAGCCGGATCTCCTTGCGGCCGTACTCGGCCAGGGAGAGGTCCGCCACGGCGAAGTCGACGCCGTTGCGGTGTTGGAGCCTCTCGGCGGTCATCGTGGATTCCTCCATATCGGGTTCGTCCGACCATACCGCCCGCCACGCCGGGTCCCCGGAAGTCGACGCCAAGTGTGGCCGATGCACCACTATGGCCAGGTGGCCTGAGGCTCGCTGGAGGTTTGGTGCTCATTCCCGGCCCCGACACGAGGGTGGTCGAACTGCGGGTGCACGGTGTCCAGGGCACCACCCCGGAGTCGTTGGTCGACGCGGTCGCGGCGGTGGACGTGGCGGGCGACGGGCTGGGCCGCGTCGTGCGCCCGGCCGACCGGCTGCGCAGGCCCGCGCCCGGACCGGTGCTCCAGGCGGGCGGGCGGCCGGTCTCGCGGGTGGTCGAGGGCTACGTGTGGGGCCGCATGACCTCCGGCGGCCTGGCCAAGGCGACGTGGGCGCTGCTGTTCCCGTTCGCGCTGGCCAACGTGGCGCACTGGATGCTGCCGCCGACGCCCGCCGGCAGCGTGCCCGCGCGCCTGCTGGGCACCTGCCTGCGCGCGCTGCTGCGGTTGGCGGCGCTGCTGCTGACCGTGCTGCTGGTGGCGCAGCTCGGGGTGATCAGCCTGGACCTGGTGGCCGCGCAGTGCCTCGCGCCCGGCTCGGGGTGCCCGTGGGGGCGGACGTGGGCGGGCGGGGCGCCGTGGGTGCGGGCCCTGGTGGGCACGGCTCCGATCGCGCTGGTCCTGCTGGTGCTGCACCGGATGTCGAGCGTGGACTGGCGGATCGAGCGCACCGGGCCGCCCGCCGCGGCCGACCCGTCCTCCGGCCTGCCGGGCGCGCTGGTGGCCGCCGACCCGGACACACCCGCGCTGCGGGTGCTGCACCTGGTCGCGGGCCTGGGCACGGGGGTGGCGGTCGCGCTGGGCGGTCCGGCGGGGCCGCTGCCCGCGCCGGGCTGGCACGGGCGCGCCATCGCGGTGTGCTGGGCGGCCGGGATCGCGCTGGTCGCGGTGGCGGCGCTGGGCGCGGTGCTGCTGGACGACCCGACCGGCGCCGCGCCGCACCGGGGCGGGCGGTGGCTGCGCGCCGCGCTCGGTCGGGAACCGCGCCGGGTGCTGCACACCGGCGCGTGGCTGCTGCTCCTGGCCGCCACCGCGCTGCTGGTCAGGCTGCCCGCGTGGCACCAGGGCGCGGACCTGCCGCCGCGGCTGCCCGGCGCGGACCTGTCCGTGCAGCTGGTGGCCGCGCTGGCGACGCTGGTGTGCCTGCTGATCGGGCTGCTGCTGGTGCCCGCCGCGCTGCTGGCCCGGCGCGACTGGTCGGCGCAGCCGCGCGGGCTGCGGCCGTGGGCGGGCGGCTGGATGGCCGCGCCGGTGGTCGCGGTGGCGGCGATGCTCGGCGGCGGGTTCGGCGCGGGGCTCGCGCTGGCGCTGCGGGGCGTGCTCGGGTTCGGCAGGCTGCCGCGCGGCTACTCCTACATCGTGCTGCTGTGGGGCGTGGCCGGGGTGCTGGCGCTGGCCGCCGGGCTGGCGGTCGCGGCGACGACCGGGATGCTGCGGTGGAGCTCGCTGCGGCGCCGGGAGGAGTGGGCGCGCGAGGCGGCCCTGCTGCACGCCGGGCGTCCCCGGGACGTCAAGCGCGCGGCCCGCGCCTGGTGGTGGGCGCGGTGGCAGCGGCGGCACAGCCACCAGGCCGTGCTGGGGCTGGCGGTCGTGCTGGTGACCGGCGCGGTGCCCGCGGTGTTCCTGCGGCTGAAGGAGGTGGACCCGCCGGAGTGGTCGCGGCCCGTGTCCACCTTCGGCGTGGTGGTGCTGGCCCTGCTGGCGCTGGCGCTGCTGCGGGCGGTCCACCTGGCCGCGCGGCGGCCGGACAAGGCCCGGCAGGTGGGGGTGCTGGCCGACCTGGCGGCGTTCTGGCCGCGCGAGGCGCACCCCGTGGTGCCGCCCTGCTACGCGCTGAAGGTGGTGCCGGAGCTGGTGGCGCGGGTGCGGGAGCACCTGGCCGACCCCGGCACCCGGGTCGTGCTCGCCGGGCACAGCCAGGGCAGCCTGCTCACCGCGGTGGCGGCGGCCCGGCTGCTGGAGGAGCTGCCGCCGGAGCAGGCCGAGCGGCTGGGCCTGGTCACCGCGGGCTCCCAGCTCCAGTGGGCGTACTCGCGGGCGTTCCCGGCGGTGGTGCCGCACAGCTCGCTGGCCTCGCTCTCCGGGCGGCTGGGCGGGCGGTGGCGGGCGCTGTGCCGGGGCACCGACGCGCTGGGCGGCGCGGTGACCACGTGGGACCGCCAGGTGTTCGACGAGGCGCTGCTCGGGGTGGGTTTCCGGGCGGACGGCACGACCGGGGCGCTGCCGCCCGCGCGGCGGGGGCCGACGGGCGCGCTGGTGCTCGGCGGCGACCACTGGCTGCCCGACCCGCAGCGGGGGCCGTTCCCCGGTCGCCGCTGGGCGCCCGGCGTGAACCGGCACGCGGACTACACCTCCGACCCGGAGTGGGACCGGGCGGTGGCGATGGCGGCCGGCCTGGACACCGGGGAACCGGTGTCCCCCCGGCTGTCGACGATGCGGTCGACCGGGCTGTCGACGGGTTTGTCGACCGGACTGCCGACCGCGCGGTCGGCGGGGTTGCCCACCGGGCTGCCGACGAGCCTGCCGACCGCGCGGCAGGCGCCGTTGGCGGAACCGGAACCGGAACCGGAACCGAAGTAGTCGGGGGCGGGGGCCCTCGTGCCGCGGGCCTCCACAGCCGACATAGAACGAGTCGTTGGCCGACCTGCGCCTCGGGGAGTTGCGATTTGTACGCCGTGGATGACGTGGACGACAGGGAAGAGCGCCGCCGGGTGGGCACCAGGATGCGTGACCGGGTGGTCGACCGGGGGTGCCGGCTGCGGCAGGCCCCGCCGCACGAGGAGGAGGACGGCCTGATCAGCCTCACCGGCGACACCCCGGTCAACGCGGTGGACGACGTCCGGCGGAAGGCGCCGCCGGCGCGCCGCGCCCGCGAACCCTCCCGATTATCCGGCCCGGCGGAACCGGCGGCCACCGCCTCCGCCGCGCCGGACCCCGGCGACGTGGTGACCGCCAGGCTGGGAATCGCCCGGGGCCTCGCCGCGATCGGCGACCGGCGCACCAGGGCCGCGCCGGTCGTCCACGCACTCGGGTGCGGCGTCGCCGGGACGGCGGAACCGCTGAACACCACGCACGGCGCGGTCAAGGGCGCGCTCCAGCGCCACCGGCACAACGCCGGCCGCGCGAACCGGGAGGGGGGTGACCATGCCTGAGCCGATCCGCAGCGGGCGGGCCGCGTTCGAGGGCTTCGTCGAGGGGTCCCCGCCCGGCGCCCGCGACCCGCGCGGTCGCGGGCCCGCCGAGGCGATCACGGGCCGGGTGGAGCAGCCGGGCGCGGCGGCGTACCCGCCGACCGAACCTCCCGCCCGGGGCGCCGGCCGCGCGGCGCGGGCCTCGGGCGCCACCGGTCCGCTGCCGGCGCCGACCGCGGCGCTGGGCCGGGGTGTGTCGTGGCCCGGCAACAGCCTGCTGGGCCGGCTCCGGGAGAGCACGAGGCAGGAGCTGCTGGAGATCGGGACGGTCGTGCGCTACACCGCCGACCGCGAGGTGATGGAGCAGGACGCGAAAGACACTCATGTGTTGTTGTTGCTCGATGGTGTGGTGAAGGTGCAGACCACGGACGAGACGGG
>NZ_JAUQOL010000022.1:0-107530 GCF_047689505.1 Saccharothrix sp. BKS2 | reverse complement strand
CGGGTTCTGGTTCGACGTCGTGGTGGTCGAGGTCGTGGTCGTCGTCGACGTCGTGGTGGAGGTCGACGTGGAGGTGGTGGTCGACGTCGAGGTCGGCCCGCCGCTCACCGGGGTCAACGTCCACTGCTTGGTGGACACGCTGTCGCAGGAGTTGATCTGCACCCCGGCGCCGACGGCGGTCGAGCTGTCCTTGATGTTCATGCACTTGGTGCTGTTGGTGTCGACCAGGCGGTAGTTGCCGCCGCTCGCGGTCACCGTCCAGGTCTGGCCCGCGCCGCCGGTGCACGCGACCTGCTGGATCGCCTTGCCCGCCGACGTGGACGCGTCCTGCACGCCGACGCACAGGCCCGTGGCGACCGAGCTGATCCGGTACCCGCCGCTGACCGCCGTGAACATCCACTGCTGGCTGCTCGCGGTGCCGCACGACGCCTGCTGGAGCTGCACGCCCGCGGTCGAGGTCGCGTTGGGCACGTCGAGGCAGTGTCCGGTGCCCACGTTCTTCACCGTGTACGTGCCCGCGCCGATCGCCGCCGAAGCGGTCGTGATCGGCCAGGCGACGAGCGTGGCGGCCAACGCCGTGACGCCCGCCGCCGCTGCCGCGCCCGCACGCCATCGCGCGCGGTGGGGCCTTGCGGCGCGCGTGGGGGGAGGTTGAACATTCATCGACAACTCCGCTTCTGACTTACCCGGACGCCGGAACTGGCGTTGGCGAACTATTCACGCGGGGTGGACGCCGGTGGGCATGAATCCACCGGCACGCGATGGCCAATACCGCGCGTCCAAGGTGCTTCCTCACGTCGTCGTGCTGGAAACCGCTTTCCCGCCGGATGTTAGATGGTCCGGAAGTGGCCGGTCAACGACGGTTCCGGCGGCTGAGGTCGGGTAAGCGTCGAATACCGTCGAAAGCGCAGGTCAAAGACGGGCGAGCCGATCATCCCCCGGCTGGGGGATCAATGCGGGCGGTCATACTCGTGAACAGAATCGACGGGTGCCGATCACACTTGTGAACAATCGAGGCACCGGTAGTCGCATTCAGTCCGGCGGTGGCCGCCGAGAGCCAGTCCGGACCGCGTCCGCGAAACCGGAAGTACGCCCGCAGCGCGTCGGCCAACGGCCACACATGATGGGGTGACCGTGTTCGGCCGCGTGTGCCATCCCCGCGACGAGGCTCGACGCCTCGGCGTCCAACCACCCCAGCGCCGTCGGCACGGTGAACGCGCGTCGGCACGCGATCCGGCACCGGTCGCGCGTCGGGGTCGATCGTCGCCACCGCGGCGGTCGCGGTGCGGACGTAGAAGCGCGGCACCCGGTCCACCGCCTCCTCCTGCCCGCCTTCGCCCGCGCGTTCCACTGCGTACGCGCGCAACAAGTCGGGGAACCGGTGAACGGTGCGGCGCGTAGTGGTCCGTCAGGTGCGCCGCGCACAGCACGTCCAGCAGGCGGTCCACGGTGTCCTGGCCGTCGTCGCGGAGCACCGCGACCACCTCGGCGGAGAAGTCCGCTGGGCACGAGGGCCAGCCGCTGGAACGGGATTCGCGCCTTGGTCGGCAAAACGAGGTAGGACGGGTCGAACGCCGCGCGCACCGTCATGCCGGGCTCGGTGCCGGCGGCGAGCGCCTCCCGTCGGGTTGCCCGACGTCAGCCGGTCGGCGAGGTGGCCGATCCGGTGGTGCGGTCGGCTCGACAGGTCGGCCGCCGCGATCCGGATGGCGAGCGGCAGGTGGCCGCACAGGGAGCACAGCCGGCGCGCGGCGGCCGGCTCCTGGTCCACCCGCCGGGCGCCGACGATCCGCCGCGGCAGGCCGATCGTCTCGTCCTCCCGCAGCGCGCCGAGCGACAACGACCGGGCGTCGTTGGGCGCGACCAGGTCACGCGGCTCGTTGCGGCTGGTCACCGGAACGAGGCGGCCCTGGTGGTCGGGCAACAACGCGAGCACCGACCGGAACACGCCGGCCCAGCGGCCGCGCGCTCGGCCCCTGCTCCTGCACCAGGGCCGCCGAGGCGGCTACGGGAGCGCTGCGGGACAAGCTCGAGTACCCGATCCCGCGTCAGGGCGACGCCGGGCCCGGCCTCCAACTCGTGATCGTGGAGAGGATCCCGTTTTCGCGTCCGGACGGCCCGTCGGCGCGGCTACCCGGAGACGGCGGTGAGCTCGCGTGGCGGCAACGGCTTCCCGACCGTCGCCGCCACGCACGCCGCTCGGCTGATGGCCCAGGGCGTGTTGCTGCGCTCGATGTCGGACAAGGGCGTGGTGGCCGTCCTCGATCCGCGCATCGCCACCGTTCGCTACGGCGGCTTCACCAGGGCCTCGCTCCCGCCGTTCCGGACGACCTACGACCCCGGGGTGATCCGCTCGACCAACTCGTCGCGGTAGGCCTGAACGTCCCGCAGTTCCGGTTCGGAGCCGTCGGCCCGTTTGAGCGCGCCTTCGAGGATCCTCAACGCCTGCTGTTCGTCGCCCTTCGCGTCCGCCAGCCGGGCCGCGTTCTCCATGGCTTTCGCGAGCCTGGTGCGCGCCTCGGGTTCTTTGGCGGCCTTGTGGACCCGGATCCAGTTGCCGCCCGGATCGACGACGGTGAACCCGGTGTACCGGTCGTTGCGCAGCCGCGGCCGGGTCATGCGCGGGATGCCGGAGACGAGCAGTTTTCCGTGCACGGACCGCATCCCCGCCGCGAACGCCTCGAACAGCTCGCCGATGTCCGCCACGATGACCAGGCACGTGCTGTACGACTGCGCCGGGTCGTAGTCCTCCATCTCGAAGAAGTGCAGGTTGAGGTCTTCCCGCCGCACCGCGACGTGTGGGTTCGGCCGCGTCTGCCGATAGGTGGTCTCGAAGCCGAGCATCTCGTAGAACGACGCGATCTCGTCGATGGAAGGACAGGGCAGGAGCGGAATGGTCAGTTCGTTCGCCACCGCCCGAAGCTAAGCCCGGATCCGACGAAACGACACCGAGGTATTTGCTCATGCGAACAAGTGGCGCCCGGTGGGGTCGGCGATGGTTGTAGTGGGTCCAAGACCGCTGGCAGGTGGTGTTCGTCGACGATGAGCAGGCGGCCGGTGATTTCGCGTCGGGCGGTGCCGACGAACCGTTCGGCGCAGGTGTTGACTCTCGGGCAGCGTGGTGGGATCTTCAGGACCTGGATGCCCGCGCCGGCGAGGACCGCGTCGAACGAGGCGGTGGACTGGCCGGCCCGGTCTCGGTGTCGCGCTGGGGCGCGGGCGGTATCCGTAGGCGCTTGAGCACGCGGCGCACGGTCGAGGGTCAACGTCCGCTACCGGCGGGGGCTCGAGCGGGAACTGCTCGGCTCCTTCCTCGCGCTCGTCGAGGCACACGCTCCGTACCTGCGCGTCCGGTACGCCTCCTGACCGAGGCCCAGTGGGTCCGCCTCCCACCTCACCCCCGGTCGGCCGGGCCCCCGCCGGTTCCACGCGAACGGCCCCGAGGTTCCCCGGGGGCCGGTATCGGCGCGTTGCCGAACACCTTCTCGCCCTCGACGGCGAAGCGCGGCAGCAGCCGCCCGAACACCGCGCGCTCTTCACGCGTCCAGTCGGCGCAGATGCGCCGGATCAACGCCCTGTTGCGCACCCTCATGTCGTCGAGGAAGTCCCGGGCCGCCGGGGTCAGGCTCGCCACCATCGCGCGCCGGTCCCGCTCGTCGGGCTGCCGGGTCACCAGGCCGCGGGACTCCAGGTCGTCGAGGTGGCGTGTCACCGTCGTGCGGTCGAGGCCGAGCTCTTCTGCCAGCTGCGACACGCGCAGCGGTCCGGTGCGGTGCAGCACGAACAGCGGCGAGGCGGTGCCGCGGCGCAGCCCGGCGGAGATGCCGCCGGCGGTCCGCTCGAAGAAGTCCTCCGTCGTCCGCGTGAGCAACGCCATCGCGTCGAAGACGCGGTTCTCGAGCGTCTGGCGCGTCGTGGGCTCCCGGTCCGCCGGGGAAGGGGTCGGAGCACCTGCGTCACCGTGGGTCGTCATGCCGGTGTCACCGCGTCCAATCGTCGAGCTGGCGGGAGAGGTCGCGCGATCCACGCCGCGCCGCCTGATGCGGGTCCACGTGTACACCGCTTCCTGGAGCAATGTACGCGAGCACCTGTCCTGGTACTCGGCCGACTTCGGCGGTAGCACCGGAAGCACGCCAAGATACGTGTAGACGACCTCATAAGATATGTGTACTGTGCCGCATATCTGAACGGCGGCCGAAGGTCGTGACGACCATGCCGGAGCGCGCCGCCACCCACATCACCCCTGAGGGGAACCGCGCGTGGAACCGAACTACCCGCTGCACCTGCCGGACTTCTACATCGGTGATCCCGCACCGGCCTACCGGGACCTGCGCCAGAACTCACCGGTGCACTGGACCGGCGCCAACGGCGGGTTCTGGGGGATCACCCGCTACGAGGACATCAAGTTCATCGGCTCGCGGCCGCACCTCTTCTCGTCGGCCAAGGGAGTGCTGATGCCCGACGGCAAGCCCCGGACGGCCGACCCGCGCCCGATGCTGATCACGACCGACCCGCCGCGGCACAACGCGTTGCGCAAGCTGATCTCGAAGGGCTTCACCCCCAGGCACGTCAACGCGATGGAGCCCGACGTCCGCGCGATCGTGCGCGGTGTGCTCGACTCCGCGGGGGCAGGCGTCGAACTGGAGTACGCCGAGGGGCTCGTCGCGAAGGTCCCCGTCCGCATCATCGCCGACCTGCTCGGGGCACCGGCCGAGGACTGGGAGCAGTTCCGCGCCTGGTCCGACGCCTCCGTCGGCTCTGCCGACCCCGGCATCACGCTGACCTCGCAGGAGGCGTTCGGGGCGCTGACCACGTACTTCCGCCGGCTGATCGAACTGCGGGAGCAGCGCCGCGCCAACGACCTCCTCTCGATCCTCATGGACGCCGAGGTCGACGGAGAGAGCCTGTCCCACGACGAGCTCATGTCGTTCCTGCACCTGCTGCTCGTCGCCGGCAACGAGACCACGCGCAACCTGATCGCGCTGGGCACCATCGCGCTGATCAACCACCCCGAGCAGCTGCGGATGCTCGTCGAGGACCCGGGCCTGATCCCCTCCGCGGTCGAGGAGATGCTGCGCTACGTCTCCCCGGTCACGCACATGACCCGCTGGGCCACCGAGGACGTCGAGCTGCGCGGCAGGTCCATCAGGAAGGGGCAGGCGGTCGTGCTGCTCTACGGCGCCGCCAACCGCGACGAGGACGTCTTCGGCGACACCGCCGAGCAGTTCGACATCACCCGCCGCCCCAACCCGCACCTGGCCTTCGGCACCGGCGAGCACGCCTGCCTGGGCCTGTCACTGGCCCGGCTCGAGGCCCGCGTGTTCTTCGAGGAGTTCCTCGCCCGCTTCGACCGCGTCGAGCTCACCGGCGAGGTGGTGCGGATGCGCTCGACCATGGTGCCCGGCGTCCGGACCATGCGCGTCCGCCTGGGTGCCGCGACCGAGGAGGCCGGTGTCCGGTGAGGATCGTCCTGGACCGGGCCAGGTGCACCGGCATCGGGATCTGCGAGTCCTTCGCGCCCACCGCGTTCGAGGTGGGCGACAACGGCGAACTGGTCGTGCTGTCCGCCGAGGTGCCGGAAGGCACCCTGGACGAGGTGACCGCGGCCGTCGAGGGCTGCCCGGCCCTGGCGCTGAGGCTGGAGCCGTGAGCGCCACGACGGTCCACACAGGACCCCGCTCGCTCGTGGTCGTCGGCGCCTCGCTCGCGGGTCTGCGTGCGGTCGAGGCAGCGCGCAAGGCCGGGTTCGCCGGCCGCGTCACCCTGATCGGCGACGAGCCCCACCCCCCTTACGACCGGCCGCCGCTGTCGAAGCAGATGCTGGCACCGGGAGGCTCGACCGGACCGGTGACCTTCCGCAGCCGTGCGGAGCTCGTCGACGAACTGGGCGTGGAACTGCTGCTCGACACCCCGCCACCGGACTCGATCCGGACACCGGGGTCGTGCACGCCGGCGGTGCAGAGGTGGCCTACGACGCGCTGGTCATCGCCACCGGCGCCGCGGCCCGCGGCCTGCCGGGAACGGAAGGCCTGGCAGGTGTGCACGTCCTGCGGACGCTCGACGATGCGCGCGCGGTCCGCCGTGCTCTGGACGAGGGTGCTCGCACCGTCGTCGTGGGGGCCGGATTCGTCGGGTCCGAGGTGGCCTCGGCTGCCCGCGAGCGCGGCTTGCCGGCAACTGTCGTGGAGGCGCTGCCGGCCCCACTGGTCCGGTCCGTCGGACCCGAGCTCGGTGCCGCGCTGTCGTCGTTGCACACCCGCAACGGCACCGTGCTGCGCTGCGGACAGGCCGTGGCCGGGTGGAGGACACTGACCGGGTCGAGGGCGTCCGCCTCACCGACGGCACCGTGATCGGCGCCGACCTGGTCGTCGTCGGCATCGGGGCGGTGCCCCGCACGGACTGGCTCACCGGCAGCGGACTGCCCGTCGACGACGGCGTGGTCTGCGACGAGTTCCTCGGCGCCGGCGCACCCGGCGTCCACGCCGCGGGAGACGTCGCCCGCTGGCACAACCTCCTGTTCGACCGCTCGATGCGGGTGGAGCACTGGTCCACCGCCGCCGAGCAGGGGGCGCGTGCCGCACGCAACGCGGTGGCGCCGGCAGACGCCCGGCCCTGCACGACGGTTCCGTACTCCTGGTCGGACTGGTACGGCTCGCGCATCCAGTTCGCGGGTGTCGCGGCAGGAGACGGTCTCGAGATCGTCTCGGGCGACCCGGCCGGCGACCACTTCGTCGCGCTGTACCGCGAGGGCGACCGCCTGACCGGGGTGCTGACCCCGAACGGGCAGCGCCACGTCATGGAGTACCGCCGGCTCATCGCTCAACGAGCCCGCTTCGACGAAGCCGTCGCGTTCGCCAGGACGTCGGCGCCCGTGCGCCCCGCGACCACCACTTCCCGAACTCCCGCCAACACCGGCCTACCGCTGGAAGGACGAGACAGCCATGACCGAATTGCGGCAACACGACACGATGGACGACGACCACACGACCTCGCCCTCCGACACGGGGCCCACCCGTGAAGAGGCGATGCTCGCCCGCACGGGCACGCGGATGGGCTTCATCTACTCCGCCGTCCCCGTGGTCGTGTTCGTGACGGCGAACCTCTTCCTCCCCCTACCGGTGACGCTCACCGTCGCCCTGCTGACGGGGGCGGGACTGGTGGCGTTCCGGCTCGTGCGCGGTGAGCGCTGGATCTCGGCGGCCGGCAGCCTGGCAGGCGTCGCGGTCGCCGCTGGGGTCGTGGCGCTGACCGGGTCGGCGAAGAACTACTTCGCGGTGGGGATCTGGGCCTACCTGGCGGGCTTCGTGATCACTCTCGGCTCCGTGCTCCTCCGCCGGCCGGTCACCGGCGCCATCTGGAACTTCGTGCACGGCCGTGGACACCGGTGGCGGGACGACCGGACGGTCCTGCGCGCCCACACCACCGCCACCCTCGCCGCAGCCGTCGTGCTGGGTGCCCGGTTCGGCCTCCAGCAGTGGCTCTACCTCAACGACAACACCAGCGCGCTCGGTGTCGCCCGCATCGCGATGGGCACGCCGTTGTCGGCGCTCGTCGTGGTGGTCGTCGTGTGGGCCTTCCGGCGCAGCACCAAGCAGTTGCTCCCGAAGAACCCGTGACCACGCCACCGAGGACGCTCATCGCCGTGCTCGCCCTCGCGGGGATCACGGTGTCGTTGCAGCAGACCTTCGTCATCCCCTTGCTCCCCCATCTGCCGGCGCTGCTGCACACGACCCCTGGCAAAGCCTCGTGGGCCGTGACGACCACGTTGATCGCGGGAGCGGTGTCCATCCCGATCACCGGCCGGCTCGCCGACATGTGGGGCGAGCGGCGCGTTCTGCTGTGCTGCCTCTCCCTGCTGGTCACGGGTTCCGCGGTGACGGCGCTCAGCACCTCGCTGGGCTGGTTCGTCACCGGTCGCGCCCTGCAGGGCACCGCCGCTGGTGTGGTGTCCCTGGGCATCAGCCTGCTCCGCGACCACCTGCCGGCGCGCCGGCTGGCTTCCGCGACATCGGTGATGAGCACGTCGCTCGGCGTCGGGGCCTCAGTGGGAATCCCGCTGTCGGCGCTGCTCGCGCAGTACACCGACTGGCGGGTCCTGTTCTGGACCGCGGGTGGGCTGGCCACCGCGGCGGGTGTTCTCGTCCTGCTCGTCGTGCCCCGCACGTCACGGCCGCGGGACGGCCGGTTCGACCCGCTGGGGGCGTTGCTGCTCTCGGGAGCGCTGGTCTGCCTCTTCCTCGCTGTCTCCCAGGGCGGTGGCTGGGGGTGGACGAGCGGCCTCACCCTCGGGTCGTTCGCGGGCGCTGCCGCGCTGCTGGTCCTGTTCGGCGCGTGGGAGCTGCGCATCCCGCAACCGTTGATCGACCTGCGGGTGAGCCGCCGGCCGCAGGTCCTGCTCACCAACACCGCCTCGGTGGTCTTCGGCTTCGCCATGCTGACCAACTCGCTGGTGTTCACCCAGCTCCTGCAGATGCCCGCGACGGCGGGGTACGGGTTCGGCGAGTCGATGCTCGTGGCCGGCCTCCTGCAGGCGCCGGGCGGAGTGTGCATGACCGCCATGTCACCGGTGTCGGCCAGGATGACCACCCACTTCGGACCCAAGGTGACACTCATGGCCGGCGCCCTGGTCCTCGCGTGCAGCTACGGCTTCGCGGCGCTGTGGCACGCTCAGCTCTGGCAGTTGCTCATCTGCACCGCCCTCGTCGGGGCCGGCATCGGGCTCGCCTACGGGGCAATGCCCTCGCTCGTCATGGACGCGGTTCCCGCCGGTCAGACCGCGGCGGCCAACGGTCTGAACAACCTCTGCCGGTCGTTGGGCACGTCCGCCGCCGGCGCCGTGACCGGACTGCTCCTCGCCGCCGGGACCACGACGGTGAGCGGGCGCGCAGTCCCGGACCCTGCCGCGTTCACCACCGTCCTGCTGGCCGGCGCTGCGGCGGCGCTGCTCGCCCTGGTCGTCGCCGCCTTCATCCCGGGTCGTCCACGCGTCGCACGCGGTCGGGGGATGACGCGCGCAGCTGCCGGGAGGGTTCCGGAGGTGTGAGCTCAGGCGGCCCCGGCGTGCGCGACGAGAAGCTCGGCGACGGCGTCCGGCTGGTCGACCGGCCTCGGCGACTGCCGGTGGAGAGGAAGAAGCGGACGTAGCGCTCCGCCGAGTTCTCCAGGACGGTTCTCGGCCAGACCACCGAGCGCCTGGTGGAAGCCGAACCACTACGGCGACCCCTGCCACAGGAAAACGGCGGTGCCGGCAGGAGTTTGACCAGCCCTTCCGACAGGGTCGGCTGGTCACGCGCTCGGGTGACGACGCTGCCGTGGCGAATGCCGGAGTGACACCCAGATCGGTGCCGACGACGTGTGCCTCGTGGTCACCGAGGACGTCCAGCACCCGGAGCAGGTCCATGGCGATCGCGGGGCCTGGTAGCCGCGGACGGCGGGTGTGCTGTCGCCCTGCGAGGTGTCGCAAGCCGGCCTCGCAGGTCTGACCTGCGAGTCGGACCGCCGCAGCTCGGACGTCGATCAAGTGGTGTCGACGATGCGGTTGTCACGGCTGCGGTCGTGCTGCTCCCGGCGAACAACCCGGCCACTTGATGCAGGCACAGGCGTTCGACGCCCGCTGCGGTCGACACTGGTCCGTCATGGGAGAAAATTGGGAGAAGTCAAGGTGTGGCAACAGGATCGAGTCGCGCTCAAGTGCATCCAACTACACCGCTGCGACCTGTCGGTTCGACGTTTTCGCAGCTCAGGTCATGATCCGGTTCACCCTGAGGGCTGAGTCCGCAACATATCGGTTGGTCAAGGGGTCGTCTCTTCAGGCTCAGCTGAAGGCGAATCGCGGTGTGCAGCATGACTATATCGCGTTACCTGTTGATGTTTCGGAGCTGATGCCTGCGCGCCACGGGGTGGCTGCTCCCAGTTCGGTCCTGCTCGCCTTGTCTGTAAGGTTGTGCGCGGTGTTCGAGCAGGTTGGAGGCGGTGTCGTGGTGGTTGCCCGGTAGCGGAGAGCCTGTGGGAGGCCTGGTCCTCCTGCTCTGGACTCCTGGGTCCCGCATCCTCGCGGCAGGGGTTGTGCTTGCCGAGTATGTCGTCCGTGGAGGTCAGGCGACGCGTTCGCGTTCTGGGAAGACGCGATGAGCACGATCGGCCGAGTCAGGATCATGCCGTCCACGTCGGTCCTGAGGTGAGTCGATGAAGATCTGCGTGACCTCTTCCCGGCAGTCCACCCTGGACCTTTGGGCCAGGCTGCTCCCCGCGTCGGCGGCGATCTGGTTCGTCAACGGGGCAGCCTGTCGGTCCAGGCCGACGTGCTCGTGATGTCCGGTGTCTGGGCCTTCGACCGCTACGGCGGCCGCCCGGACAGGGAGGCGGCGCACATCCTGCCGAACACGCGGGGCGACGGTTTGCCGGAGTGGATCGTCGTCCCACCGTTCCGCCCGGTCGTCGAACGGGACGGGGAGTTCGTCACCAGGGAGGACTTCGCAGAGGTCAGTCCTGCCCACTGTGCGGTCCTCCGGTCCCTCCAGGCGGTGAGGGAGGAGCTCGGGGACTCGGTCACCGTGGTGCTCGACCTGTCGTTGCTCGGGATGGACGATCCGAACGACGGGTCGACCCCGGCCTCGGTGGCCTGGGCGATCGAGGATTTCCTGGCCGGGTGAGGTCCCGCATCACGCCGGAACGCCCCACGCCTGCGGCTCGGCCAACGTGTGAGGTGTCAAAGTCGGTCGAACCCGGGGACGACTCGAAGGAACTGCGCAGGCTGCGCGCAGCACCGACCGACCGGGGCCGTGAGCACCCGGTAAGTCCGGGTCGACGCGGGGGTTCGCCGAGGCACAGCGCCTCTTCACGCCACACGGAGACCGCCGACTGCCCCCGCCGGGCGCTGCCCGACGAACCGGGCTGCAAGCACGTCACCGCCCACCCCTCCATCCTCCGTTCGGAGGATGGAGGGGTCTACCGCGTCCGCGCCGATCCCCGCCCGCGCGGTCGATCCGGCGAGCCCCCGCGCCCGGCACGCTCTCGGCATGGCGATCATCGAGGTTGACGGCCTCGTCAAGCGCTACGGCGACCACACCGCGGTGAACGGGGTCGGCTTCGTCGTCGAGCAGGGCGAGATCTTCGGCATCCTGGGCCCCAACGGGGCCGGCAAGACCACGACCGTCGAGTGCGTCGAGGGGTTGCGCACCCCGGACGGCGGGACCATCCGCGTCTGCGGCCTCGACCCGCGACGCGACACCGGCGAGCTGCGGCAACTGCTCGGCGCGCAGCTCCAGGAGAGCGAACTGCCCGACAAGCTCAAGGTCCGCGAGGCGCTGGAGCTCTACAGCTCCTTCTACCGAAGGCCCGCCGACTGGCGGGAGCTGGTCGACGTCCTGCGCCTGACCGACCGGCTCGACACGCAGTTCCGGCGGCTGTCCGGCGGGCAGAAGCAGCGGCTGTCGATCGCGCTCGCGCTGATCGGCGATCCGCGGGTGGCGGTGCTCGACGAGCTGACCACCGGCCTCGACCCGCAGGCCCGCCGCGACGCGTGGGACCTCATCGCGGGCGTCCGCGACCGCGGTGTGACGATCCTGCTGGTCACGCACTTCATGGAGGAGGCGGAACGGCTCTGCGACCGGCTGGCCGTGATCGACTCCGGCCGGGTCGTCGCCCTCGACTCCCCGGCCGGGCTGGTCTCCCGGATCGGTGACCGGCAGCGCCTCCGCTTCCGCCCGTCCGCGCCGCTGGACCACGCCGTGCTGACGGCGCTGCCCGAGGTCGCCTCCGTCCAGCAGACCGGGGACCGGCTGGTCGTGACCGGCACGGGGGACCTGCTGCTCGCGGTGACCACCGTGCTGGCCCGCCACCGGATCACCGCGGCCGAGCTGCGGGTCGAGCAGACCTCGCTGGACGACGCGTTCGTCGCGCTCACCGGCCGCCCCGCCAACCCCTGAGGAGACCGCCGTGTCCGCCCTGTCCCGACTCACCGCCACCGAGACCAGGCTGTTCTTCCGCGAGCCGGTGCTCGTGTTCTTCACGCTGGCCTTCCCGCCGCTCCTGCTGGTCGTCTTCGGCTCCATCCCCGCGATGCGCGAACCCTCCGACGACGCCGCCGGCCTGAGGGCGATCGACCTGTACGTGCCGATCACCGTCGCGCTGGGCCTGGCGATGTTCGCGCTCAACTGCCTGCCCCTGCTGTTCGCCACCTACCGGGAGAAGGGCGTGCTGCGGCGCATGCGGACCACACCGGTCGAGCCGCGGGTCCTGCTCGGCGCGCAGCTGCTGATGGCCCTGGTCCTGTCCGCGGCGACCGCGCTGGTCGTGCTCGCCATCGGCCGGCTGGCGTTCGACGTGGGCCTGCCCCGGCACCTGCCCGCCTACCTGCTGGGCTACCTGCCGACGGCGCTGGCGATGTTCACGGTCGGCCTGCTCGTCGCGTCCCTGGCGTCGACCGGCAAGAGCGCCGGTGCGATCGGGACGCTGGTGTTCTTCCCGCTCGTGTTCTTCGCCGGCCTCTGGTTGCCGCGCGACAGCATGCCCGACGTCCTGCGCGTGATCAGCGATTTCACCCCGCTGGGCGCGGGCGTGCAATCATTGCAGGACGCCACGGCCGGTCACTGGCCGCAGCCGCTGCACCTGGCCGTGGTGGTGGGGTGGGCGGTCCTGGCCGGGATTCCGGCCGCGCGGTACTTCCGCTGGGAGTAGGTCGTGGGCGTCGAGGCGGAGCTGCGCGAGGAGTTCGACCGCTGGGAGCGCAGGGGGAGCGCGATCCTGAAGGTGCTCCCGTACCCGCTGCTGGCCGTCAGCCTGCTGTTCACGCTGCTGCAACCGCTCTGGGCCGAGCAGGTGCACCTCCCTTCGGTGCTCGGGCTCTCGACCGTGCTCACCGCGTGGGTGCTGTGGTTCCACACGCTCCACCCGGAGTCGCACGGCAACCGCCCGCTGATGGGCCTGTACTACGCGGGGCTCGTGGCGTTGACCGCCTGCCTGGTGCTGCTCACGCCCTGGTTCGGCTTCTTCGCCTTCATCGGCTACGTGCACGCCTTCCAGCACCTGCGGGGCCGGTGGCGGTACGTCGGCGTGGCCGTCACGTCCGCGGTCGCGGCGATCTCGTACGTGGGCGGGGCGGCCGGCATCACCGCCGACGAGTGGTGGAAGTGGCCCGCCGTCAGCACGATCACCGCGGTGCTGGCCACGGCGGCCTTCCACGCCGACGTGATGTCCGACCGGCGCAACCACCGGCAGAAGCGGGCGCTGGTCGAGTTGCACAGGGCCAACGCCGAGCTCGAGAACGCGCTCGCGGAGAACGCGGGCCTGCACGCCCAGCTGCTGGTGCAGGCCCGCGAGGCCGGGGTGCTCGACGAGCGGCAGCGGATGGCGGGGGAGATCCACGACACCCTCGCCCAGGGCCTGGCCGGCATCCTCACCCAGCTCCAGGCCGCCGAGCAGGCGTCGGACGACCCGACGACGTCGCGGCGGCACGTGGCGAACGCGGTGGGCCTGGCCCGCGAGAGCCTCGCCGAGGCCCGCCGGACGGTGCACGCGGTGGGGCCGTCCGCGCTGGCGGAGGCCCGCCTGCCGGACGCGATCGGCGACGTGGCCAGGCGCTGGTCGGAGGTGAACCGCGTCGAGGCCGTGCTGACCACGACCGGCGACGCCCGGCCGATGCACACCGACGTCGAGGTGGCGCTGCTGCGGACCGCGCAGGAGGCGCTCGCCAACGTCGCCAAGCACGCACGAGCCGGTCGGGTCGCCCTGACCCTGTCGTACATGGAGGACCTGGTGACGCTCGACGTCCTGGACGACGGAGTGGGCTTCGCGCCCGACGCCGAGCGCGCCGGCGGTTCCCCGGACGGGGGCTTCGGGCTCGCCGGCATGCGGCAGCGGGTGCAGCGCCTCGCGGGGCGGCTGGACGTCGAGTCCGAGCCGGGTGGGGGCACGGCGATCACGGTGACGGTGCCGGCGATCCCCGCCGGGAGCGGAACTTGATCTCGCTGCTGATCGTCGACGACCACCCGGTGGTGCGGGACGGGCTGCGGGGCATGTTCGGCGCCGATCCCCGCTTCGAGGTGCTCGGCGAAGCCGGTGACGGCGCGGAGGCGGTCGCGGCCGGGGAACGGCTCCGCCCCGACGTGATCCTCATGGACCTGCGGATGCCCGGGACCGACGGGGTCGCCGCCATCAGGGAGTTGGCGAAGCGCGGCGTGCCGTCACGGGTGCTGGTGCTCACCACGTACGACACGGACAGCCACGTGCTGACGGCCATCGAGGCCGGTGCCACCGGCTACCTCCTCAAGGACGCGCCGAGGGAGGAACTGGTCCGCGCGGTGGAGGCGGCGGCGCGGGGGCAGGCGGTGCTCTCACCCACCGTCGCGACCCGGCTCGTGGGCCAGGTGCGCAGACCCGCCCCGGCGCCGCTGTCGCGGCGCGAGCTGGAGGTGCTGGAGCTGATCGCCCGGGGCTCGACGAACCGCGAGGCGGCGAAGCGGCTGTTCATCAGCGAGACGACGGTCAAGACGCACCTGCTGCACGTGTACGCGAAGCTGGGCGTCAACGACCGGGCCGCCGCCGTGGCCGCCGCCTTCTCCCGCGGCTACCTGACACTGCGGGACTGACGACCGTGTGTTTGTCGAAAATGTCGTCCGTGCGGGTCAGGCGGCGTGGTGGTGCTCGTTGGGGATGCCGCCCGGTCGCGGTCGTCGGCGATGCCTTGGTGGTCGGCGGGTGTCGCAGAAGTGCTCGTACTGGCGTAGCGAATGGAGCAGGTGCCGCTGGTTCCAGATGAGGGCGCGGTCGAGGAGTTCGCGGCGGCAGCTGTGTACCCGGTGTTCCACGATCGCGTTCATTCGTGGGGTACCGGCCAGAGCTGCGTGACAAGCCACTAGAGCGGGCGCCGCATGGTCCAGAAAAGCCAGTTGCTGTGGGCCGCGCAGGCGGCTACGTCCCAGCCGCGGGAGCCCATCGTGGTCAAGACGTTCGTCACCTCGGGGAAACTGCCTGCAACAAAATCCTCTTGGCCTCCGGGGTGGGTGATGCGGATGGAGTTGTTTGTCCACAGCCATTCGATGGTGCAGAACTCGAAAGTCAACATCGGCTATCCACTTCGTGTGTCATCGTTTTGGCATTGCGATCACGGCATCAGAACCGAAGGCATGGTACACGGTCTCCTTCACGTCCTCGGTGCAGCGGAAGCGAGCAGTGCTCATTGTTGGCTGGTCTGGTTGCGACTCTCCGGACGGTAACCTCCGGCCGCAAATTTGCGGTTTTTGCCCGGCTGGTTGCGGCTAGCCTGGCATTCTCAGTGAAGTGTCCGGCCGGCTGTGAGTGGTGGAGTGGAAGAACAGGACGCGGCACCTCCGGTGGCGGGTGGTACCTCTAACGCGGTGCACGGGTCGGTCAACGGGTTCCTGGTCCAGGCCGCAAACGTTTATGGCGGCGTGCACCACTACCACCAGGCCGCCGCGGCGGCCGAGCCCGCGACGCCACCTGTCCGGGCAGACCGGCAGCAGTCCGGGCTGGAACCCGAGGTCGACGTCGGGGACACCGCGTACCTGGTGCACGAGCAGCCCGCGGGTGCTCGATCCACCGCTGACGGTGGCGCGGTCGTGCGGCAGGCCAGGTGCTCGGAACTGGGCCCCCGCGGCGGGTTCGGGTGGTTGCGCCGGATCGACGTGCGGGTGTCCACACAGCTCGCCCGGCAGGCGCGGCAGGCGTTGGCCGCAGAGCACGACCTCCTGCGCCGGCTGACGGGCGAGGTCCCGGCACTGCCCGAGGTGCTCCGGTTCGCCGAAGGGCCGGGCGGCGCCGTCACGTTGGTGACCGCGTGGCCGGAGACACGGTCGCGCCGGCCCTGTGACCCGCTCGACGCCCTGCTGCTCAACGGACCGGTGCGGGATCCGGGTGTGCTGGCGCGGGTGCGCCGGGCGCTGGGCCGGCTGTGCGTCACGCTCGATGCGCTGCACTCCCACCGAGTCGTGCACGGTGCGCTCACCCCGGCCGGGCTGCTGATGCGCGACGACGGCGCGCTCCTGCTGCGGGATCTCGGCCGAACCGATCCGGCACCGCCCGAGTACCCCGCGCCCGAGCAACTCGAACGCGCCGCCGCGGGACCGTGGACGGACGTGCACCAGGTAGGAGCCATCGCCCACCACCTGTTCACCGGCCGGCCTCCGAGCCCTCGCGCGCCGTTGCCCGTCCGGCGCTGGGAACCCGGCATCCCCGCCGACCTCGCCGAAGTCATCGACGCCGCCCTGGCCGTGGAACCCGCGAAGCGTCCGAGCGCCGAGGTACTCGGGGCGCGGTTGCGCGGCCTCGCACACCCCACCCGCTGAAGGAGCACGGTGCGTTCCGTCCAGTTGCCCCTCAACGGGCTGATCCACCTCGTCGCATCAGCCGAAGACGACCACCGGCTGCGGGAGAAGACGCGCAACCACCCCGGGCTGCCGCAGAGCGTCGCACAGGTGGTGGCCGAACTGTCGGCCTCTCGCGGCGGCGTGCCCGCGACGGTGGACGAGCCCAACAAGTGGAACGGCAGGCGCACGCTGCTGGTCTACGGCACGGCCTGGTCGGTCCGGCTGGAACCCACCCACTCCGGACGCGGGTACAAGGTCAAGTGGGTCAACCCGCTCCGGATCAGGGACCACCACCGGCTCGCCCGGCACTTCCTGTCGCTGCGCGCGACCGGCTGGCGGCACGTGGACAGCCTGCGCGAACTGCGCGAGGGCGCGCACTCGTTCTGGCCGCAGATCGAGCAGCAGTGGGAACTGCTCGTGCGGTCGCAGGCCGACGCGTCGCCGGCTCCCGCCCTCCCACCCCACCACACCGCGTTCCTCGACACCGTCGAACAGGTTGTCGACGCGGGCGAGCGGGTCGCCGTGGCGGCTGCGAGCGGCGAGCGGCCCTACCCGTACCGCGAGGTCGCACCGGTCGGCGAACAGCGGCAGGGCACGCACGCCGTGTACGGCTTCACGATCGGCGGGACCGGCGCGCCGGAGGAGGGCGCGTTCGTCCAGGTGAAGGGCTACGACGAGCACCGCGGCCAGGTGGTGCGGCTGGACGGCCGGGTGGCGACCGTCCGGTTCGACGAAGCCGTGGACTGGAAGCTGCTGCCGAAGACCGGCGAGCTGGAGACCACCACCAGCACGGTGGTGTTCAAGAAGCAGCGGGAGGCGATCACCGCTCTGCGCGACCGGAGGGCACGCAACCCGTACCTGCTGACCGCCCTGGTCGACGCGCGCATCCGGCCGCTCGGCGAGGCACCGGACACCCCGACCGAAGACCTCGACCCGGACCAGCTCCGGGCGTTCCGCAGGGCCTTGGCCGTCGAGGACCTGATGCTGGTGCTCGGCCCGCCGGGCACCGGCAAGACGCGGGTGATCAGCCAGGTCGCGCACGCGGCGGGACGGGGGGACGGGTGGACGCGACCGCCACAGCGGGTGCTGGTCACCTCGCACTCGAACCGGGCCGTGGACAACATCCTGCCCAGGCTGTCACCGGACCTCGTAGTGGTGCGGGTCGGCAACGCCGGCACGGTCACCGAGGAGGGCCGCCCTTACCTGCTGGACGAGCAGGCGCGGCAGTTGCGCGGCCAGGTGCTCGCGGGCGTCGACCG
This sequence comes from Saccharothrix sp. BKS2, assembly GCF_047689505.1. Lineage (NCBI taxonomy): Bacteria > Bacillati > Actinomycetota > Actinomycetes > Pseudonocardiales > Pseudonocardiaceae > Saccharothrix > Saccharothrix sp. BKS2. The sequence continues at coordinate 89,946 of NZ_JAUQOL010000022.1, read as the reverse complement.
AGGACTGCGCGAGTTCGCCGACCTGGAGATCGCGCAGAAGTGGACCGACGAGCTGGCCGACCGGGTGGACGCCCTGCTGGCCGTGTACGCCGACGTGGACGAGGCACACGCCCGCGTCGCGGCGGCTCGGCGCGATGCCGGGGGCCCCGCTCAGGCCCAGGTGGACGGGCTGGAGGCCGTGCTGGCCAATCTCGACCGGCGGTCGGCACGCGTGCACCGGGCGGGCGAACGCGTCACACGACTCGGCCGGATTCCGCTGCTCGGCTGGTGGGCCCGGTGGCGGGGTGCCGCGCTCTGGTCGCAGGCCCAGCGACTCGATGCGGCCCGGCACGACCGCGGCGAGGAACTGCGCCACGCCCGGCAGCACTTGGAGGCCGTCACCGAACACGCGCCCGCGGTGCGCCACGCGGTCTCGGTGCTGGCACAGCGGTGGGAACAGGCGGAGAAGGCGCGGGAATCCGCGTTCCTCGCCGCTCACCCGTCGCGTGCGGCGATCGGCGGCTCCGAGCCGCCACCCGTGGTCCGCGACACCCCAGACCCGGTGGCGGTCCGGCACGACCTGACGGCCCTCGTGTCGTGGCTGCGAGCGCGACTGCCGTTGCTCCACGTCCGTGCGCGCCTGCTCGCGGATTGGCACCGGGAGGTTTCCAGGGCCACCGCACAACTGCACCCCGAGCTGATCCGCTACGCCCACGTCGTGGCGGCCACCACGATCGGCACGGCGTCCCGCCCGGAGCTGTCGGACCTGGACTTCGACCTGGCGATCGTCGACGAGGCCGGGCAGATCGGCACCGCCGACCTGCTGGTGCCGCTGGTGCGGGCACGGCGGGCGGTGCTGGTCGGGGATCAGCAGCAGCTACCGCCGTTCCTCGACTCCGAGGTCGACGCCTGGGGTCAGGACGTGGGAGACCCGCGCATTCGCGCCCTACTCGCGCAGAGCGCGCTGGAACACCTGGTGGACCGCCTGCCGCAGGTGAACGTCGTACCGCTGACGTGGCAGCGGCGGATGCCCGCGATCATCGCCGAGTTCATCTCGCGGGTCTTCTACGGCGGCAGGTTGCGCACCGCCGGCACGCGCGTGCACGACGACTCCCTGTTCGGCAGCCCGCTGGTGTTCGTCGACACCGCGCGGCTGCCCGTGCAGCAGCGGCGTGAACGACCGGCCAACCGGCGGGAACACCGGCAGAACGGCTACCACAACCCGGCCGAGTCGCTGCTGTTGTCGCGGTTGGCCGCGCACTACGACGCGACGGGCCGCGAGTGGGCGGTGATCGTGCCCTACAGCGCGCAGGTCAAAGCAGTCACCGCCGCGATCGTGGACCTGATCGGCAAGGAGGACCACGTGCGGCTGAACGTGGGCTCCGTCGACTCGTTCCAGGGCGGCGAGCGCCAGGTGGTCCTCTACGGCTTCACCCGCAGCAACCCGGACGGCAACGTGGGCTTCCTGCGCGAACTGCGGCGCGCCAACGTCGCGTTCACCCGGGCCAAGGAGCAGCTCGTGCTCGTCGGCGACCTGGACACGTTGACGATGGCGCGGGACGCCGGGTTCCGCGACCTGGCGCGGGCGCTGCGCGATCACGTGGCGACGGCGGGCGAGATCAGGCAGTACGCGGAAGTCCTCGACCGGATCGGTGGGCGATGAGCAGCAGGGCGAAGTTGTTCCCCTACCCCGAACTGCGGGCGCTGGAAGACGCCGCGTTCGAGCACGAGGTCGTCCCGACGCGCATCCACTCGCTGCTCCTGCCGGTGTGGAAGGTGACCGTGCAGGCGACGGTGGTCGTCGCCGAGGACTACGACCTCATCGACCGCCACCTGTCGCGCGGTATCGCCGAGGCAGGTCTGACCACCACGGCCGAGCTGGCGGCGTTCTTCTCGTTGGACCCGCTGCTGGTGGAGCGGGCGTTGCGGGCGTTGGAGGCGATCGGCCACCTCGGAACGACCGACGGCCGCTGGTGGCTGACGGAGGTCGGCCTGAGGTCCGTGCGGGAAGGGAGGCGGTACGAGGTCGCCAACGAGGACCGTCGCGTGCTGTACTTCGACGGCTTCGCCAGCCGTCCCCTGACGAAGGTCTGCTACGACCCGCGCAAAGTCACCCTGCTGCCGCCGGACGAACTGCCGACCGGGAACGTTTCCAGAGCCTGTTCACGCGGTGGAGCTTCGACCCGGCGGCACTGCCGGCCCTGTCGGGCAACCCGGAGCGGGCCAGGTTCAACCTGCCCGAGCGGATCGACAACCCGCGTCCGCTCGGCCCGCCGGAACTCGTGTACCTGCCGCTGATCGTGGTGCGCGGGCTGTCGCGGTCGAACCGGGTGCGCTACCTGGCTTACACCCAGGCGGCCGGCGAAGCCGACCTCGACCTGGGCGCGCTCGTCGAGGCAACTCCTGACATCGCCGCGAGCCTGGAGCACGAGCAGCGTGCCGCGGATCCGGCGCACGAGGAACAGCGGGTGCGGGAGTGGGCCGACCGGTACGACCTTGTTGGCCACCGCCTGGTCCGACAGCGCAGCGGCCTGCTGCGCGTCGTGTTGCCACGCAGCAGCTTCGGCGCGAACGGAGCGTTGCCGTTGCACCAGTTGGGGTCTTTTGTGGTGCGCGGCAACGGCTTCTTCCAACCGTGGTGTGATGACGCGCGGCTGCGACAACAGGCGCTGCTCGGTCGGCTGCGTTCGCTGCTGGGCGCGCGCTCGCGGCTCGACACCGGGCGGGTGTGGCCGCGGATCGAGCAGGTCGCCCGCCAGCTTGACGTGGGCGAAGTCGATGTCGGAACACTGCGCGCCCTGGCCGTGCGGTCGGGTGAGACGGTGCTCGTGGCCCAATTGGACGAGTTGGCACGTGCCTCTTCGGGACCTTGAACGGCCAGGATTGATGTCGCTGATCACGGTCTGCCCTCGATGACCACGATCGGGGTTGGGTGTTCCTGGGTCATGAGGTGTGCGGATGGTGGTGGTCTGTCCGAGCGGGGTCAACCAGCCGACGATCTGGACGAAGATGAGGTACGGCAGTCGTAACGCCACGCTTCACGATCACGACCCTGTGGAAGTCGAAGTCGGAATCATTTTTGATCTGCCGGTTGAGGCGCTGTAGTTGCTCGTTACTTTCCGGTATCACTTTGGACCGTTTGCTTGGATTGATGGATTTCGGGTCGTAAAGCCGTTTGTTTGGGGGTGGCTCGGCCTTGTCTCATTCGTTCCAGTACGTGGATCGCGCTCTCGGCGAGGCGGCGTGAGTCCTGGACCACGGTGGCGCGTAGTGGACCTGTGCCGTTGTCGATCAGTGCGAGGACCTCGGGCGCCCCGTCCACGCCGATGATCACGGTGTCCCCGGCCGCGGGGGAGCGGGTCCCGCGCAACGCGTCCACCGCGCCGAGCGCCATTTCATCATCGGTGCAGAACAGGGCGTCGAGCCGTCCGCCTTGCGCATCGAGTTCGCGTAGGTGGGCCTGTACGGCGTCGTACGCGCGGGAACTCTGGAACGCGCAACTGTCGTCCACCACGATGGAGACGCCGTCCACGCGGCTGCGCAGCACCTCGGCGCAGCACCTCTGCCGTTCTACCTGCTCCAAGCCTGCGAGGATCAGGACGTGGGGGCGGCAGACTTCGTGTCGCGTGAAGTGATCTGCGAGCCATTGGCCGGCGAGCACGCCTACGTCGGTGGGGAGGGAGGTAGCCGACGAACGCCGTGTTGGGCGGGTAGTCGGTTTCGTCGTCGAACGGCTGGATGTCGACGAAGACGACCGGCGCTCGGAAGTCGGCGCAGAACTCGACGAGTTCCGGCCGCAGCCGGTGGACCTCGGTGGCGACCACCAGCCCTCCGAGGTACTCGCGCCGGGATCGCGCCAGGTGCCTCAGGTGGTGTGCCTGGGCGGCGGCGTCGTAGTCGTGTTCGGGTACTTTGAGCACCAGGTCCAGTCCGTTGCGGCTGAGCGTGCCGTGTACGTGCTGCATCAACTCGACGATCCAGGGCTTCCGGCTGAACGCCGACGTCACCAGGAACACCCGCCGGCCGCGCCGGAGCGGCAGTGCGGTCACCGTGCCGGCCAGGACCGCCAGGAGCGCCGTCCACGCGGGAACGGCGAGGTTCAACAGTCCGCTGAGCAGGAGGACGAGTCCGCCGATGCACACCACGCCCGCGAGGAGGGCCGCGCCCGCCGGGCGCGGCGAAAGGTACAGGCCCTGCCGGTAGGTGATGCGCACATCCCGTCCGGCCTGCACGACGGAGCTCTTGGAGGACGCCTTCGCCACCTGACCGCCCGGCTGGTCTGCCGGCACCTCGTCACGCACGTCGCGATGATCCCGCACTGCCCGCTGTGGTGATCGTCGATCCGCTGCGATTGCCCGACTTGGCGCAATGCCGTCGGCGACGGGTGCTGCCGAGCAGTACGCGAGGACGCCTGTTCCTGTGGGGGTGGGCGGAGGTCGGGTGGGCGGTGTGACGGCGTGGCAGTGGGTGCGCGTTGGTTATGCCTTGACGGGGTCGGTGGGTGTTGTGGAACTGCTCGTACTCACGCCGGGCGTGGAGCAGGTGCCATTGATTCCAGACCAGTGTGCGGTCGAGCAGTTCGCGTCGGCAGCTCCGGATCCGGCGCTCCATGATCGCGTTCATCCGCGGTATCCGAACTCCGCTGAGGATGACCTGGATGCTCGCGTCGGCGACGACGTCGAACAGGGTTGGGTACTTCCCGTCGCGGTCGTGGATCGGGAACCGTGCGGAGCTGCTCGTGTCCTCGAAGTCCGTGACGAGGTTTCCGGAAGCTTGGACGACCCAGGATGCGGGTCGGGTGCGCGGTGGCACACAGGACCCTGATTCGGCGGCTGGTGTGCTCGATGACCGCGAGTATGTAAAGCGGGTTCCGTTCAGGGGGGAGGTCTCGAAGAAGTCGCAGGCCGGTAGAGGATCGGCCTGTGAGCGGAGGAAGGCGGACCGGGTCGTCGTGGTGCGCTGGGACACCGGGTTGATTCCGGCGTCCTTGAGGATCTGCCAGACGGTGGATGCGGCGACCGTGATGCCGGGCGCGAGGAGTTCGCCGTGGATGGGGCGGTGGCCCCAGGCGAGGTTCTCGTGCCGGGCGCAGCACCGTGTCCGGACATACCGGCAGCCGTAGCCGATGAAGCGTGGCGCCCAGAAGTCCTGGGTAGTTCCACTTCCGGCTCGCACGTTTGTTCGACGGCTACAGCTGTCGACATCTATTTATTGATGTTTCCGCAGCTCGTGGCAAGGTTGGGGTTGGTCTGCAACACATCGGTCGGTCAACGGATCGTCTCTTCAGGCTCGGTTGAGTCGACTTTCGAGGTGCGTGGGTAACCGGACGCAGAGGCCGCGCGGCAGTACGCTCCGGTGTCCTGTTCGGTGGGATACCGTTGGTGCGTGGACAGGGCTGGTGATGATGCCGCCTTATGGCGCAACGAGGTTGACGCCGATTCCGTCGGGGTCGTGGTGCAGGCGGGGGCGATCGCGGGTGGCATCCACATCTCGGTCCCCAGGCGCCCGCCGAACAGGCCCGCGCAGTTGCCGAGAGGGCCTTCGCCGTTCGTCGGGCGGTCCGCGGAGCTGCGGTGGTTGGACCAGGTGGTCGCCGACGGGCATGCGCCGTACGTGAGCGGGGTCGGGGGGACGGGTAAGACGGGTCTCCTCCTCCACTGGGCGCACTCGCGTCGGGATCGCTACGAGGACGGCCAGTTGTACGTGGACCTGCGCGGTGCCGACGCGGCGGAGGTCCGACCGGTGGCCGCTGTGGTGCTTCGGCGTTTCTTGGAGGCGCTCGGCGAGCCCGACGAGGCGATTCCCCGCGATCCGGACGAGCTGGTCAAGCACTACCGGACGGTGCTCAGCGTGCGGAGGGTGCTGGTCTTCGCGGACAACGTGGGTTCCCTGGAGCAGGTCCGGGCGCTGCTGCCGGGACAGTCGAACGCCGTGTTGATCGCGGCCGGCCGCGCCCACCTGGACGGCCTCCGGGGCAGCGGGTTCGACCTGCGGCGGCTGGGGGCGCTGAGCGCCGACGAGGCGGGTGCCCTGTTCGGGCGATCACTGCCCGACGGCGACGACCGGCCGGTGGGGGAGCCCGGAGCCGTGGCCGAGATCGCCCGGCGTTGTGGGCGGTGGCCGCTGCCGCTGCTGATCGCCGCCGGGCGTGCGATCGACCGCCCGGCCCTGACGCTGTCGACGCTCGCCCGAGAACTGGCGGCCCGGGGTCTTGACGCGATGAGGACCAGGGACGGCTCGGAGAGCGTGCGCGATGTGCTCGCGAATTCAGCCGCGGCACTCCGCGACGAGGCGCGCGAGGTTTTCGCGCTGCTGGCCGTGAGCCCGGGCCAGGACCTCCACGTGGACGCCCTGGCAGCCCTTGCCGACCGCTCCGTGGACGACGTCGTCCCGCTGCTGGACAACCTGGAGACGATGAACCTCGCCCAGTGGCTCGACGAGGGTCGTTACCGGATGCACGATCTCATCCGCCTGTACGCCCGCGAGTTGGTCGGTGACGACGACGTCGCGCTCCGGCGGCTCGTCGACCACTACCTGGGCACCGCGCGTGCGGCCGACCTCCTCCTGGCCCCGTACAAGACGGCGGCCGACATCGTCGGGCCGGTCGCCCGCATCGAGGCGTCCGACGTGCTGCCGTGGTTCAGCGCGGAACACCGCAACCTGCTGGCCGTCCAACAGGAGGCGCTGCGGCGGAGGTGGTACGACCGGGCCTGGAGCGTTGCCTGGCACCTCATGGACTTCCAACGGTGGCGGGGACACCTGCACGACTACTACGACACGTGGACGACCGCCCTGGAAGCCGCGCACGCCCTGGGCGATCGATGGCGACTGGCGTGGGCGCACCGGCAGATGGGGCAGGCGTGCTCCCGGCTGAGCCGGTTCGACGAGGCCGAGGACCACCTCCGCGAAGCCGTCGCCCTGGCACGTGACGTCGACCTGTCGTGCGAAGCGGCGGCACTGCGCACACTCGCCCGCAACTCCTCTCGCCGTGGCCGGCACCGCCAAGCGGTCGATCACGCACTGGAGGCCCTGGATCGGTACCGGAAAGTCGGAAACCCGTTGAGGACGGCGCTCGGCCTCACGACCGTGGCGTGGGCGCAGGCGGGGGTGGGGAACTACGCCGAGGCCCGGAGCTCCGGCGTGGAGTCGATGCGGGCGCAGCGGTTGCACGGCAATCATTACGGTGTCGCCGAAGCGGCTGCTTGCCTGGGGCACATAGCCCACATGAGCGGTCACCACGACCAGGCCGTTGCGCATTATCGGGAAGCCGTGCGGAAGTTCCACTCCCTGGAGAACACCTACAAGGAAGCCGATGCCATGGCCAGCCTGGGGGATTCTTACGCCGTCGTGGACCTTGCTGTGGCCAGAGTGCAGTGGCGGCGAGCGCTTGATCTCTATACGAAGCAGAACCGGGCTGCTCAGGTCGACTCGATCATCGCGAAGCTGAAGTATTGAGCGATGTGGTGGGCTGAGGGCTGGTGTTGCCGCTCTGGCATGAGGGGCGACCGGCATGTCGATCACCTGATTTGCGCACATGCGTTCGACGGTCGCGATGATCGACACCCCGCCGTCACGTTTCGACATGTATGGGCTGAATCCGACGTGCGTCGTTTCTGTTTCGGCAGGCTCCTTCATGTCCGGCTTTGTGCTGCGCGCGATTCGCGCATTGATCGATTTCGGCGTGCAGGGGAGCGGTGGCGGGACGGGGTGTGGCCCGGTTGAGCCGGGTTCGCTGGTTGGTTTCGGTGTGCGTGGTGTTGCCGGCGGCGAGCCTGCTGCAACCGGGGACGTGGGCGCGTGCGGCGCGGGGCGAGGTGCCTGGGGTGAGTGCGGGAGCGGGACCGGTGGACCGACCGGTGCCCGCGTCGGCCAGGTCGGACGAGGCGGTGTCGCCAAAGCAGTGGCCACCGGCCGTGCTCGTGGGCGTCGAGGCCGTTGGTGAGCCGGTGCGGCTGTCCGCCTGGGGCTGGGAACGGGTGCGTCAACCCGCCGCCGAGGCGGAGGAGATCTTCGCTGAGCTTCCCCCGATAACCCGAGGCGGTTGTTATCTGGATGCGGTCGTTGCCGCCGGGATGGTAGCTGGCTGGGTCTAAGCGGCGTGCCAAGCGGCTTCGTACTCGTCGGGGCTGAGCCAGCCGAGATCCTTCTGGATGCGCTCGGTGTTGTAGAACCCGTCGATATAGCGGAACAGTTCGTTCTCGGCCTCGTCGCGGGTGCGCCAGGACCGGCGGTAGACCAGTTCGATCTTCAGCGTGGAGAAGAAGTTCTCCATCAGCGCGTTGTCGTACGAGTCGCCGACCGACCCCATCGACGGCAGGATCCCGTTGTCCGCCAACCGCTCCGCGAATCGAAAAGCCGTATAGGTCGACCCGCGGTCGCTGTGATGGATCAACTGCCCGTCGCGCACGTCGCGCGACCAGATCGCGTACTCCAGGGCGCCCAGGACCAGGTCGGTGTCGCAGCGGTCGCTGGCCTTCCAGCCCACGATCCGATTGGAGAACGCGTCGCGCACCGCGGCCAACCAGAAGGCGCCCTCACCGGTGCGGATCCGGGTCGCGTCGGCCACCCACAACCGGTCCGGCGCCGGCGCGGTGAAGTCCCGGTTCACCCGATCGGGCGCCGGTGCCGCTCGTGGATCCCGCCTGGTGGATGGCGTCCGCCACTGTTTGCGCAGGAACGCGCCCTGCAGGCCGGCCTGGCGCATCAGCCGCTCGACCCGCTTGCGCGACACGCGGATACCCCGACGCCGCAGCACCTGATAAACCCGCGGACTGCCGTAGGTGCCGCCGGAGGCGGCGTGGATGTCGGCGATCTCGGCGGTGATCGCCTCGTCCTCGCGTTCGCGGTCCGACGGGTCGGCCTGTCGGGCCACCCAGCCGTGATACGTGGAGGAGGCGACACCGAGGACCCGGAGGACGAACTCGACCCCGAAGCGGCCGCGAAGCCGCTGCACGAGCTTCACGACCGTCGCCGGGTCGGGTCGAGTTCCGCCGCGAAAAACGCGGACGCGGTCTTCAGGATCTCGTTGGCGCGCTTCAGTTCCGCGTTCTCCCGCCGCAACCTGCGCAGCTCCTCCGACTCGGAGGTCGTGGGCCGGTCGTCCCGCTCGCCGCGGTCGGCCTCGTCCTGCCGAATCCAGTTCCGCAACGCCTCCGGGTGCACGCCCAACTGCTCGGCCAGGCGCCGGATCACCGGCTTGGGATCCGACTCCCGATACAACCGGACCGCACGGGACCTCAACTCGTCGGGGTACTTCTTCGGTGGTGCCACAGACGACTCCCTTCAGGCCCTATCGGACCATGCCTGGAAAGCCACCGGGCTACCGGGGGAAGCTCAGGGCGGTGGTCGATCGGTTCCGGAAGACGGCGCCTGCCGGCAGTTGCCACAGCTTCGTGGCCGCGACCCTGGTCCTGATGGCGGACGGCTCGACCCAGCCGATCTCCGAGGTCGAGATAGGCGACGAGGTCAAGGCCACCGACCCAGAGACGGGCGAGACCACGGACCGAGAGGTCGTCGCCACCATCGTCCACGACGACGAAGGTGACATGACCCGCCTGACCGTTACCGGTGAGGACGGTGCCACGGGTAGTGCGGACGCCACCTCCTGGCACCCGGTTTGGGTCGAGGCCGAAAGCCGCTTCGTCAGCATCGGTGATCTCAAGTCCGGTCAGGCCCTGACCTCCGTGGACGGTACCTCGCCGAGGGTTGCCCAGGTACAGCGTTCCTGGCGCGTCGAACCGGTCTACGACCTTACCGTCGCGGGTGTCCACACGTACTACGTACTGGCGGGCGCCACGTCAGTCTTGGTTCACAACAGTAACGCCTGTCCGCGGGTTTTCGCTGTGGACTCCGCCGGTGTGGCGAACGAGTTGCCGGTGCACGAGATTGACTCGAATGCCTTCCCCGGCGTCGCGGCGAACTTTGCCAAAGCTGTCGGCAACGGCAAGAGCCCGATCGTTACCCGGTTGGCGGGTCGGTCGAGCATCAGGGCGAACAGGAATGCCGCCCAGGCCGGTTCCCCTCGGCCGGGGACGTTGGGGAGTGGCATGTCCTGGGAGGAGTTTCCCTTCGCCTCCACGGTAGAAGGCGGGTCTGGTGCCACCTTGAGTCTGATTCCGTTGACGGAGAACACGACTCACGGACGTAAATCGTTGTGGCCGTTCCTGCGGGATAACGACGTCAAGGGCGGCGACCAGTACTATGTGCGCGGCCGGTGACCGGATGGAGGGCTCGAAGTGTTGCTGACGGAGCTGGAAGTGCTGGCGGAGCGACTCACCGCACTTGCTCGCCCGGTTGTGTCGTGGCTCGTGCCAGGGGTTGACGCGGCAGCGGTGGAGGAAGCGCTCGGGGAGTTGCCGCCCGACGAAGTGATCACCTGGTTCGGCTGGTGCAACGGCGTTGAGTTGTACCCCGGGCAGGTTCAGGACGACGTCAACGTGATCCCGGGATATAGCCCGCTCTCACTGGTCGAAGCGGCCCGGTTCATTGAGGCGTATTCAGGTGATCCGGTCCTGGGGAACCACTGGGTGCCCCTGCTCGGTGGTGCGAGTGGAGACATCTATACCGCAGTCTGGGAGCCGGGCGGGAGCGCTCGGGTCGCAGGAGTGCTCGTAGGGGAGGAGACCGAGGTCGAATTCAGTGGTCTTGAGCACATGGTTTCCGTGTTTAACGATTGCTATCGCCGCGGTGCCTATTTCGTTGACGACCAAGGACGCCTCGCGATGGACTCCGATCTCTACGACGAGGTATATGAGGCATCGGCTGAGTAGTCGACGGTGGTTGTGGTGGTTCGCGTAGCGCTCGGATACGCGAGTGCCGTGACCTTCCCGACACGACTCCACCCTCGGCGAGCAATGGAGTACCACCAAAGCTGGGGCGTTTCAGTCGCGTTGTGCTCGCGCGACTTCTTCCGACACACAACCGCGCGTGTGTCCCCGCCAACAGGTGGGCACACACGCGCGGCTGACGAACCCAACGGAACCGCACCGCCACCGAGGTGGCAAACCAGGAAGTCACGCGCTTCGCGACAGGTCTCCCCGGGGATGCGCGACTGATCAGTCGGGTACGTCCACGCTCATGGCGATGATTCCCTCGGTCGCTGCGGGGCAGTAGGCGATGGAAGTCTCGTTCTTGTCCGCCCAGGAACCGTAGTACCAGTTGACGGTGTGGTTCGGCGCGACACGGCACTGTGCGGCCGCCCGGTGCGCCCGTTGGGTGCACCGGGACTGCACGGCCCAGCTCGCGTACGGGTAGCGCTTCACGGTGCAGTCCGCCGGAATGCTCAGCGCCGAGTGGGTGTCGCTTCCCCGGACTGTCACCGAAGCCGCCGAACCATCGGGATCGGATGTCGCGCCGGCCGGAATCGCTCCGGTGAGGGCGAGCGCGGCGGCCGCAGCCCAGACGCTCAGGGTGCGGATGGTACGGGTCATGATGATCGTCCCCCTTCCCGCCGGCCGATGCGATGGGCCACGGCCCCCCTCCCCTGGGGATGCCTGGTGCCGAACGCCTGGTGACGCCCCTCGGCCGTTGGCGGTGACATGAACGTAAACCGATGATCATGGATGGTCGATGCCCTGATCAGGTGATCAGAACCGCGGACCCGGTGTGCGGGCTCGACAAAGCGGTGGGGTGCGGCGTGAGCTGGTGCCTCGTGGCCGAACCAGTCGGGTGTCGAGGTGGAGGAAGTCCGCCGCGATGACGCCTCGGTTCGGGTGGTGGGGAACTGCCGCCAGGTCGGGCCGGTGCGGCGGGTGACGACCCTAGTTCGCCTCGCCCGTCAACGCGAACGACCGCAGCCGTCGGGTGGCGCCGACCACGCCCACCACCACGAACACCGACGCCGTGATCAACGCGGTCGGCACCGACATCGTCGAGGAGATCAGCGGGGTGTTGCCGATCGCGTCCGCGACGGCCGTCGCGTGCTGGCGGATGCTGAACACGCGCGCGCCGTCGACGAACGACACCAGCAGGTTCTCCCACAGCACGATGTAGACGAGGCCGACCGCGACCGGGCGCTTGGTCATCACGCTCAGGCAGAGGAACAGGGCGCCGTAGGCCAACGCGCCGAGGGCGGTGCCGACGACCAGGCCGACCGCCAACGTGCCGGAGCCCGCGATCACGGCCGCGACGGCCAGCGGCACGGCGGTGGCCGCCGTGGTCACCAGCCAGGCCACCAGGAGCTTGGACAGGACGATCTCCGAGCGCGGCAGCGGCTTGGTGATCAGGTGGGTGATGGTGCCGTCGTCGATCTCCAGGCCGAGCACGCTGCTGCCGACGATCAACGCGGTGAGCGGCAGGACGACCGCGAGCCCGAGGTTGGAGAAGACCAGCGGGCCCCAGTCGGACGGGGTGACGTACTCGTCCTCGCCGGCGACGCCCAGCAGGGTCAGCCCGATCAGGACGATCGGCATGGGGAGCAGCAGCAGCACGCGCCTGCGGCCGAGGAGCGCCCTCGCCGTGAGGCCGATGATCGTCGGGTTCATGTGGTCACCAGGTAGGAGAAGACCTTCTCGAGGGACTCGTCCGAAGGCAGGATCGTGGTCAGCCGGATGCCCCGCTCCCTGGCCAGCTTGGCCAGGACGCGGGTGAAGGTGCCGTAGTCGCTGGTGTGCACCTGCAGCCCCGCCTCGGCGATGCTCACCCCGGAGACCGACGGTTCGCCCATCAGCGCCGTCGCGAGGAGGCGGTCGTCGGAGGAGGCGATGGTGAACACGTGCGGGCGGGTGGTCATCAACCGCCGGATGTGCCGGTAGTCGCCGGAGGCGGCGAGCCTGCCCGCCACGATCACCTGCACGGTGCCGGAGAGCTGCTCGACCTCCTCCAGGATGTGGGAGCTGAACACGATGGTCCGCCCCTGCCCGGCCATGCCGTCGAGCAGCTCCATCATGTGCATCCGCTGCCGGGGGTCCATGCCGTTGAACGGCTCGTCCAGCAGCAGCACGTCCGGGTCGTGCACCAGCGCCGCGGCGACCCGGCTCCGCTGGCGCATCCCCTTGGAGTAGGTGGAGATCCGGCGGTCCTGCGCGTCTCGCAGGTCCACGACGTCCAGCGCGGCGCGGGCGGCTGCCTCCGGGTCGGGGAGCTTGTGCAGCTTGGCGCCGGCCAGGACGAACTCCCACGCGGTGAGGAACCCCGGCACGCTCTCGCGCTCGGTCACCAGGCCGAGCTTGCGGTACACGGCGGGGTTGGCCCACGCGGGCTCACCGCCGATCACGACCTCGCCCTGCGACGGGGCCAGCAGGCCCGCCATCAGGTGCAGGACGGTGGTCTTGCCCGCGCCGTTGGGGCCGAGCAGGCCGGTCAGGCCGGGGCCGATCGACAACGTCACGTCGTTGACCGCGACCACGTTGCCGTACCAGCGGGAGACACCCGCGAGTTCGATGGTGTTCACGACTTCGCCCCCTTGTACCGCCACACCGCGGCCGTCGTGCCGAGCGCGACCAGCGCGACCGTGACCAGGCCGTACACCGGTCCGAACGAGTCGATCGGGACGAGCCTGACATCGGCTCCGAACAGCCACTGGTCCACGCCGTTGAGCAGGCTGTTCGGGTCGAGCAGCCCGGCGAGCCCGCCGATCGCCCCGGGGTTCAGCTCGCCCAGGACGGCCGAGATCGGGGCGGTGAGCAGGAAGACCGCGATGATCATGCCGGTGGCGAACACCCGGCGTCCCGACAGCGACGCGATCGGCAGTCCCAGCGCCGCCAGCAGCGAGGCGTGGACGACCGCGGCGACGAGGCCGACGAGCAGCCCGCCGAACTCGTCGAGCACCCCCGCGAAGCCGTCGTCGGTGTTGAAGGCCATGCCGATGAACATGATCAGCATGGGTGCCGCGAACAGCAGGAACGTCGCGGTGGCCAGCGCGGCGAGCTTGGCCAGCGCGTAGCTCGCCCGGCCCAGCGGGCGGGACAGGTACAGCTGGAGCAGGTTCGTGCGCAGGTCCACGGACACCAGTTCGGGCGCGACCACGGCGACGAACACCGCCGCGGCGAAGGTGAAGGTGGAGGCGATGCCGACGTAGTCGAGGACCGGCTGGGGCAGCTGGCTGTTGATGATCACGATGATCAGCGAGGCGAGGCCGGCCAGGCCGATCAGCCCGATCGGCAGCACCTTCGCCCACGGGCTGCGGCCGAGGCCGTAAGCGCTGCGGACACCGTGGGCGTAGAGCGCGCGGGCCGAGTAGCCGGAACCGAGCCTCGGGCCGGTGTAGCGCTGGTAGCCGATGTCGTGGATGACGCCGGGCTCAGACACGGGACACCTCCTCGGCCGGGCGGTCGCGGAACAGGTCGGCGACCTGGTACCGCTGGCGTTCGAGCCGGTGCAGCCCGAGGTCGAGGTCCGCGACGGCGTCCCGGATGAGGTCGTACACCGCGCCGTCGTCCTGGCCGAGGCGGACGGTCAGCACGCGGTTCGCGCGGCGCACGTCCAGACCTCCGGCGGTGAGCGCGGTGGCCAGCCGCTCGGCGCCCTCGTCGATCTCGACGACGAGCAGGTCGTTGTGCTCGGTCATCGACGACAGCGTCGCCGAGCGCAGGAGGGTGCCCGCGTCGATGGCGACCAGCGACGTGCAGATCCGCTCGATCTCGCCGAGCAGGTGGGAGCAGACCACCACCGAGATGCCGAACTCGGTGCCGATGCGGTGCACCAGGTCGAGCATCGCCCGCCTGCCCGCCGGGTCGAGCCCGTTGGTGGGTTCGTCGAGGAGCAGCAGCTCGGGGTCGTGGACCAGCGCCTGGGCGAGCTTGACCCGCTGCTTCATGCCGGTCGAGTACCCCCCGATCCGGCGGTAGCGCTCCTCGTAGAGCCCCACGTGCCGCAACGTCTCCGACGCCCGCTCCCGCGCCGCCGCGGCGGGCAGGCCGCTGACCCGCGCCATGTGCGTGACGAACTCCGCGGCGATCATGTCGGGCGGCAGGCAGTCGTGCTCGGGCATGTAGCCGACCTTCGCCCGGACCTGCTCCCCGTCCGCGATCGGGTCGAGGCCGAGCACGCGGATCCGCCCGCTGGTCGGCGTGAGCAGCCCCAGCGCGAGCTTGATCAGCGTGGTCTTCCCCGCCCCGTTGACCCCGACCAGGCCGACGACGCCCGCCTCGACGTCCAACGTCAGGTCCGTCAGGGCGGTCACCTTGTCGTCGTAGCGCATTCCCAGCGCGGTGGTCTCTATGAGTGGCACACGAGGACCCTAGGGCCGACCGCCCACCCGCCACATCCGGCCGCACCCCTGAGACCGGCGACCTCCCGACCCCTAGGGGTGAACGGCGCGGTGCGGTCGGCCCCGGTGACGGCTGCCCGGTCGGTGGCCCGTGGCGGGGGTGCTCGCGCGGCGCGCGGTCGAGGCGCCTACCCGGTGCCGATGAGCTGGGTGGCGGCCAGTTCGGCGTAGACGCGGTCCGTGGCGACGAGGTGCGGGTGGGTGCCGACGGCGCGGACGCGGCCGGTGTCCATCACGATGATCCGGTCGGCCGTGGTGACCGTGGACAGCCGGTGGGCCACGACGAGCACGGTGGTGGTGCCGGCGACGTCGGCGATGGTGTCCCGCAGCGCGGCCTCGTTGACCGCGTCGAGCTGGGAGGTGACCTCGTCGAGCAGCAGCAGCCGGGGTCGGCGCAGCAGGGCGCGGGCGATGGCCACGCGTTGGCGCTCGCCGCCGGAGAGCTTGACGCCGCGGTGTCCGACCGCCGTGTCCAGCCCGTCGGGCAGGCGGGCCACCACGGCGTCGAGCCGGGTGGTGGTCAGCACCTCCGCGAGCTGTGCCCGGCCGGTGTGCGGCGCGCCGACGAGCAGGTTCTCGCGCAGGGTGCCCGACAGGACCGGGGCGTCCTGCTCGACGTAGCCGATCGCGGCGCGCAGGTCGGCGAGCGGCTGGTCCGCCAGGTCCTCCCCGTCGAGCAGGATTCGTCCGGAGTCGGGTTCGTAGAACCGTTCGAGCAGGGAGAACACGGTGGTCTTGCCCGCTCCGGACGGGCCAACGAAGGCGGTCATGCCGCCTGCCGGCACCTCGAAGGTCACGTCGTGGTGCACCTCGGGGAGGTCCGGGCGGTACCTGAACCGCACCTGTTCGAAGGTGACTGCGGCCGGTGAGGTCGCGGCGGGCGGTGACGCGACGCGCGGTGACGCGGCGGGTGGGGCGTGCGGTTCGGTGGGGAGGGCCTCGACCTCCTGGATGCGGGCGATCGCCGCGGCGGCGACCTGGTACTGACCGGCCACGTGCGTCAGTTCCCTCAGCGGTGGCATCAGGTAGTACAGGTAGAGCAGGAACGCGATCAGCGTGCCGACGTCGATGTCGCCGGAGACGACGCGGGCGCCCCCGAAGGCGAGCACCATGATGAACGACAGCTGCAGCGCCAGCCCGCCGGTGCTGCCCGCCACCGCGTGCCACTTGGCGGCCCGCACCCCGCCCCGCCACGCCCGCACCGCCGAGTCGTGCAGCCGATCGCGTTCGCGCTCCTCGGCGCCGGACGCCTTGATGGTGCGCAGGTTCCCCAGCGCGCGCTCCATCGCCGCGCTCATCGCGCCGACCGATTCCTGCGTGTCCTCCGCGGCGCGCGCGATGCGCGGCACGACCACGCCGAGGACCACCTGCGCCACGCAGAGCACGGCCAGGACCACGACGAGCAGCACCGGGTCCAACAACGCCATCATGGTCATCGTGGCCAGGAGCGTCAGCACCCCCGTGACCCCGTAGACCACCGAGCGGGTGCTCACCTCGCGCAGCAGCGTGGTGTCGGCGCTGACCCGCGACATCAGGTCACCCGGTTCGGTGTCGTCCAGGGTGGGGATCCGCAGCCACAGCAGCCGCGACACCAACCGCTGCCGGGCGGCCAGCACCACCGACTCGGCGGTGCGCTCCAGCAGGTACGCGCCGACCGCGCCGATCGCCGCGTGCGCGAGCACCAGCACGCTCATGAGCACCAGCAGGCCGGTGACGACGCCCCCCTCCGCCAGCCCGGTGATCAGGTCCCGCACGACCAGGGGCAGCGCCAGACCGGTCGCCGCGGTGCCCGCGCTGAGCAGCCCGCCGAGCAGCAGGTTCGTCCGGAAGGGACGGACGTGGTCGAGCAGCACCCGCCACGCCGGTCGGTCGGGTCGTCCGCTCACCGCGGCCCCGGTCCGCGACCGGCGGGCCGCGACCACGTCACCGGACCGGGGGATGCTGTTTCGTCACCAGGTGGTCCTCCAGGACGAGCGCGTCCAGCGGCATCGCGAGGAACGCCGCCACCGCGTCGGCCGGGGTCTCGACCAGCGGCTCGTCGCGCCGGTTGAAGGACGTGTTGAGCAGCACCGGAACGCCCGTCCGGTCCGCGAAGCGGCACAGCAGCCGGTGGCAGACCTCGTCCTGCTCCGCGCTCACGGTCTGGACGCGGGCCGTGCCGTCGACGTGGGTCACGGCCGGGATCACGGCGCGCGCGGCGGGGCGGACCGGGACCGCGAACGTCATCAGCGGGCTGGGTCGGTCCAGTTCGAAGAACTCGTGCGCGCGTTCCTCGACCACCACCGGGGCCAACGGACGGAACCACTCGCGCTCCTTGATGACCGAGTTGACGTGGTCGCGAACCTCGGGCCGCCGCGGGTCCGCCAGGATGCTGCGGTGCCCCAACGCCCGCGGGCCGAGTTCCGAGCGCCCCCGGTACCAGCCGACGACCTCCCCGCGTTCGAGCCGGTCGACGACCTCGGCGAGCAGGCCGTCCTGGTCGAGGCGGGCGGACCACACCCGCGACCGCACCGCGTCCAACGCCCGGTCGACCATCGACGTCGGGTACCGCGGCCCGTAGTACGCCGTGCGCATGGTCGTGTCCACCGGCAGCCTACGCCGCTTGACCTCCAGCAGCACCTTGCCGATCGCCTGGCCGTCGTCCCCCGGCGCGGGTACCACGAACACCTGGTCGAACACCGACTGCCGGGCGACCCGCCCGTTCACCACGCAGTTCAGCGCCACCCCGCCCGCCAGGCAGAGCCGGGTGGACCCGGTCAGGCGGCGCGCCCGCTCCGCCAGGCCCAGCACGATCTCCTCCAGGATCACCTGGCCGGCGTAGGCGGTGTCCATGTCCGCCTGCGTCACCGCGTGCCGGGCATTCCCCGGCGGAGCGCCGCGCGCCGCCACGAACCCGTCCCACAGCGCCTGGTCCTCCGGCGTCGCGGACCCCCACCCGAAGAACTGCCGGCCGAGGGTGTTGGCCAGCACGGCCCGGACGAAGCCCGGGGCCACGCGGTACGTGCCGTCCGGCAGCGTCCCGGCGTGCTCCCGCAGGAGGTCCAGCAGCGGGGACGGCCGACCGTAGGCCGCCAGCGCCATCGTCTTGCCCTCGGCGTAGAGCTCCCGCATGCCCGCGAGCGCCCCGACGGCGGTGTAGAAGTGGCCGATCGACTCCGCGGCGAACGGACCCGAGGACGGGTTGAGCTCCTCGACCAGGCGCAGGTCCGGTCCGACGCCGTGCCAGATGGACGTGGTCGCCAGGTGCCCGTCCGACTCGCCCTGCCCGTCCAGCACCAGCACCGCGGCCTCGTCGTAGCCGGACCCGAAGAACGTGCTGGCGGCGTGGTACAGGTGGTGGTCGCAGGGCACCAACCCCACCGAGTTGTCGATGTAGTGGTCGTCGTCGCCGCCGAAAGATCGGCTGTACCGGTCGATGCCGCGGAGGTGGTGATAAGCCAGCCCCGAGTTCCAGTGGTGTTTGTAGCGCTCGCCCACCCGTTCCGAGGCCAGGGCGACGATCTCGCCCTCCGCGGTCAACAGCGCGATCCCGCCGTCGTGCCACGTGCTCGCGTGGCTGTGCACCACCGGGGGCGTCACCGCGAATTCGTGGACCGCTTTCCCCGGTAACCCGTCGACGGTTCCCGGTCCTGTGTCCGACATGCGGCGCACCCCCAATGATCGAATGCCGACTCGCGGGTGTTCGAGGGAACCCGGTTATCTCTACCACTCCGCCCGGGGTGAGTAGTACCGTTCTGAGGGGGGCGGACAGATATTCCACGTGCGATAAAAACCAAGCTGCTCCGTCCGGGCTCCACGAGTTGCGTCGCACGCAGGGGAGGCTGCGATGGGGGTATTCCCGTTCACGGATTCCACCGCGTTGCGCGACGACGCGCGCGCGCTGGCCGACCGGCTCGCCGAGGACGGTTATCTCCACGTGCGCGGCCTGCTGCCGGAGTCGGACGTCGCCGCGGTCCGCGACCACGTCCTCGCGCTGGCGCGGGAGGCGGGCTGGCTCCTGCCCCCGGACGGCGCGGAACCGCCCCTGGCGAACCCGCGCGCGACCACCTGGTGGCCGGACCCCGACTACGTCGCCCTGCACGACCGGATGTGGCGCAACCGCGACCTCCACGCCCTGATGCACACCCCGGCGCTGCTCACCCTGCTGGGCGCGCTGTTCGGCGAGCCGGTCCTGGTCCACCCCCGCAAGGTGCTGCGGGTGGTGCACCCGAGGTGCGGCACGACGCCCCCCGAGACGGGCTGGCACCAGGACTACCCCGGCATCCAGGGCTCGAAGCGGACGCTCGCCGCCTGGACCCCGCTGGCGCCGGTCGAGCCGGGGACCGGGGCGTTGACCGTGCTGCCCGGTTCGCACCGCGCGGGGCTGCTCCCGATGCGGCTCAGCAACGACGCGATGGTCGGCTGGGAGGCCGACACCGACACCTCCACCGTCCACACCGGGCGCCTGGACCCGGGGGACGTGATCATCTTCACCGTCTTCACGGTGCACAGCGGCAGCGCCAACGAGGGTCCCCGGTTGAGGCTCTCGGTGGACTGCCGCTACCAGCCGGTGGGCGACCCGGTCTGCCCCGGCAGCCTCGAGTTCGACGACGGGAAGACCTGGGACGACGTCTACCGCACCTGGCCGAACGGTGGGCGGGGTGATCCGCTCTCGTACTACTGGCGCCGACTCCCGCTCACCCCCGCCGATTACGACCCCAGCCCGGACGCGGCCCGCGACCACGAGGTCATCGCCGCGGCCGAGGCCGGCAACCCCGATGCCCGACGGGCCCTCCGGATGATCGCCGTGTACGGCGTGGACGACGCGATCACGAGCCGGGCGAAAGCGCTGTTGCGGACGCTGCCCGTCGAGTCCCGGTCGGTTCCCGGGACCTCACCCGGACAATTCCCCGCACCCCGGGGTGAACAGCCGGGTGAGGGGGAGCGGGTGCTCGGCGCGCGGGCCGTTCCGCCGTCGTCGCGCCGTTCGACCGGATCCGGTGGGTCGTGACGATCCGCGCTCGGCGGCGGCGCCGCGCCGATCACGGGGTGGACGAGTGGCCTGGGAACGCCCGGTCCCGCTGATCGGTGACGTGACCACCGCGGCGGCGCGCTCCGGTGACCCCGCCGGCTGGGCGTTCCCGCGAGCGCGGCGGGAGGCCCTGTACGCGGTGCTCGGCGCGCGGCGGGACGTGCGGCGCTCATGGCCGACCGGCAGCGGCTGCGGCAGGCCGAGGCGATGGACCCCGACGCCGCCCGTCGGCTGCTGGACCTGCAACTGGAGGGCATCCGGGAGGCGCCCCTCGGCATCGTGGTCTGCTGCGACCGCCGGGCCGCACCGCAGGGCGTGCTCGGTCGTGCGACGTTCGTCGACGCGGACCTGTGGAGCTGTGCGTGCGCCATCGAGAACCTGTGGCCGGCCGCGCGTGCCGAGGGGCTCGGGGTCGGCTGGGTGACGCTGTTCGAGCCCGACGAGCCGGCCGGGCTGGTCGGCCTGCCGGACGGCGTCGTGACCCTCGGCTGGTTGTGCCTCGGCTGGCCGGACGAGCGGGCCCCGGAACCCGGGCTGCAACGCGCCGGCTGGTCGCGCGGGCTCCCGCTGGAGCAGGTGGTCGTCGAGGAGCACTGGCCGACCGCCGGCGAACCGGCCCCGCCGCGGTCCCGCCCGCACGCGCCGGACCAGGCGTCGGTGGTCGGCGCCCGGGACCGGGCGGACGTGCTGCTGACCACCCCCGGTTCGCTCGGCGCGCTGGACCGCGCGCTGGACCGGGCGGTCGCGCTCGGGCGCACCGACCTCGACGGGGGCACGCTGGTCCTGGTGGCGGCCGATCACCCGGTCGGCGCGCACGGCGTGTCCGCCTACCCGGGCAGCGTGACGAGGGAGGTGCTGCGGGCGGCCGCGGCGGGAGAGGCGATGGGGGTGGCGGCCGCCAGGACGGCGGGGCTCGACGTGGAGCTCGTCGACGCGGGCGTGACCGGTCGGCCGGTCGCCGGCGTCGACCGGGTGACCTGCCGCGACGCCAGGGGTGACCTCGTCGCGGCGAACGCCATGTCGGACCGGGACACAGGGCTGCTGCTCGACGCCGGCCGGACCGTCGGGGCGCGCGTCGGCGGCCGGGGCCTGGTCGTGCTCGGCGAGGTCGGCGTCGGCAACACGACCGTGGCCGCCGCCCTGGCGGGTGGGTTGCTCGGCGCGGAACCGGCGGACGTCGTGGGTCCGGGCTCGGGCGCGGACAGCGCCGTGCTCGATCGCAAGCTCGTGGTCGTGCGCGACGCGCTCCGCCGGGTTCGCGACACCGGCCGGCGGGACCCGCTCGCCGTGCTCGCCGCGCTCGGCGGCCCCGAGTTCGCGGTGCTCACCGGTGTGGTGCTCGGCGCGTCGGGCGTGGGCGCGGTGGTCGTGCTGGACGGACGGGTTGGCGACCTCGGTCGCCGCCCTGGTCGCCGTCCGGCTCGAACCCGCCGCGGCGGCCGGCCTGGTCGCGGGTCACCGGAGTCGGGAACCCGGCCACCGGCTGGTCCTCGTGGAACTGGGTCGTGAACCGCTGCTTGACCTGCGCATCCGAGCGGCGAGGGCGTTGGCGCCTGCCTCGCGGCCGGGCTGCTGCGCCAGGCCATGGCCGTCCGCGCGACCACCGCGCGGACGGCCGACCCGCCACCTGGGTCCTCTCCGTGAGAGGGCCGCATCGGCTTCGCCGCAGGGCACGGCGACCGCAGGTGGGCGCTCAGGCGGCCGAGCGGGCGGCCGACCGGGTAGCCGACCGGGCGCACGTGCCGGTGCCGGGACCCGCCGCCGAGCGGGTCGCGGTCACAGGCGGAAGCCGAAGGACGCGACGAAGGCGAAGTTGTCGGACGAGTTGCCCAGCCGCACCAGCAGGAAGTCGTCGTACAGACCGGGCGGCACGTCCGTGTCGACCTGGACCCGGACCCCGAGGTAGGCGGGGAACGCCAGGCCGGAGAGGTCGACCTCCACCTCCTTCAGGTTGTCGTCGGCGCTGGTGAGCCGCTCACTGGCCAGCACGACGCGGTCGGCGTGGTTCGGCTCGGCGGGGTCGGGCACGTAGGCGGCGACGGTGATGAGGTGCCCCGGGTAGCCCTGGAACGTCTGCACGTCCCTGGTGCGCACGACGATCGTCGTCGCGTCCGGGGCGGACTGGTCGGTCTTCTCCAGGGTGAGGGGCAGCTCGACGGAGAGGCCGCTGTAGTTGGCGTCGCCGTGGATGCCCGGCTCGTCGCCGAGGTGGATCCGGCCCTGCCAGACGAGTTCCGCTTGCGGGGTCAACGCCATCATGTCCTCCTGGGTTCGTTGCCGGTGTCTGTCGTCGTCGTGCGGGCAGCCGTCGAGGCGCGGACGGTGCGCGTGGCGGGGACCGGGGCGCCACGACGGCGCCCGGGTCCGATGTGGACGGTGGCGGTGGTGGTCCGCCGGCCGGGAATCGTCGCGGGGGAGCGCCGCGGCGGCGAGCCGTCACGGGTCCGGTGTGCCACGGCGACCTCCTCCACCTCAGCGCTTCCGGATCGGCACGACCACCGGTCGGTCGTCGACGTCGACCACCCGGACCCGCGCCTCGTAGTGGGTGGCGAGCACGTCCTCGGTGATCACCTCGCGCGGGGTGCCGCTGGCGACCACCCGTCCACCGGCCAGCAGGACGACCCGGTCGGCGTACGCGCCGGTGATCGACAGGTCGTGCATGGTCGTCAGCACGGTCAGCGCGCGGTCGCGGCGCAACGCGTCCACGAGGTCGAGCACGTCCTGCTGGTGGCCGATGTCCAGCGCGCTGGTCGGCTCGTCCAGCAGCAGGAGCCGGGTCTCCTGGGCGAGGGCCCGGCCCAGGAACACCCGTTGCAGCTCGCCCCCGGACAACGTCCGCAGGGTGCGGTCGGCGAACTCCAGCAGCTCCAGCCGCACCAGCACCTCCCGCACCACGTCGAGGTCCGCGGTCGACTCCCGGCCCAACCGGGGCAGGTACGGCGTGCGGCCGAGCAGCACGTAGTCCGAGACCGTGATGCCCGCCGGCACGACCGGCGACTGGGCGACCGAGGCCAGGACGCGTGCCCGTTCGCGGTGCCGCATCCGCCGCACGTCCCGGCCGAACAGCCGCACGGCGCCGGTCGCGGGCACCAGGCCGCTGACCGCGTTGAGCAGGGTCGACTTGCCCGCGCCGTTGGGCCCGATGACCGCCACCCACTCGCCGGCGGCGACGGTCAGGTCCACCCCGTGCAGGATGCGGTTGCCGCCCAGCTCCACCTGGAGGTCGCGGGCGGTGACCACGGGCTCGGGGGTGGTCACAGCCGCGTCCTGGCCCCGGTGCGCAGCACCAGCACGAAGAACGGCGCGCCCAGGAACGCGGTGACGACGCCGATCGGGATCTCCGCGGGCGCGGCGGCGGTGCGCGCCACCAGGTCGGCCAGCACCAGGAACGCGCCGCCCACCAGCATCGAGACGGGCAGGATGGTGCGGTGGCTGGCGCCCGCGAGCAGCCGCACGGTGTGCGGCACGATGATGCCGACGAACCCGATCAGCCCGGAGACCGACACCGCCGCCGCCGTGCCCAGCGACGCCGCGGCCGTCAGCACGTACCGCGTGCGCTGCGGGTCCAGCCCCAGCCCCGCCGCTTCCGCGTCGCCCACCGCCAGCACGTCCAGGTCCCGCCGGTGCGCCAGCACGACCACCGCGGTCACGACCGCGTAGGGCAGCACCAGCAGGACGTCGCGCCAGCCCGCGGTGCCGAGCCTGCCCAGCAGCCACGAGTAGATCTCGCGGATGGCGTCGGCGTCGCGCTGCATCAGGAACGTCTGGCCGGCGGACAGGAAGGCGGACACCGCGACGCCCGCCAGGATCAGGGTGGCGGGCGAGCGGTCGCCACCGCCCGTCGCGAGCGCGTAGGTCAGGGCCACGGCGGCGACCGCGCCGACGAACGCGGCCAGCGGGGTGGCCAGCGGCAGCGCCGCCGTGGCGCTGCCGCCCGCGCCGCGCCGCAGCGTGATCACCGCGGTGACCCCGAGGCCCGCGCCCGCCGCCACGCCGAGGAGGTGCGGATCGGCCAGGGGGTTGCGGAACACGCCCTGGTAGCAGGCGCCGGCCAGGGCCAGCAGGCCGCCGACCAGCAGGCCCAGCACGACCCGGGGGAGCCGCAGTTCGACCAGCAGCGCCCGCTCCCGCTCCGACAGCCCGCTGTCCAGGTCGACGCCCGGCAGCAGGGCGAGCAGCTCCTTGGCCACGCCGGGCAGGGGAAGGGCGACCGGCCCGGTGCTCACCCCCAGCACCAGCGCGGCGAGCACGGCCAGCAGGCCGATCACCAGCCACACCGGCCGCAGTCGCGGGAGCCTCAGCGCCACCGGGTCGGACGCCTGCTTCGCGGGTCCGCCGCCGTCGACCGGCTTCACCACGAGCGGCCCCTCATCCGACCTCGCCCGCCGCGTCCGCGACCGTCCGGACCAGCTCCACCACGCGCGGGCCCCACCGCGAGGCGATGTCGTCGTCCAGGGCCACGATGCGGTTCGTGCGCACCGCCGTGATGTCGCCCCACCCCGGACGGGCCTTGACCGTGTCGGCGGACTGCTGGCAGCACTTGGTGTCGGCGAGGAAGATCAGGTCCGGATCGGCCTTGATCACGAACTCGGCGGACAGCTGCGGATAACCCGTGCCGGCCTGGCCGGAGTCCACCGCGTCGGCCACGTTGACGAGCCCGACCTGCTCGAAGAGCTTGCCGACGAACGTCTGGCCGGTCACCGAGTACAGCGTCTGGTCCAGCTCGTAGTAGTAGGTCGGCTTGTCCTGCCGCTGCGGCACGTCCGCGATGATCCCGGCGATGTCGTCCTTCATCCGCGTCACGAGGTCCGTCGCCTCGTCGACGTGACCGGTGAGCCTGCCGAGGTCGCCGATCTGGGTGTAGGTGTCGTCCAGGGTGCGGGCCGGACCCGCCAGGTACACCGGGATCTTCAGCTTGCCGAGCTGGTCCACGATCCGGTTGAGGTCGTCGGAGATCACGACCAGGTCCGGCTCGTGCCGCGCGATGGCCTCGGCGTTGGGCTGGAAGCCCGACAGGTCCGACCGGGGCGCCTCGGCGGGGTGGGTGGAGTTGTCGTCCACCGCCTCGACCTGCCCGCCCGCGCCGATCGCGAACAGCACCTCGGTCGCCGAGGGCGACAGCGCGACGATCCGGGTGGGCCGCTCGTCCAGGGTCAGCGAGCCGGCGGTGGCCGGGAACCCGGCCGCCCCGGGGGACGTCGTCGGCGCGTCCGCGGGGGTGGAGGTGCCGCAGGAACCGGCCACCAGGCCCAGCGCCAGTGCGGCCGCGGCCAGCACGCGAGAATTTCTCGACATCGAGCTCCCCCTGTCGAACCGAACACCCCATATCCGCGGTAATCGCATTGCCGCCGATTCGGCGGGTCCCCGCGGACACTAGACCTCGGGGCAGAATCTAACCACTCCACCCCGAATTGGCGTGCCCCTTTCGGGGGAATCGACTGGCGAACCCCGCTCGGCGCAGCGTATTCCACGTCTCGGGTAACGCCCGTGGTCCCGCGCCGGTGGCTTTGGGGTGGGCTCCGGCGTATTTCACCCGGGCGGTGGGCTCGTCCGGGTCCGGCGGGTACCGGGTGCGGATCTGGGCCTCTGCCGCGCGCCGCCACCGGCGGGTGTGGTGCGAACGACCGATGCGGCCCGGTCGTCCCCCGGATACCCTCGCGGTCGCGAGATCGAGGTCGACCGTCGACGAACGACCCCGTCCGGCTCCGCACCGACGACCCACGCCGTCACTGGCGTCGGTGACGTCATCGCGGCCAGCGGTCGAACGCCCCACCGGCCACCGGGGAACCGGTCCACTTCACGTTCGCGCCCGCTCCGGGTGGTGGTCGTGGACGTCGCGACCGGTACCCCGACCGCCACCGCGGGCAGCCGAGCAGACGAGGGAGAACCGGATGACGAGGGACGACGACCCCGGGGTGGCCGCCGAGCTGGACCGCCTCGACGCGGCGGTCAGAGCGGCGCCCGCGGGGGACACGACGGCGCAGATCGCGCTGTGGCGGCGGGTGACCGCGTTGGAGCACTGGTTCTTCATCGCGCGGGGCTCGGCCGACCAACCCCGCCCCTATGCCGTGGCCGCCGGGCAGGGGCCGATGATCTGCCTCTACAGCAGCGCCGCGCGGGCGGACGAGGCCACCCGCGCCCTCGGGCTGGTCGACCCGGGGACCGGCACGGCGCCGTTGTTCAGCGTGCCGGTGCCGGCCGCGATCGACTACGTCGCCTCGTTCGGCGGGGGCGGCGTCTTCGGCGTGACGCTGGACCACCCGCGGCTCGGTCACTACATCCCGCTGGCGAACCTGGGTCTGCTCAAGGGCTGGGTCGAGGGGGCCGGGCGATGACCGGCGCCGATCCCGGCGACAGCTTCGTCGAGGTGATCGCGCGCGAGGTGGAGGCCGACCCCGGCAACCCGGCGTTGCGCGAGGACTTCATCACGCTGCTGCTGGAGCAGGACCCGGACCGCGCCGCCGGCGAGCTGAAGGCGTTCGAGGCGCTCGGCGGGGATCCGGCGCGGGTCCGCGTGCTGCGCGCCCGGCTGATGGCGGCGCGGTTGCGGACCTCGAACCCGTCGCCGCCCGCCGAGGCCACGCGCCCGGCCGCACCCGTGGTCAGGCCCGGGGCGGACGAGCCGACACCGGTTCGGGTCCCCGCCTACGACGACCGTCGGGACAGCGGCGCCGCCGGGTCGGCGTCGCTGTGGGACGCCGAACGCCCGGCGGTGACGCTGGCCGACGTCGCGGGCCTCGCCGAGGTCAAGCGGCACCTGGACACCGCGTTCCTGGCCCCGCTGCGCAACCCCGAGCTGGCGGCGGCGTTCGGGCAGAAGCCGGGCGGGTCGCTGCTGATGTACGGCCCACCCGGGTGCGGCAAGACGTTCATCGCCAGGGCCATCGCCGGCGATCTCGGGGCGTCCTTCATCCACGTGACCCTCGCGGACCTGCTCAGCAAGTGGATCGGGGAGAGCGAGAAGGCGATCCAGAGCGTGTTCCGCAACGCCCGCGCGGCAGCGCCGTGCGTGATCTTCTTCGACGAGTTCGACGCGCTCGGCGGACGGCGGACCTCCGGTGGCGGCGGGTCGCAGACGATGCGGATGCTCGTCACCCAGCTGCTGGAGGAGCTCGACGGCGTGGCCGGCGCGAACGACGGGGTCTACTTCCTGGCCGCCACGAACCGACCGTGGGACATCGACTCCGCGCTGCGCCGACCGGGCCGGATCGACAAGACGGTGCTGGTGCTGCCGCCGGACGCGGTCGCCAGGGCGGCGATCGTCCGGGGCGCGCTGGAGGGCAAGCCCGCCGGCGGTGTGGACGTCGTCGCCGTCGCGGCGGCCACGGAGGGGTTCTCCGGTGCCGACCTCGGTCACCTGACGACCACCGTGCTGCAGCAGGCCATGGTCGAGTCGATGAGCAGCGGCGAGCTGGTGCCGGTCACCACCGACGCGGTGCTGGCCGCGGTCGGCGGCATCACCCCGTCCACGGCGTCCTGGTTCGACCAGGTGGCGCCGGTGCTGGAGTACGGCGTCGACGACGGCACCTTCGACCAGCTCCGGGCGTACCGGGTCGGGCGAGGCATGAGGTGAGCGACTTCGGCCGCGCGGCCGCCGCCGCCGACGACGTGGAGCGGGACCTGGACCTGGCCTGGGAGCTCTTCGCCGCGCAGCCGGCGCACCCCGAGGTCGCCGAGCTGGCGTTGCGGGTGCTCGCGGCCCAACCGGAGCGGAGCAGCGTGTCGCTGCTGCTCGCCAACCACCGCGAGGTCTGCGGCGAGACCGAGGAGGCGCGGCGCCTCTACCTCCGGGTGGCCGGCCGCCGCGACCGGCAGTTCGTCAACGCGGCTCGTGCCCTCCGACACCTGGCGTTCGCCGAGCGCGATCACCCCGAGGCGCTGCGGTGGGCGCACACCGTGCTGGCCGAGGAGCACGAGAACTGGGACGACTGGGTGGAGCTGGGGTCCGCCCAGGCGCTCTGCGGGGAGCACGAGGACGGGTGGCGCCAACTCGACGAGGCGGTGGCGCTGTGTGCCCGGACGACACCGGACGAACTCCCCACCGCGCTCGGGAAACGCGCGGCGTACCTGCTGGCGAGCTTCGCACCACCCGACCGGTTCGTCCCCGCGGCCGAGGAGGCCGTCCGGGCCGATGCGGCGAACTCCTGGGTCGCCCTGATGCTCGGCTGGTCCTACCTGGTGCAGTACCGGTTCACCGACGCCGAACAACTCGGTCTGCGACTGCTGCGCGAGAACCCGACCGAAGGTCTGTTGCAGGGCCTGGTGGAGATGGCTCGGACGATGCTGCGGATCGTCGAGAACGCCCACGCCCAGGACATCACCCTGGAGGACATCCGCCGCACCGGGGTGATCGAGCTGGGGTGGCGGCAACTCCGCGACCAGGTGCTCGGCACCGACCTGGCTTCCGCGCTGGCGGCGTTGGACGACGTGATGCCCGCCGACCTGCGCGCCGCGCTTCGACCAGGGGTTCCGATCTCCGACGTGCCCGGGGGCGACAAGCTCGGCTCCGGGGTGGCGGAGGACCTGGTGGCCTGGCACGACGGCCAGCAGCCCGGCTCCGGCGCCGCCTGGGGGTCGGCCGAGCCGTTCCGCCTGATGTCGGCGGCCGAGATCATCGCCATGAGCGCGGAGATCGAGGCCGACCAGGCAGCGCACCCGGACTGGCCCGAGAACGAGGTCTGGGAACAGGTGATGACCGACGACGCCGGGGCGTACCTGGTCATGGTCGCGTTCGGGGCGATCGTCAAGCGTCGACCCGGGCACCCCGACGAGCCCGTCGCCGAGTCGATGGCCGACTGGGTCTGGGACCGGGTGGCCGACTTCGGTGGTCGGGACCCGCGGCCGGCACCCCGGAAGACCGGGGCTTCCCCGGAGGACCTCACGCCTGTCCCCGGCACCCCGTCCCCGGGACGTCGTTGACCGGCGTCATCGCGACGGTGTACGCCGCCCCGGGTGCGTCCGAGCGCTCCGCGCCGTACCTCGACCTCGACGGGCACCGACTCGGTTTGCAGTGGCAGGCTGGGAGGCCGGCCCGGATCTTCGTGTCCGCGCTTCGACGATGACCAGGGGAGACGCGATGACCCGAACCGGCCAGGACACGGGCGCGCCGCGCGATCTCGGCACGGGGCTGTGGGTCGGGAGCACCGACGGGCGGGTGGTCCGGGCGGCGTCCGCCGGCGGGTTCGACTGGGCGTGCGTCGACGAGCAGCACGGCGGGGCGGCCGGTGGGCGGGAGAACACCGACCTGATCGCCGCTGTGCGCGCGGCGGGCATCCCGGCCTTCGTGCGCGTCGCCTGGAACCGGCCCGAGCTCATCGGCAGGGCCCTCGACAGCGGCGCCGACGGGATCATCGTGCCGATGGTCGACAGCGTCGAGCAGGCGCGGGCGGCCGCCGCGGCGGTGCGGTTCCCGCCACGGGGCACCCGCAGCTTCGGGCCGATCCGGTCCACCGACGCGGTGACGGCCCCGGTGCCGGCACGGGCGAACGCGGACGTCCTGTGCCTGGTGATGGTCGAAACGACCCGTGGCCTGGACGCGGTCGACGACATCGCGGCCGTGGACGGCGTGGACGGCGTCTTCGTCGGCCCGTTCGACCTGTCGCTGGCGCTCGGCCTGGAGGTGACCGGGTTGCTGGCCGACGGCGGCGAGGACGCCCCGCTCCGACGGGTGGTCCGCGCCTGCCGGGCCAACGGGCTCGTGGCGGGTGCGTACGCGGGATCGGTGGAGCGCGTCGCCCACCTCCGGGCGGCGGGCTTCACGATGATCGCCGCGGTCGACGACCTGGCGATGATCGCGCGGAGCGCCGCCGAAGCCGCTGCCGAGGCGAAGGCGCGCTGAGCCTTTCCCCGGCGAGCCCTTTCCCCGGCGGGCCTTTCTCCTGGCAGACGGCGTGCCCGCCGGGGGTCAGGCGTCCTCGTCGGGTTCGATGAAGTAGTACAGCAGCACCGGGTCGGGCGCGCCGATGGCCTTGGTCCACTGCCGGCCGTCCCACCCGCACACGATGTTGATCGGGTCGAACCCGGTGTCGGTCGAGAACGCGCCGGGGTGCCGCGTGCGCACGAGCTCGGTCCACCACCCGGGGACCGCGGCGAGCAGGTCGGTCTCGCCGTTCGCGCCGAACCAGGGCACCGAGGCGGCGAAGAAGGTCTCGGTGTCCTCGGCGTCGAAGCCGACCAGCAGCGCGTGGTCCGCGTCGACGCGGTGCAGCCGGAACCAGTCACCGCCACCCGCGACGTACCGCCCGTCGCGCTCGTCCAGCAGTTCCGCACCGGCGAGCAGGTCGGCCAGCTCGTCCGGGGGCGGCAGCCCCACCACCGGACGCCCGTCCACCAGCGGCAGCGGCTCGTCGACCGGCCCCAGCAGGTAGCCGCGGACCACCATGGCGGCCGGTGGCACCGGGCGCTGGGGGATGCTGACCGCGAACAGCCACGACCGCGCTTCCTTCAGGTACGCGAACCGGGGGAACACCTCGTCGTCGGGACCGTCCAGGAACGGCCGCTCGAACGGCAGGGGTTCACCGCGGGCGGCCCCGCGCACGGCCCCGCGCACGGCCCCGGGACCGATCTCGACGAACCGCTCGACCCCGGCGACGCGATCGACGAAGGCGAGCGTCGCCCGCTCGTCGTCGACCAGCTCGGCCCGCACCGGCCGATCCGCGCCGACGTGCCGGTTCACCCGCCGGTGCTCGACGTTCGACGGCACCATGTACACCACCGTGTCGCCGAACTCGCCCAGCCACACCTCCGCCGACTCCGGGTGGGACCTCTCGACCAGCGGACACGCGCACATGTGGTCGTACACCCGACCGGGGAAGAGCTGGTCGACGAGGGCCCAGCCGGAGCGGGTCCGCGCCGCGGCCACCGCGATCGGGTCGTCGGGACCGGGCCGGAGGTACGCCTCCCGCATCGCCACGGGCGCGCGTTGTGATCCGAAGCTGCGGTAGGCGACCATGATCGGGAATTATGCCCGCGCGGCCCCGCGTCGGGTGGCGGTTCCGGATCTTCGCTCCGACCTCCGGGCGTCGTCGGCGGGCTCCTCCAGCGCCGGTCAGCGACGGCCGGTGGCCAGGACGACGAGGAACTGGCCGCCGCCCGCCTCGACGTCGGCGGTCACCGGCAGCCCCGGCACCAGCCGGGAGAACCGGTCCACCAGCCACTCCGCCGCCTCTCGGGCGTCCTGCCTGGTCGGGCAGCGGGCCACCATCTCGCGGCCCCCCTTGCGCTCCAGCCGCCCGGCGACGGTGATCAGCGGCGCGGGCTCGGCCACGTGCAGGCGGTCCGGCCAGGGGATGACCACCTTGACCGCGCCCTTGCGGGTGTTGCACCCGCGGTGCGCGAGCCGCTCGGCGACCTTGGCCTTCCGGTCGGCGGTCCGGCTGTCGACGCTGGGCCCTCGCGGGTCGTTCACCGACATGTCGGGGTCGACCGGCTCGTCGCACACCCAGCACCGCCAGCCGTCGCGCTCGGCCACGTCATCGAGGAGGCTCATCCGGGCAAACTAGCCTGCCCGGACGCCGACCCCCGCACCGCACCCGGGCGGGCGCCGGAAGAACTCCTGCTTCGAGCGGTTCTCCGCTGCGGGAAAATTTCCGGGCCTGTTCGTGACTTCCGTTTCTGCGTCCTCCCGTCATGTTCCGGCGCGGCCTGTGGAACCCGCCGTACATTCGACGTCCCGGTTGTTCCGGAATTTGTGCGGGAATGCGCTGTGCTGCGTTCGGTTAGGCCCACACTACGCCGAAGGGTGCTTCCGGTAGGTCGTTCGGCCTGGTCCCGGTGCTCGACGACCTGGCAGCCGCCGGTAGCGCTGTCCGCACAATTGCGGACTGACTGGATAACGGTGTGGTATCGGCTGTATCGCTCCAGCCCCCGCCGGCGATGAGCAGCGTGATCAGTTCGGTGGTGAGGTAGGGGGACGGTTGTGGTGAACAACGGCGCTGCTCCGGATTCGCGGGGTGCGGCGGTTGATCGAGCGGTGCGGCTTTTCGAGTTCCTCGCGCGGAGTCAGCAGCTCAAGTCGAACCCGCCCCGCACCACGGACAGCTACGAATCGGTGCTGTGGTTCGGTCGGTTGCCCGAGCACCCCGCCATCCGGTCCGCGCACCGCGAGGAAGCCCCCGAGCCCGGCACCCCCCTGCTCACGGTCGAGAGGATCTCGCACCAGGAGCCGCCTGAGCCGGAAGGGGGATTGCGGTCCTGGCTGGTCGGGGAGTGGGACGACCCCGACACCCCGCCGCGGTTGCGCGAGTCGATCGGCGAAGGGGAGCAGCGCACCGCGCTCGACGACGCGCCCGAGATCCGTGGCGTCCACGCCGAGTGGGAGGCGCGCTGGTCGGGGTGGGCCGAGCGCGAGCGGGGCGATCGACCGGCGCGGGACGTCTACAACGAGCTGTTCTCCGCCTACGTCACCGCGGCCGGGCACGCCGAGGAACTCGAACTCGTCGTCGGCGTCGGCTGCCTGTCGTGGTCCCCTCCGGGTCACCACGTCGTGCGGCGGCACCTCGCCACCGTGCCCGCTGTCATCCACTTCGACGACGCCACCGGGCGGCTGGCCCTCCACCAGGCCGAGGTGGCGGACGGGCTGAACGTCGAGCTGGACATGCTCGACCCCGGTCGCGTGGCCAACCCGCAGCACGTCGTGCAGATCAGGAACGAAGCCCGCGAGGTCATCGCGACCGTCCTGCACCGCGAGGTCGTGGGCGGTGTGCTCCGCCGGCTGGCGCACGCCCTCGCCGGCGACGCCGCCTACCTCGACGA
The DNA here is from genome assembly GCF_047689505.1 of Saccharothrix sp. BKS2. NCBI lineage: Bacteria > Bacillati > Actinomycetota > Actinomycetes > Pseudonocardiales > Pseudonocardiaceae > Saccharothrix > Saccharothrix sp. BKS2. Next base: position 56,995 of record NZ_JAUQOL010000022.1, on the reverse strand, counting down.
GGACGACGTGCAGAAGCCCGGCGCCCACGCGGTGGCCGCGTTCGCCCCGGCCGTCCTCCTGCGCAGGCGTTCACGGCAGGGGATCGTCGACATCCTGGACTCGGTCGCCGCTCAGCTCGGTGGGTCCGGTGTCGTCCCGGACGGGCTGCTCCCGCTCGTCGACCCGGACCACCGGCCGACCGCGGAGCGCTCGCCGGAGACCGGCGCCCTGGTCGAAATCGACTCGGACCTCTTCCTGCCGCTCCCGGTCAACGACCGCCAGCTGCGCGTGCTCACGCAGGTCGACGCGAAGGCCCAGACCCTCGTTCAGGGGCCGCCCGGGACGGGGAAGACCCACACGGTCGCAGCCCTGCTGTCGCACCTGCTCGCGCAGGGCAAGCGGGTGCTCGTCACCGCGCACACGGACCGCGCCCTGAAGGAGGTGCGGGCGAAGCTGCCCGAGGCCATCGCGCCGCTGGCCGTCTCGGTCGTCGGCTCCTCGCGCTCGGACCTGGCCGACCTCAAGGTCGCCGTGGAGCGGATCAGCCACGTGGCCGGCGAGTACGACGCCGAGGCCGCGCGCCGAGCCGTCGAGGACCACGTCACGGCGATCGAGGAACTCCGCCGGCGCCGGGCCGGGTTGTACCGGCGCCTGCTCGACGCGCGCGGCGAAGAGGTGGCCGAGCACGAGGTCGGTGACTACCGGGGCACGCTCGCCGCCCTCGCCCGGCGCGTGGAAGCGGAGCGGGAGCGGTTCGGCTGGGTGGCGGACCTGGTCACCGTGACCGGTGTCGCCCCGTCCCCGGTGCCGGCGGGTGACCTCGCCGAGTGGCACCGGAGCCTCGTGGACGACGCGTTGAACACCGATGAGCCCGAAGCGCGGCTCAAGCTGCTGCCCCTCGCGGACGTGCCCACCCCCTAGGCGTTCTTCGCCCTGGTGACCGCGGAGCGCCAGGCCATCGCCGCCGAGGAGGGGCACGGCAGCCTCACCCGGCACACCGCTTTCGACGCCGTCCGCCGGGTGGATCAGTCCACCCGTACCGTTCTGCGTCAGCGGCTCAACGGGTTCGCGCGGGAGGCCGAGGACCTGTCGCGGCGGCGCGAGCAGTGGATGAACGACGCGCTGTCCGACGTCCTCGCCGGCCGGGCGAACCACTGGCGGTCGCGCGGGAACCAGGTCGCCCAGCTCATCGGGCGCGTTGGTCCCCTGGTCGACCGCCTCGGCCCGCTCACCGAGGTGCGGGTCGGTCCCGCCGACACGGGCGTGCTCGTCGCCCTGGCCGGGGCGCTCCGCGCGCACGTCGGCGACGGCGGCAAGCTCAAGACCAACCCGGACGGCTCGCCCAAGACGGGGGCTTTCGCGCCCAAGGCGGTCAAGCAGGCCCAACCGCTGTTCCAGGCGGTGCGGGTGAACGGCGTTCCGCCCACCACGGCCGACCAGCTCGACGTGTTCCTGATGTGGGCCGAGGCCGGCAGGGCGCTGGACGCGCTGGACCGGGCGTGGCCCGACTCCGTGCACATCCCCGCCGAGGACACGTTGAGCGAGCGGCTCCAGTGGCACGTGACCGAGCTGGAGCAGCTGCGTCGGGTGCTGGCGCTGGGTCAATCCCTCGAAGCGGAGGAGCGCGGCCTGTCCGGGCTCGGCCTGCCCCGTCCGAACTGGACCGACCTCGACGCCGTGCAGACGTACGCCCGGCTCGTCGACGCCGCTGCCGCCTCCGACGCCCGCACCGCGGCCACCGTGCCGCTGCTGGAGGTCGTGGGGACCATCGCCGAGGTGGCGCAGTGGGCGGACGCCGCGCCGTGCGTGAAGCACCTGGCGCAGGCCGTCGAGGAGCGCGACCACGAGTCGTACGCGGTCGCGCACCACAGGCTGGCGCGCCTGACCGAGGTCGCCGGGCTGGCGCGTCGTCGCGACGAGGTGGCGGCGACGCTGGTCGGCCTGCTCCCGCGAGTGCACGAGGCCGTGTCGGCGGACCCGCGCGACCCCGCGTGGGTGGAGAAGCTGGGCGACTGGGACGCCGCGTGGGCGTGGGCCGTGGCACGGGTGTGGGTGCTCGGGCGCGGCGACGAGGACGTCAACGCACTCCAAGCCGAGGTGCTGCACGTCGAGGAGCAGCTGCGCGGCAGGGTCGAGCGGCTGGCCGCCGAGCGGGCGTGGGGGCACGCCGTGTCGCCGGAGCGGCTGTCCGGCAAGGCCCGCGCCGACCTGCTCCAGTACGCCCAGCTGGTCAAGCTGCTCGGCAAGGGCACCGGCGTCTACGCGAACCAGCGCAGGGCCGACATCAAGGCGGCCATGGACCGCTGTCGCCCCGCGGTGCCGGTGTGGATCATGCCCGTCTACCGGATCGCCGAGCAGTTCCGCGTCCAGCCGGACATGTTCGACGTCGTGATCGTCGACGAGGCGTCGCAGGCGGGGTTGGAGGCGACGTTCCTCCAGTACCTCGCGCCCAAGATCGTGGTCATCGGCGACGACAAGCAGGTCTCGCCCACCGCCGTCGGCACCGACCAGCAGCAGCTGCGCGACCTCGCCGAGCAGTACCTGTGGGACGACCCCTACCGCGCGTCGTGGCAGGACCCCAAGCGCAGCCTGTTCGACGAGGCGAAGATGCGCTTCGAGGGCATGACCACCCTCGTCGAGCACCGGCGCTGCGTGCCGGAGATCATCGGTTTCTCGAACCGGATCGCCTACGAGCCCGACGGCATCCGGCTGGTGCCCGTGCGCCAGTACGGCGCCGACCGCCTGGAGCCGATCAAGCCGGTCTTCCTCGACGACGGCTACGAGCGCGGCGTGACCGACAAGGTCAACCCGGTCGAGGCGGACGCCATCGTCGAGCAGGTCGAGAAGTGCATCGCCGACCCGCGGTACGACGGCCTCACGTTCGGTGTCGTGTCGCTGCTCGGCCGCGCCCAGGCGAAGAGGATCGAGAAGCGCCTGCTGGAGCGCATTCCCCCGGAGGAGTGGAAGGCTCGCGACCTGCGGTGCGGCGACTCGGCCGACTTCCAGGGCTCCGAGCGCAACGTGATGTTCCTGTCCATGGTCAAGGCCGCGGAGCCGGGCAAGCGCATCGGCGCGCTGACCCAGGACCTCTACGTCCAGCGCTTCAACGTCGCCGCGTCCCGCGCCAAGGACCAGATGTGGGTGTTCCACTCCCTGCGCCTGTCCGACCTCGGCAACCCCGAGGACATGCGGTTCCAGTTGCTCGACTACTGCTACGCGTTGTCCGGGCGCGTGGACGGTGTGGACGACGCCAGGCACACGGCCGTGCCCGAGGACCGGAAGGTGGCGCCCTTCGACTCGCTGTTCGAGCAGCGGGTGTTCAACCGCCTCGTCGACCGCGGTTACAGCGTCGTCCCGCAGTTCCCGGCGGAGGGTTACCGGATCGACCTGGTGGTCGTGGGGTCCAAGGCCAGGCTGGCGGTCGAGTGCGACGGTGACGCGTGGCACGGGCCCGACGCGTACGAGCGCGACCTGGCCCGGCAGCGCGACCTGGAGCGTTGTGGCTGGCGGTTCTTCCGCATCCGCGAGTCGGAGTTCTACGCCGACCGACCCGCGGTGCTGGCCCGGTTGTGGGAAGCGCTGCACGAGTTGGACGTTCACCCCTCCGGGTGGACGGCGGAGGGCGGCGACCTGCCGGTGGTCGAGCGGAGCCGGCCGGTGGTGGTCGTCGAGCCGGTGGTGCCTGAGCCGGTGGTGGCCGAGCCGGTGGCGGCTGAGTTGGTGGCGGCCGAACCGGTGGTGGCCGAGCCCGTCGTGGCGCCGGAGCCCGCGGTGGTCGCAGAGGTCGCAGAACCGTCCCCGCCTGTGGTCGTGGAGCCCCTACCACCTGTCGGGAGTTCCGTCCTCGCCGCGTACGACCGGTTCAGCGGAACCGTGGTTCAGGTGGCCGAGGCGTCGCGGCAGGACCTGCTCGACGGCTTGGTGCGCCTCGTCGAGGCCGAGGGACCTGTTCTGGGCGGCCGGCTGCACACCGCCTACGTCCGGACTTCGGGCTCCAGCAGGGTCACGAAGCTGGTGGCGGGCGAGTTGAACAAGGCGATCTCGCAGGCGGTGCGCGAGGGACGGCTCATCGAGGACAACCCGCTCGGTGAGAGCGGTGTCAAGCCGCGCACCTACCGGCTGCCCGGCCAGCCGGAGGTGCGGATGCGCCACCTGGGACCGCGGTCGTTCGAGGAGGTGCCTCCGAGCGAGTTGGCGGCCCTGCTCGACCACGTCGCCGAACGGGGTGGGAACACCGGTCAGGAGGCGTTGCGGCGCGCCGTGCTGGAGCTGCTCGGGTTGAAGCGGCTCACCGACAACGTCAAGAACCGCTTCGCCGCTGTTCAGGCTCTCCGGTCGTGAGCTGTTGATCGCCGCGCGGTGGGACGACGCTGGTCGGGGGACGGGAGGAACAGCCTGTTCGGTCTCGCGGAGTCGTGGTCCGGGCACCGAGGTCGGAGCTCGGACCGCGGAGGCGGGCTGGGGCAGCGGTGCCCACGGCGGCGAGGCGGACAAGAACGCGTCGCACGTTCGCGGCGTGCGCCTGACCGTGGAGGTGGACCCGTGAGTCGGTCGGCGAAGTCCCACGGGCCGGTGCGGTGGGCACACCACCGCACCGGCCCAGGGGCTTACTTCGTGGCGCACAGGGCCTTGTCGAAGAAGGCGAGGACCTCGTACTGGTGGGCCTCGTCGTTCGTGAAGGCGACGGTGACCGCCCGGCCGTCGGGGGTGATGGCGGCGCGGGTCTGGAAGCCGTCGGCGTCGCCGCCGTGGCCGTACGCGGTGATGCCGCAGCTCAGCTTCATCTCGATGGTGCCCAGGCCGTAGCGCCACCCGTCGGGGAAGCCGGGTGCCGCCACCGTCCGGCGCGTCTCCGCCAGCCGACCGGGCTTGAGCAGTCGACCGTCCTGGAGGGCGACCAGGAACTTGTTGATGTCACTCGGGGTGGCGATCATCTGTCCCGCGGCACCGGCGATCGACGGGTCGAACCGGGTGATGTCGATCAGATCACCGGCGATCGGATTGCCCTTGTCGTCCTTGGAAAACAGGTAACCCCGGGGGTGCGGGGCACGGATGTCGCGGTCGCCCGGACCCGGGTAGTACGTCTCCTTCAGCCCGATCCGGTTGATGATCTTGTCGGTGACCACCTCGGCGAAGGGCCGTCCCGCCGCTTTCTGCGCCACCAGGCCCAGCAGCATGTAGCCGGTGTTGCTGTACGCCCACACCCTGTCCTGTCCCGGAGCGAACGTCGGTGCTTGGGTCAGCGCCGCGTCCAGCATCTCCCGGGTCTCGAAGTACCGGTCCTTGACCGGCAGGATCCCGTTGGACATGAAGGGGACTCCGGTGGGCATCCCACTGGTGTGGTTCAGCAGTTGCCTGATCGTGATCGTCCGGCCGTCGATGGCCGCACCGTCGCCGGTGCCCCGCACCACGCCCGGCAGGAACTTCTCCACCGTGTCGTCCAGCGCGAGCTTGCCCTCGTCGGCCAGTTGCAGGGTCGCCACGGCAGTGAACATCTTCGTGATACTGGCGATCCGGACGTAACCGTCCGTCGGCACCTTCGACTTCGTTCGGATGTCACCCACTCCGGCGGTGTAGTTCGTCACCCGCCCGTCCCGGCCGCGCACCGACATCAGCGCCCCGGGCAGCGCCCCGTCGGCGACCAGCGCCTCCAGGCCCGCCTGGAGCGCCTTGTCGTGAGCCGGCCTCGACCTGTCAGCTGACGCGCCCGCCGACGCCACCTCCGTCACCGCGAGACCGGCCACCGCCACCGCCGCCATCGCCGCGGCGGCCACGCCACGACGCCGGCGCGCGGGACCCGGCCGGGTTCCGGTCGAACCACTGAGACCGTTCAACAAGGGACACTCCCCACAATGGACTGTTCGCACTGACCCGCACAGTGTTTCCGGCTTCCCGCCGCCTCACGATCCCCCGTGCTGCACACCTCCGGTACAGCAGGCACCACCTCCGCCGGCCGGGTGTCAGTTCGCGCACAGCGCGGCGTCGACGAGCGCGCCCCGGTCCGCGGCGACGGACTCGTCCTTCACCGACCCGGTGAGCGAGGTGACCACGACGGTCGCCGCGCGGCCGTCGTCGGTGGTCGCGCTCGTGGTCGAGTAACCCGGGATGTCGCCGCCGTGGCCCCAGGCGACCTTTCCGCAGCTCAACGGCATGCTGAACACGCCGAGCCCGTATCCCCGGCCCGACTCCGGGTCCGTCGGGATGGTGGTGCGCAGCTGCGCGAGCTGGGCCGGTTCGAGCAGCTTCCCGTCCAGCAGCGCGCGCAGGAAGGTGTTGAGGTCGCCCGGCGTGGAGACCAGCTGGCCGGCGGCCCAGCCCCAGCTCGGGTCCATCCGCGTGAAGTCGAGCAGCTCGTCGGTCGCCGGGTCGCGCTGGTAACCCCTGGGGTGCCGGCCGCGGATCTCCTCCTCGCCGACCCCGGGCGCGTACGTGTCGCGCAGCCCGATCCGCTGGATGACCCGGGCGGTCACCAGCTCGTTGAACGGGCGACCGGTGACCCGCTGGGCGATCAGGCCGGCCAGGACGTAGTTCGTGTTGCTGTAGGACCAACCGCCGCCCGGGGCACGCCCGTCCTCCCTGGCGTTCGCCAGGTCGAGCAGTTCCCGGGGCTCGAGGTAGACGTGCTGGTGGGGGAGGAAGTCGCCCATGGTCTTGAACATCGAGTCGGTGTAGTCGGGCAGGCCGCTGTCGTGCTGGAGCAGTCGGCGGACCGTGATCCGGCCGGCGTCGATGCCCTTGCCCCGCACCAGGCCCGGCAGGTACGTCTCGATCGACGCGTCGAGCTCCACCCTGCCCTCCCCGACGAGTTGCAGCACGACGACGGAGGTGAACATCTTGCTCGCGCTGCCGATCCGCACCCTGCCGTTCGTCGGCACCGGGGCGCCGGTCCGCAGGTCACCGACCCCGGCGGTGTAGTGGCGGGTCCGGCCGCGCCGGTCCCGGACGGCGGCCAGCGCCCCGGGGTGCCGGTCGACACCGACGAGCTCGTCCAGGCCCTGCTGGATGGCGTCGCGGGGTTCGGTATGGGCCGCCGGGATCGGGCCGGCGAACGCGAGACCGCCCGCCGCGACGACCGCCGTCGTCATGGCGACCACGCGGCGGCAGCGGGAGGAGGCAGGTCGATCCTGCTGGGAGGGGGAGGTGGACAAGGCAGACAACTCCTGGGTTCCGCGGTCGTCGGTACTGCGACGACCGATCGGAACCAGGCTGCTGACCTCCGCCGGCGTGGACAATCCAGCCTGCTGGACAGCCGCGGTGGTGGTGGCACCCCGGCACCGGGCCCGCTCCTGCTCGGACGCGGGAGCGGACCCGGTGCCGGACGGGGCCTGACCGCGGAGGACCGAGCGGCGCGGTCAAGCCCGGCTCGGGCTCATCTCAGGTGCCGGGTGAAGAACCGGTTGCCGTCGTCGCCCTCGAAGTGCGGGACGCCGGTGTGCCCGCCCGTGTTGGCGTGCAACGTCTTCTCGGTGGAGCCGAAGGCGTCGAACAGGTCCAGCGCCTGCTGCCGGTCGTTGCCCTCGTCGTCCCACTGGAGCAGGACCAGGAGCGGGACGGTGATCCGCCGGGCCTCCTCGACCAGGGCGCGGGGCACGAAGCTGCCGGCGAACAGGAGGGCGGCCGCGATGCGCGGCTCGACCACCGCCAGCCGGATGCCGATGCCCATCACCCCGCCCGCGTACCCGACCGGGCCGCCGATCCCGGGCAGCGGCAGCAGGGCGTCCAGGGCGGCCCGCCACTCCGGGACCGCCTGCTCGACCAGCGGGAGGACGAGCCGGTCGACGATCCCGTCGTCGACCCGCCCGCCGGCCTCCAGCGCCCGGCGCAGGTCGGCGCGCGCCTGCTCGGCATCGGCGGAGCGGGGGCGGTCACCCGCGCCGGGCAGTTCGATGGTGGCCGCGGCGAAGCCCTCCGCCGCGGCGTGCCGGGCGCGGGCCGCCAGGCGGGGGTACATCCCGCGCAGGCCGCCGGGGTGGCCGAGCAGGATCAGCGGGGCCGGTGCGGCCGCGGGCGTCCACAGGATGCCGGGGATGTCGCCGAGGGCGAACCCGCGTTCCAGGACGCCGTCGTCGAGGCGTTGTTCGGAGGTGAATCGCACGGTGGTGCCTTTCGGAGTGCTCGTGAACGGCGCTCCTCGGACGACCTACCGCCCGACCGCGACCCCGGAGGGGAGCACCCATGTCGGTACTGCGTTCACGGGTACCACCTCCTCGATCCTCCGCACGGCCCCCGGGAAAGTAGCAGCGGTCGCTGTGGTCCGCCACCGGGTTTCGCGCGGGCACCGGAAAGCCCGGAGGTACTGGCGCGTCACCGCTCCGCCGGAGTGGCGGTCCGCGGGTCGTCGCCCGTGCGCCCGGTCAGGGGTTCGGTGGCCCGCCAGGTCTCCAGCGTCGACGCCAAGCCGTCGACCAGCAGGGGGAGCTGCGGGACCATCGCCAGGCAGGCGACCGCCTGGAGGTCGCGCAACCGCTCCATGACGCGCAGCACGTCGGTGTCGACCGTGCGCAGGCCCAGGTCTGCCGCGGCGGCGTCGTAGGCGGAGATCGCCTCCTCCCCGGTGTGCGCGAGGTCCCACTCGACCGGGGCGACGCCGACGTGCTCGTAGTCGGAGTACAGCACGGCGTCGGCGGTCTCGATCAGGTTGTAGAAGGGGGCGTCGCCGTGGACCACCTGGACGGGAACGCCGGGGAACGCCCGCGCGAAGGCCGGGGGCGACGTGACGAGGGGGGAGAGGGCGGCCCACTCGGCGCGGGCGCGGGCCAGGTCGGCGGCGGGCAGCAGGTCCTCGCGACCTTCGAGGTCGTCGAAGGCGAGGTCGACGTACCCCTGCATCCCCGGGAAGAAGCCGGTCTCGCCCGGGTACTCGGCCAGGATCGAGTGCAGGCGGGCGACGGCGGGCATCCGCTTCACCGCGTCGTAGTCGGTGGGGACCACGCCCTCGACCTTCTCCCAGAAGGTCATCGCGAAACCGTCGCGCTCCACGGGCTCCGCCGGGACGAGCCCGCTCGGCACGACGGTCGGCTCGCCGCGCGACGCCATCCACCTCGACACGTCCAGCTCCGTGCGCTGGAAGCCCGCCGAGGTGGTGCCGCGCGGGGTCACCACCGGCACGCGCGCGACGACCGGCGACGGTGCGAGGTCCACCACCACCGAGAAGACGTCGTACAGGACCGTCGCCCCGGACGCGTCCAGCCCCAGCTCCGTCGCGGCGGCGACGGCGGCGTCGCGGGCGCGTTGCGAGCGGGCGGCGCGTTCTTCCTCGGTGATCATGGGCACCACCCTAGGACCTCGTCCGACGGGTCGGGGCGGCGTGGTGCCGCGAGGACGGCCGGGGCGCGCGGTTCGGCGCGACCCCGGTCACTTCTCGCGCGCGTACGCCTTCCGCACCTCGCCCTTGAGGTTCGCCTCCAGGAACGCGGCGCCGTAGTCGTCGATCAGGTACACCCTCAGCGACGCGGTCCCGTCGATGATGTCGGTGTCCACGATCACGTACCGCATGGTCGGCTTCGGGACGCCCAGGTCCTTGTCCGCCTGCTCGAACAGGGCGGGCAGCGCGTCCCAGTTGATCTCGTTCAGGTCGAGCACGGCGCGGTCGGCGTCGACCCCGTCCGGGCCCTGCCTGGTCGCCTTGCCGCCCCGGTACTCGAAGTTGTCGAAGCCGTGCGCGACCGCCGCGGTCGGGGCGGTCGTCGTCGCGCGGTCCGGCCACAGCGTCAGCTCGGACACCTTGGTGCCGCCCATCACCTCGCCGAGCGCGCCGGCCGCCTTGCGCGCGCCGGCGGGCGTGAGCAGGCTCTCCCCCGCCGGGTCGGCCACCGCGGTCGTCGGGCCGGTGGGCAGGTCGACGCCCTGCCCGGTGGTCATCGGCGTGCCCGACGAGCCGGTGTCGGCGTTCGTCGAGTCCTTCCCGCGGGTCAGGTGGACCACCAGCAGCGTGACCACGACGACCAGCGCCACCCCGACCAGCGAGGACACCACGGCGCCGGTCCGCCCGCGCGTCGTCGGCCGCGGGGTCGGGTAGGACTGCGGGTAGCCGTGGAGGTGCGGTCCGCCGACCGGTGCCGGCGTGGGGCCGGACTGCCAGTGGGGGTGCCGCAGGTGCGGCTGGGGGCCGCTCGGCGGTCCCGGGACGGGGAACCCCGCCGGGGTGGGGGGTCCCGGCGTCGGGAGCGGGTTGCGCTCGGCCGCGGCGAACATCTGGTCCAGCACCTCGCCGGACGGCCGCTCGGCCGGGTCGTTGCGCAGGGCCGCGTTGAGCGCGGGTGCGAGGGCGCCCGCGCGCCGCGGCGGCGGGACCGGCTCGGTCATCACCGCGGCGAGGGTCGCCATCGTGCTCGCGCGGCGCATCGGGTGGTTGCCCTCGACGGCCACGTACAGCAGCATCGCCAGCGACCAGAAGTCCGACGCGGGGTGCGTCTCGTCGCCGCGCAGCCGCTCCGGGGCGATGTACTCCGGGGACCCGATGACGTCGCCGGTCGCGGTGAGCTGGGTCGAGCCCTGGAGGGCGGCGATGCCGAAGTCGGTGAGCACGGCGCTGCCGTCCGTGCGCAGCAGCACGTTGCCCGGCTTGACGTCGCGGTGCATCACGCCCGCGGAGTGGGCCGAGCGCAGCGCCGCGAGCACGTCCCGCCCGACCCGCGCCGCCTCGGTCGGGGAAAGCACGCCGTCGTCCAACCGCGCGTCCAGCGACGTGCCGCGGACCAGCTCCATGACGATCCACGGGTACGGCGAGTCGGGCGACTCGATGATCTGGTAGATCGACACGACGTTCGGGTGCTGCAACCGGGCGAGCGCGCGGGACTCGCGCAGCACGCGCTCCCTCAGCTGGGCGGCCATCGCGGGGTTGCTCTCGACCTGGTCGGCGTCGGCCGGGCGGACCTCCTTGATGGCCACCTCGCGGTGCAGCCCCAGGTCGAGGGCGCGCCAGACCGTCCCCATGCCGCCGCTGCCCAGCCTCTCCAGCAGCTCGAACCGGCCGTCGAGGATCCGCCCGGTGTGCTCTCGCTCAGACACCGCGTCACGCTAGCAACCGGGCACCGGGGGTCGGAGAACCGGCGGCACCTCGGCGGCCCTGGTCGCGGGCACCGCCGGGGGCGGGGCCCTCGCCGGTGTCGATGCGGTAGCCGACGCCGGGCACGGTGGCGATGAGCCAGGGTTGGCCGAGTCGTTTGCGCAGGGCGGAGACGGTGATGCGGACGGCGTTGGTGAAGGGGTCGGCGTTGTCGTCCCAGGCCCGTTCCAGCAGTTGCTCGGCGCTGACGACGCCGCCCTCGGCGGTGACGAGGACCTCGAGCACGGCGAACTGCTTGCGGGTGAGCGGGACGTAGCGGCCGTCGCGGAAGACCTCGCGGCGGAAGGGGTCCACCCGCAGGCCCGCGAGCTCGCGGACCGGGGGACGGGGGTGGGCGCGCCTGCGGTCGAGCGCGCGCAGGCGCAGGACGAGCTCGCGGAGGTCGAAGGGCTTGGTGAGGTAGTCGTCGGCGCCGAGTTCGAACCCGGACGCCTTGTCGTCGATGCGGTCGGCGGCGGTGAGCATCAGGATCGGGGTGCCGCTGCCGGAGGCGATGATGTGCCGGGCGACCTCGTCGCCGGAGGGGCCGGGGACGTCGCGGTCGAGGACGGCGATGTCGTAGGCGTTGACGCCGAGCAGCGCCAGGGCGGTGTCGCCGTCACCGGCGATGTCGGCGGCGATCGCCTCCAGCCGCAGCCCGTCGCGGACGGCTTCGGCCAGGTAGGGCTCGTCCTCCACGATCAGCACCCGCATCTCCGCAGGCTAGGGGGCACGGCATATCGCCGACGTATGCGGATCGCGGGGCCGCCCGGTGCCGCGGGGCCGGCGGCGGCGCGCGGCACGTCGTCCACACAGGACGTCTCGGCTTGACGAAACCTCGGTGCCGATCTTGTCACTGTGCGTGATTCCTCGAACACGCAAGCTTTGTGACGGACCGGCTACGCACCGTGGGCGATACGGGATGTGACGTAACTGATTTGGATTTGATCCAGTCAAGACACGTAAGGTCGGGGCGTGACACCCGACTTCGAGGCGCAGTTGCGGTCGGTCTCGTTGCGCGTGACCCGTCCGCGGTTGGCGGTGCTCAAGGCGCTGCACGACCACCCGCACGTCGACACCGAGACGGTGATCTCGCTCGTGCGGGTCGAGCACCCCACCGTGTCCCACCAGGCGGTTTACGACGTGCTGCGGGCGTTGACCGACACCGGGCTGGTGCGCCGCATCCAGCCCGCCGGCGTGACCGCCCGCTACGAGTCCCGGGTGGGGGACAACCACCACCACGTCGTGTGCCGCTCCTGCGGCACGATCGCGGACGTCGACTGCGCCGTCGGTCACAGCCCCTGTCTCACCGCCTCGGACGACCGCGGTTACGCGGTCGACGAGGCAGAGGTCGTCTTTTGGGGCACCTGCCCCGACTGCTCGGCCGACCACACCGCCGAAGATCAGCCAGCCGGAAGGACGTAGATGAGCGACCCCAGGCCAACGCCCACCTCCAGTGCGCAGGGCGTGGACCAGAAGGCCGCGGCAGGCTGCCCGGTCGCGCACGACTCCGCGACCTCGCACGGCAGCGAGAGCGAGAACCCGGCGATCGACTCGCCGACCCCGAAGACGGGCGGCCGCCCGCGCACCAACCGGGACTGGTGGCCGAACCAGCTCGACCTGTCGGTGCTGCACGCCCACTCGTCGAAGAGCAACCCGCTGGGTGCGGCCTTCAGCTACGCCGACGAGTTCGCCAAGCTCGACGTCGAGGCCCTCAAGCGCGACATCACCGAGGTGCTGACCACCTCGCAGGACTGGTGGCCCGCCGACTTCGGCCACTACGGCGGCCTCATGATCCGCATGAGCTGGCACGCCGCCGGCACCTACCGCACCCACGACGGGCGCGGCGGGGCCGGTGACGGCGGTCAGCGCTTCGCCCCGCTCAACAGCTGGCCCGACAACGCCAACCTGGACAAGGCGCGCCGGCTGCTGTGGCCGGTCAAGCAGAAGTACGGCCGGCAGCTCTCGTGGGCCGACCTGCTCGTGCTCGCCGGCAACGTCGCCCTGGAGTCCATGGGCTTCAAGACCTTCGGCTTCGGCTTCGGCCGCGAGGACGTCTGGGAGCCCGAGGAGATCTTCTGGGGCCCCGAGGACGCCTGGCTGGGCGACGAGCGCTACGTCAGCGAGGCCGAGATGGCGCCCGAGGTCGGGGCGACCGAGATGGGCCTGATCTACGTCAACCCCGAGGGGCCGCGCGGCAACGCGGACCCGCTGGCGGCGGCGCACTTCATCCGGGAGACCTTCGGCCGGATGGCGATGAACGACGAGGAGACCGTCGCCCTCATCGCCGGCGGCCACACCTTCGGCAAGACCCACGGCGCCGGCGTGGCCGACGGCCACGTGGGCGCGGAGCCCGAGGGCGCCCCGCTGGAGGCGCAGGGCCTGGGCTGGCTGAGCACCCACGGCAGCGGCAAGGGCGCGGACACGATCACCAGCGGTCTGGAGGTGACGTGGACCGACGTGCCGACGCAGTGGAGCAACCGGTTCTTCGAGATCCTCTTCGGCTACGAGTGGGAACTCACCACGAGCCCCGGCGGCGCCAAGCAGTGGGTCGCCAAGGACGCCGAGGAGATCATCCCGGACGCCCACGACCCGGCGAAGAAGCACAAGCCGACGATGCTCACGACCGACCTGTCGCTGCGCGTCGACCCGGCGTACGAGAAGATCTCCCGCCGCTTCCTGGAGCACCCCGACGAGTTCGCGCTGGCCTTCGCCAAGGCGTGGTACAAGCTGCTGCACCGCGACATGGGCCCGGTCAGCCGCTTCCTCGGGCCGTGGGTGCCCGAGGTCCAGCTGTGGCAGGACCCGGTGCCGGCCGTCGACCACGAGCTCGTGGGCGACGCCGACATCGCCGCCCTCAAGGCGAAGGTCCTGGAGTCCGGCCTCACCACCGCCCAGCTGGTCACCACCGCCTGGGCCTCGGCCGCGAGCTTCCGCGCCACCGACAAGCGCGGCGGCGCCAACGGCGCCCGCATCCGCCTGGAGCCGCAGCGCGGCTGGGAGGTCAACCAGCCCGAGCAGCTCGGGAAGGTGCTGGAGGTGCTGGAGGGCGTCCGGCGCGACTTCAACGACGCGGGCGGCGCGAAGATCTCGCTCGCGGACCTGATCGTGCTGGCCGGCTCGGCGGCCGTCGAGAAGGCGGCGCACGACGCCGGCTTCCCGGTGACCGTGCCGTTCCGACCGGGCCGCACCGACGCCACGCAGGAGCAGACCGACGTCGAGTCGTTCGGGTTCCTCGAACCGCGCGCCGACGGGTTCCGCAACTACGTGCGCCCCGGCGAGAAGCTCCAGCCGGAGGTGCTGCTCGTCGACCGCGCCTACATGCTCGACCTGACCGCGCCCGAGATGACCGTCCTCGTCGGCGGCCTGCGCTCCCTCGGCGCCAACCACGGGGACACCCGGCACGGCGTCCTCACCGACCGGCCCGGCCTGCTCACCAACGACTTCTTCGTCAACCTGCTCTCGCCGGGCACCCGGTGGCGGGCGGCGGGGTCCGGGGAGCACGTCTACGAGATCCGCGACTCGGCCACCGACGAGCTGAGGTGGACCGCCACCTCGGTCGACCTCGTCTTCGGCTCGAACTCCCAGCTGCGGGCCCTCTCGGAGGTCTACGCGAGCCAGGACGCCGGTGAGAAGTTCGTGGCGGACTTCGTCGCGGCCTGGACCAAGGTCATGGAACTCGACCGGTTCGACCTCGCCTGATCCGGCTCCACCGACGAGCCCGGCCGATCCCCCGGTGGATCGGCCGGGCTCGTCCCGTTCCGGCGGGCCTCAGTCGATGCGGCGGGTCCGGTGCAGGGCGAACCACGCCAGCAGGGCCGCCAGCGCCAGGTAGAGGGCGGTCTCGGCCCACTGGAGGGACCAGAACCGGCTGTTCGGCTGGTGGGTGACGTGCTGCCGGTACCCCTCGGCGGCCAGGCGGTCGAAGCACGCCTCCCGGTCCACGGGGTCGTTCGCCACCGCCGTGCCCGCGCTGCTGCCCAGGCCGTTCGGGAACAGGCACCCGAAGAGCCAGGCGGGGGCGGCGACGGCGTTGCCCTCCCGGTCCACGGTCCGCTGCTCCAGCACCCAGGAGTGCTCGGGGACCGGCGCGTGGAGCTCCAGCTCCGAGCCGGCGCCGAGGAAGTACAGGGTGGTGCCCTCCGCGGAGGGGGCGCTGACCTGCTGCTCCGGCGGGAGCAGGTGGGGGCGGACCAGGTCGAGGGCGGAGACCTGGAAGACGGTGAAGAGCACGAGCGTGACCGCCATGGCCGGGACCGTGCGGCGCAGCAGGGCGCTGACGGCCACGCCCAGGGCGAAGGCGAAGACGGCGTGGGCGACGGGGACGACGCCCCGGGCGCCGAAGACCAGGGGTTCGATCCGCAGGGCGGCCGGGCCGTTCTCGGTGGCGATGGCGTCGACGGGGCTCGACCACCACCACACGAGCAGGCTGAACAGCCCGGTGGCGACCACCGCGGCCAGGGCGAGCAGCCCCGTCTTGGCGACCAGCCAGCGGGTGCGGGTCACGCCCTGGTTCCACACCAGCCGGTGGGTGCCGTGCTCCACCTCGCGGCTGATCAGCGGCGCGCCCCAGAACGCCCCGATGACGGCGGGGAACACGTGGAGGGCGGCGATGCCCAGGTAGTAGTAGGTGCTGTCGTCGGAGGTCAGCCCGGGGCCCACCGCGGTGACGACCGGCCTGCCGACGCCCAGCAGCACGGCGGCGACGGCGGCCAGCAGGGCGGACACGGCGAGGGCGGACAGGCGGAACTGGCGCAGCGTCAGCCAGGTCACCGGAGGACCTCCAGGGCGGGGCGGGACGTCGCCGGCGCGGGCGGTTCCAGGTAGGCGATGACCAGGTCTTCGAGGCCGACCTCGCTCACCGCCCAGGCCGGGTCGAGGATCGGCGACCCCGTGCGCACGAGCAGCGTGCTCTGCCGGTCGGTGTGGCTCGCGGCGACGACGTGCTGGTCCGCGGGCAGCGTCGCGGGGTCGCGGCGCGGCCCGGTGAGCCTGCGGTGGGTGGCCAGCAGGTCGTCGATCTCCCCGGCGAGCACCACGCGGGAGCCGACCAGGGTGACGAGGTGGTCGCAGACCCGTTCGACGTCGGTGATCAGGTGCGACGAGAGCACGACGCCGACGCCGTGCTCCGCGACGGTCTCCATCAGGTCCTGGAGGAACCCGCGCCGGGCCAGCGGGTCGAGCGCGGCGACCGGTTCGTCCAGCAGCAGCACCTCGGGGCGCTTGGCGATGCCGAGGGTCAGGGCGAGCTGGGCCCGCTGGCCGCCGGAGAGCCGCCCCGCCCGCTGCGCCGGGTCGAGGCCGAGGCGCTCGACCCGGTCGCGGGCGAGGTCGGCGTCCCAGCCGGGGTTGAGCCGGGCGCCCAGGCGCAGGTGCTCGGCGACGGTCAGGCTCGCGTAGGTGGGGGCGTCCTGGGCGACGAAGCCGACCTTGGCCAGCTGGGCGGGGCCGCTGCCCGGCCGCCCGCCGCACACCTCGACCTCGCCCGCGGTGGGGGCGCTCATGCCGGCGGCGAGGTTGAGCAGGGTGGACTTGCCCGCGCCGTTGGGCCCGACCAGGCCGACGACGCGGCCCGCGGGGATCTCCAGCGTGCAGTCCGTCAGCGCCCAGCGCTGTCGGTACCTCTTGCCCAGTCCCCGGGCTCGCAGCATCGCGGTCACGCCGTGTCCTCCACCGTCGAGGTGCGGAGGGTGGTCGTGATCAGCGCCTCGATGCCCTCGTCGTCCAGCCCGGACAGGCGGGCCTTGGCGATCCAGCGCCGCAGGTCCCTGGTGAGCGGGCCGAGCACGCCGGGCGCCACGCCGGGCAGGGTCGCGCAGACGAAGGTGCCGACGCCCGGACGCGCGGCGACCAGGCCCGCGTGCTCCAGCTCGCGGTACGCCTTGAGCACCGTGTTCGGGTTGATCGCCAACCGCGCGACGACGTCCTTGACCTTCGGCAGCTGGTCGCCCTCGCGCAGCAGGCCGAGCCTCAGCGCGTGGCGGACCTGCTGGACGACCTGCTGGTACGGCGACAGGCCGGACCCGCTGTCCAGGTGGAACTCGATCACGACTTCCTCCATTTGACTAGCTGACTAGCACTATAGGCAGCTGGTCGGAGGCCGGGCAATGGAGGAGGGTGCTCGGACGCGCGGACCCGGCTCAGCGCCAGCCGAGGGCGGGGGCGACGTGGGTGAGGATGTTGTCGAGCACGTGGGCGTTGTAGTCGACGCCGAGCTGGTTGGGCACGGTCAGCAGGAGCGTGTCGGCCTCGGCGATCGCCTCGTCCTCGGCCAGCTGCCCGACCAGGACGTCGGGCTCGGCGGCGTAGGTGCGGCCGAAGATCGCCCTGGTGTCGGCGTCGATGTGGCCGATGTGGTCGGCGCTGTCGCCGTCGCCGCCGAAGTAGGCCCGGTCGAGGTCGGAGGTGAGGGCGAAGATGCTGCGCGAGACCGAGACGCGGGGCCGGTGCTGCCACCCGGCCTCCGCCCACGCCTTGCGGAACGCCCGGACCTGCTCGGCCTGCTGCACGTGGAAGGGCGCCCCGCCCTCGTCGTTCTTGAGCGTCGAGCTCATCAGGTGCATGCCCTGACGGGCCGCCCAGGCGGCGGTGGCGTTGGAACCGGCGCCCCACCAGATCCGGTCCCGCAGACCCGGCGAGTGCGGCTCGACGCGCAGCAGCCCCGGCGGGTTGGGGAACATCGGGCGGGGGTTGGGCTGGGCGAAGCCCTTGCCCTCCAGCACCGCCAGCAGCACCTCGGTGTGCTTGCGGGCCATGTCGGCGTCGGTGTCGCCCTCGCCGGGCCGGTAGCCGAAGTAGCGCCACCCGTCGACGACCTGCTCGGGCGAGCCCCGGGAGAGGCCGAGCTGGAGCCTGCCGCCCGCGATGAGGTCGGCGGTGCCGGCGTCCTCGGCCATGTACATCGGGTTCTCGTATCGCATGTCGACCACGCCGGTGCCGATCTCGATGCGCTCGGTCCTGGCGCCGATCGCGGCCAGCAGCGGGAACGGCGAGGCCAGCTGCCGGGCGAAGTGGTGCACCCGGAAGTAGGCGCCGTCCGCGCCGAGCTCCTCCGCGGCCACGGCCAGGTCGACGGCCTGCGCCACCGCGTCCGATGCCGTCCTGGTCCGCGAGTGCGGGCTGTCGGACCAGTGCCCGAAGGACAGGAAGCCGATTTTCTTCACGTCCGGAGGAACGCCCCGCCGGGGTGGTTGATTCCTCAACCACCCCGGCGGGGTGGGGATCGGCGGATCACGTGGTCAGGGCGGTCCGCGCGAGGTCGCGCAGCCACGCGTGCGCGCGGTCGGTGTCGTGGCGCTGGTGCCACGACAGGTGGACCGGGGCCGGCGGCAGGTCGAGGGGCAGGGGGAGCAGGGCCAGGTCCGCGGCCGCCGTGCGCGCGGCCGGTTCGGTGCTGGGCGAGCGCTTCGGCGAGGTGGTCCGCTACCGGACGCGTGACGGGTTGGCGCGCTCGCCGCCAACGACGACGCGGTCCTGGACGTCCTGCGGCCCCGACTCGGGAACCTGCGCCCGGACGCCCGCTGGGTGGAGGACGAGCTCGGAGGCGGGGACCTGCCCCCGGGCGAGTGGTGGGTGGTGGACCCGGCCGAGGGCAACGTCAACCACCTGCGCGGCCTGCCGGGGTGGGCGGTCACCGCCACCCTCGTGCGCGGGAACCGGCCGGTGCTCACCGCCGTCCACCTGCCGCTGACCGGCGAGACGTACACCGCGTCGGCGGGCGGCGGGGCCCACCTCGACGGCCGGCCGCTGCGCGTGTCCGACACCGAGGACCTCGGGCTCGGCCTCGTCGCCACGAGCCAGGCCAGGCCGGACGAGGACGAGGCGGTCGTGCGGCGCGTCGGCGTCTCGATCACCGCGATGTTGAGCACCGCGCTCGTGGTGCGCGCCTCCGTGCCCGCGACCCTCCACCTGCTCACCGTGGCCGCCGGCCGGGTCGACGCCTTCTGGCAGTTCGCCGGCGCCCGCGCGGACCTGCTGCCCGGGGCGCTGCTCGTCACCGAGGCCGGTGGCCGCGTCTCCGACGCCGGGGGCCGCCCCTGGACGCCGGGCGGCGAGAGCTCCCTGGCCGCCGCGCCCGGCGTGCACGGCCAGGCCGTCGCCGCGCTGACCCGCTGACCACCACCGGAAGGACCTCGGAACACCATGACCACCATCGCCGTGCTCGGGAACGGCCGCGTCGGCGGCACCCTCGCCCGCGCGCTGACCGGGGCAGGGCACGAGGTGACCGCGGCGGGCCGCTCGCCGGGCGCCGCCGTGGACGCCGTTCGCGGCGCGCGGGTCGTCGTCAACGCCACCCCGGGAGCCGGCTCGCTGGAACGGCTCGCCGCGCTGCGCGAGGAACTGCGCGGAAAGGTCCTCCTCGACGTCTCCAACGCCACTGTCGACGGGCCGGACGGACTGCCCGCCGGTCTGCTCCACCCCGGTTCGAGCCTGGCGGAACGGCTCCATGAGGCGCTGCCCGGCACGGGTGTCGTCAAGAGCCTCGACACGATGCTGTTCCCGGTGATGACCGCGCCCGCCTCGCCGGCCCAGGCGCCCACTGTTTTCCTCTCCGGGGAAGACCCGGAGGCCAAGCAGGTCGTCCGTGAACTCCTCGGGGACCTCGGGTGGCAGCCGGGGTGGATCACGGACCTCGGCGGCATCGAGACGGCGCGGGCCACCGAGGCCGCGGTGCTGTTCGTGCCGCACGTGATCCGGGTCGGCGGGTTCACGCCGTTCGCCGTCTCGATCACCCGCTGACGGGGCCCCCGGTCCGCTTCGAGCTGCCGGGAGTGGCGGTCGACGGCGTGGGTGGTGGGGGCGAGGGGTCGTTGTCCGGGTGCTCTGCGGCGTTGCCGGACGTTGTCCGGGATCGGCGGCCCGAACGGTGGACGGGTGCGTTCCCGCTGGTCCGCCGGGGGTCGGCCGACCCGGACAACTGCCTTCGGGGTGGTCGTTGATCGACTTCGGTGCCTCGCCGGGCAACTGTCAACTGGGATCAGTCGTGACGAGGTTGTGACCACCTCACCCATGTGGCCCCGCCACCGTCCCAATAGCGTCCTCCCAACGCTGCGGAAGCGGTCAAACTCCGCTCGGGCACACCCGAACAGGTGGGAGGACCCATGTCACGTGCACGCTTAGTTCCCGCCGCACTCGCGGTCGCCGTGGTGGCGGCCGGCTGCGGTACCGCCGAGAACGCCCCGTCGGGTTCGAACACCGACGCCGCCATCACCATCTTCAACACCGAGCCGGAGAACCCGCTCGTGCCCGGCAACACCACCGAGGTGGGCGGCAGCCGGGTCCTCGACCCGCTGTTCACCGGCCTCGTCGAGTACCGGGCGGAGGACGCGCAGCCCGCCAACGCGATGGCCGAGTCGATCGACACGACCGACTCCAAGGTCTTCACCGTGAAGATCAAGAGCGGCTGGACGTTCCACGACGGCACGCCGGTCACCGCCAAGAGCTTCGTGGACGCCTGGAACTGGACCGCCTACGGTCCCAACGCCACCCAGGGCGCCAGCTTCTTCTCCCAGATCGAGGGCTACGACGAGGTCCACCCGAAGGACCCCGACGGCGCGGACGGCCCGCAGGAGGCGCCGACGCCGACCGCCGAGGAGATGTCGGGCCTGGTGGTCGACCACGACCACCAGTTCACCATCACCCTGTCCGAGCCGTTCTCCGTGTTCCCGGTGACCATCGGCTACGAGGTGTTCGCCCCGCTGCCGGAGGCGTTCTTCAAGGACCGGGCGGCGTTCGAGGCCAACCCCATCGGCAACGGCCCGTTCAAGTACGTCTCGCGCACGGTCGGCACGGAGATCAAGCTGACCCGCTACGACGACTACAAGGGCGACGACAAGCCGAAGTTCAAGGACCTGACGCTGAAGGTCTACCAGAGCCGCGAGTCGGCCTACGCGGACCTCATCGCGAACAACCTCGACTTCATCGAGGAGCTGCCGCCGAACGCCCTGGCGGGCAAGAAGTACGAGACGGACCTCGGCGACCGGGTCGTGCAGCGCGAGACGCTGAACATGCAGACCATCGCGTTCCCGTTCTACCAGGAGCCCTACGACAACGCGGACCTGCGCCGCGCGATCTCCATGGCCATCAACCGCGAGGAGATCACCCAGCGCATCTTCGAGGGCACCCGCAAGCCGGCCGACGGCTGGGTGCACCCGCTGATGGAGGGCTACACCACCGGCCAGTGCGGCGACTACTGCACGTACAACCCGGAGAAGGCCAAGGAGGCGTTCGCGAAGTCCGGCTACACCGGGGACATCGTGCTGCTGTCCAACACGGACGGCGGCCACCAGGAGTGGGCCGAGGCGGTGGCGAACAGCATCAAGAACACGCTCGGCGTGGAGGCGCGGTTCGTGCCGTCGACGAGCTTCGGCGAGTTCCGCCAGAAGGTCAACGCGCACGAGATGACCGGCATGTACCGGGCGGGCTGGATCGCCGACTACCCGTCGATCGAGAACTGGCTCACGCCGCTGTACCGCACCGGTTCGTCCTCCAACGACGGGCTCTACTCGAACCCGGCGTTCGACGCGAAGCTGGCCGAGGCCGACCGGGCCCCCAGCGAGGAGAAGGCCATCGAGCTGTACCTGGAGGCCGAGCGGATCATGGCCCCGGACATGCCGACCATCCCGCTGTGGACCCAGTTCACCGTCGGCGGCAGGTCCGACCGGCTCAAGGTCGCGAACCTCGACCCGTTCCGCGCCCTCGACCTCGAAACTGTGGAAGTGGCGTAGCCCTCGGTGTGATCGGGCCGGTCCGGGCGCGCCCCGGGCCGGCCCCCGGCGGTGGGAGGCTCCGTTGGGGCGCTACGTGCTGCGCAGGCTGTTGCAGATGGTCCCGGTGTTCCTCGGGACCACGTTCCTGATCTATGTGATGGTGTGGGCGGTCCCCGGCGACCCGTTCGAGGGCAAGTGCGGCGACCGGGACTGCCCCGAGTCGTACGTGTCGGCGATGCGGGAGCGGTTCAACCTCGACGACCCGCTGCTCGTGCAGTACGCCAAGTACCTGGGCAACCTGGTGCGGGGCGACTTCGGGCTGACCTCGTCGGGGCTCCAGGTCGCGGACCGGATCGCGGCGACGTTCCCCGTCACGCTCAAGCTCGCCCTGGTGGCGCTGGTCGTCGAGGCGGTCATCGGCATCACCGCCGGCGTGGTGTCCGGCCTGCGCAACCGCGGGTTCCTGGACAGCCTGGTGCTGGTCTCGACGCTGTTCCTCATCTCCATCCCGGTGTTCGTCACCGGCTACGTGGTGCAGCTGGTGTTCGGCCTCCAGCTGGGCTGGATCTCGCCGACCGTGACCAGCCCGACGATCGGCAACCTGATCGTGCCCGGCTTCGTGCTCGCGTCGCTGTCCATGGCCTACGTGGCGCGGCTGTCGCGGGCGAGCATCTCCGAGAACCGGCGGGCCGACTACGTGCGCACGGCGCTGGCCAAGGGCCTGCCGCCGCGCCGGGTGGTGGGCGTGCACCTGCTGCGGAACTCGCTGATCCCGGTGATCACGTTCCTCGGCACGGACCTGGGCGCGTTCCTGGGCGGCGCGATCGTCACCGAGGGCATCTTCAACGTGCCCGGCGTCGGCGGCCTGGTGTTCCGCTCGATCCTGACCAAGGACGGCGCGATGGTCACCGGCGTGGTCACCGTCCTGGTGCTCGTGTACCTGCTGATGACGCTGCTGGTGGACCTCCTCTACGCCGTCCTGGACCCGAGGATTCGCTATGACTGAGCAGATCGCTTCGCTGGTCGACGAACGTCCCCGCGGCCTGTTCGGCGACGCCTGGCACGCCCTGCGCCGCCGCGTGCTGTTCTGGGCGGCCGTGTCGATCATCTTCCTGGTCGTGCTGATGGCGCTGTTCCCCGGCCTGTTCGCGTCCGGCGACCCGAACCTGGCGCAGCTGTCCCGCTCGCGCGGCGCGCCGTCGGCCGAGGCGTGGTTCGGCTACGACAACCAGGGCTACGACATCTACACGCGGGTCGTGCACGGCGCGCGGGCGTCCATCGTGGTCGGCCTGCTGTCCACGGTGGGCGTGGTGCTGGTGGGCGCGACGATCGGCATGTTCGCCGGGTTCTACGGCGGGTGGCTCGACGCGGTGGTGTCGCGCATCGCGGACGTGTTCGTGGGCGTGCCGTTCGTGCTGGGCGCGATCGTCATCCTGACCACGCTGAACGCGGGCGGCGACGCGGGCACGGTGCGGATCGTCGCGCAGGTCGTGCTGTCGCTGTCGGTGCTGTCCTGGCCGGTGGCGATGCGGATCATGCGGTCCACCGCCATCGCCGCCAAGCAGCAGGACTACGTGAAGGCGGCGCGGGCGCTCGGCGCGTCGCCGTCGCGGATCATCACCAAGCACATGCTGCCCAACTGCGTGGCGCCCGTGCTGGTGTACTCGACGATCGCGCTCGGCGCGTTCATCGGCGCCGAGGCGACCCTGTCCTACCTGGGCATCGGGCTGCGCCAACCGGTCGTGTCGTGGGGCGTGATGATCAACAGCGCCAAGGACTACCTGCGCGTCGCGCCGCACGCGCTGCTGTTCCCGGCCGGGTTCCTGACCGCCACCGTGCTGGCGTTCGTGATGCTGGGCGACGCCGTGCGCGAAGCCCTCGACCCCAAGTTGCGGTGAGGTGGGCTGTGCTGGAAGTGGAGGACCTGCACGTCGAGTTCCGCACGCGCGACGGCGTGGCGCGGGTGCTCAACGGCGTGAGCTACCGGGTGGCGGCGGGCGAGACGCTGGCCGTGCTCGGGGAGTCGGGGTCGGGCAAGAGCGTCACCGCCCAGGCCGTCATGGGCATCCTGGACACGCCGCCCGCGTTCGTCACCCGGGGCTCGGTGCGGTTCCACGGCGAGGAGCTGCTGACCGCCTCGCCGGAACGGCGGCGCGCGGTGCGGGCGTCCGGCGTGGCGATGGTCTTCCAGGACGCGCTGTCCGCGCTGAACCCGGTGTTCACCGTCGGGTTCCAGATCGAGGAGCAGCTGCGGCTGCGGCTCGGCCTGAGCCGCAAGGACGCGCGGACGCGGGCGATCGAGCTGCTGGACCTGGTGCGCATCCCGTCGGCCGGGCAGCGGGTCCGCGAGTACCCGCACCAGTTCTCCGGCGGCATGAGGCAGCGGGCGATGATCGCGATGGCGCTCGCGCTCAACCCCGAGGTGCTCATCGCCGACGAGCCGACGACCGCGCTCGACGTGACCGTGCAGGCGCAGATCATGGACCTGC
This sequence comes from Saccharothrix sp. BKS2, assembly GCF_047689505.1. Lineage (NCBI taxonomy): Bacteria > Bacillati > Actinomycetota > Actinomycetes > Pseudonocardiales > Pseudonocardiaceae > Saccharothrix > Saccharothrix sp. BKS2. Next base: position 32,770 of record NZ_JAUQOL010000022.1, on the reverse strand, counting down.
TGCGGGAGATCCAGCGCGAGCGGTCCATGGGGCTGGTGCTGATCACGCACGACCTGGGCGTGGTCGCGGAGGTCGCGGACCGGATCGCGGTCATGTACGCGGGGCGCATCGTGGAGGAGGCCGACGCGGTGTCGCTGTTCCGCTCGCCCGGCCACCCCTACACGGCCGCGCTGATGCGGTCGCTGCCCCGCCTGGACTCGTCGAAGCACTCGGCGCTGGAGACCATCAAGGGGCTGCCGCCGAGCCTGCTGCGCATCCCGCCGGGGTGCCCGTTCCACCCGCGATGCCCGCGCGCCGAGGCCGTGTGCGCGGTGGACGTGCCCGCGTTCGTGCCGCTGGGGCCGGGGCGGGGCAGTGCGTGCCACTTCGCGGAGGAGGTCGTCCGTGGCTGAGCTGCTGGAGGTCCGGGACCTGGTCAAGCACTTCCCGGTGACGCGCGGGGTGCTGTTCCGGCGCACGATCGGCCAGGTGCGCGCCGTGGACGGCGTGTCGTTCTCGCTGGCGGCGGGGGAGACGCTGGGGGTGGTCGGCGAGTCGGGCTGCGGGAAGTCGACGCTGGCCCAGGTGCTGATGCGCCTGGAACCGCCCACGTCCGGCACGGCCCTGTTCGAGGGCGAGCCGATGTTCCCGCTCCGGGGCGCGGCGCTGAAGGCGTGGCGGCGGGACATGCAGATCGTGCTCCAGGACCCGTACACCTCGCTCAACCCGAGGATGACCGTCGGCGACATCGTCGGCGAGCCGTTCGACATCCACCCGGAGGTCGCGCCGAAGGGGTCGCGGGCGGGGCGGGTGCGGGAGCTGCTCGACGTGGTCGGCCTGAACCCCGAGCACCTCAACCGCTACCCGCACCAGTTCTCCGGCGGGCAGCGGCAGCGGATCGGGATCGCGCGGGCGCTGGCGCTGCGGCCGAAGGTGATCGTGTGCGACGAGCCGGTGTCCGCGCTGGACGTGTCCATCCAGGCGCAGGTGATGAACCTGCTGGCGGGGTTGCAGGGCGAGTTCGGGCTGTCGTACGTGTTCATCGCGCACGACCTGTCCGTGGTGCGGCACCTGTCCGACCGGGTGGCCGTGATGTACCTCGGGAAGATCGTGGAGATCGGCACCGAGCGGGAGATCTACGAGCACCCCACGCACCCGTACACGCAGGCCCTGCTGTCGGCCGTGCCGGTGCCCGACCCGGAGCTGCGCGGGCAGCGGGACGTGATCCGGCTGACCGGTGACGTGCCGTCGCCGATCGACCCGCCGTCGGGCTGCCGGTTCCGCACCCGGTGCTGGAAGGCGCGGGACGTGTGCGCGACCGAGGAGCCGCTCCTGGTGGACCGCGGCGGCCACCCCAGCGCGTGCCACTTCGCGGAGGAGCGCCACGTCGTCCCCTGAGCCGGGTCGTCGGACACCGGACACGACGCCGGGGGACCGGCGTGGCCGTGGGCGCCGGTCCCCCGGATGACCCCCGTCCCGGGACCGGCGTCGGCGCGGCCGTCCGGCTCACCCGGCCGCACCCCGGTGAGCCGGACGGCCCAACTTCGCCCGTCGCCGGTCACACCGCGCCCCCGGCCGCCGATGTACGGGACAAGGGGCCGTCCACCGGCAGGTGGGCGGATTTTTTTCAGGGGGGTTCCACACGATGCTGTCCTCGCGACGGCGCGCGTCCGCGCGCGCCCGTGTCGCCGCGATCGGTTCCGCCACCGCGGTGCTGACGGCGCTGCTTCCCGGCGTCGCGCACGCCGAGCCACCGTCCAACGACGATTTCGACCGCTCGACACCCGTCACGGCGCTGCCGTTCAGCGCCCAGCAGGACACGAGCGAGGCCACCGGGGTGAACGACGACCCCTCGTGGTGCCAGTTCTACAACGTCGAGGGCGGTGTCTGGTTCACCCACACCGCCACCGCGGACGGCTTCCTGCGGGCCGACACCGCGGGCAGCGACCACCCCACCGTCCTCTCGGCCAACACCGGGGACCGGCGGGACCTGCGCGGCGTGGACGACGCCTGCGACATCGGCACCGACGCCACCGTGACGTTCCGCGCCACCGCGGGCACCACCTACCACTTCTTCGTCGCGGGCTACGACGTCACCGGCGGGGCGCTGCGGTTCAACCTGGCCGCGGTCGCGCCCGCGCCGAACGACGCGTTCGCCGCCGCCGAGCCCGTCACGGCCCTGCCGCACGTGGCCCGGCCGGACCTGTCGACCGCCACCTTCGAGGCCGACGAACCCGAGTCGAGCTGCGTCGACGCCGAGACCGTGCCGTCGGTCTGGTACTCCTACACCCCCGTCGTGACGACGTCGGTCACGGCGCGGGTGGAGCACACCGACACGGCCGTCACGGTCTACACCGGCGCGGCCCCGCACGAGCTGACCCAGGTGGCCTGCAAGGCGTTCTCCTACGGGGAACCCACCGCCTTCCGGGCGACCGCGGGCACCACCTACCACCTGCGGGTCACCGGCCCGGTGCACAGCCACCAACCGGTCGCGCTCCACCTGGACGAGGCGCCCGCGCTGCGGCCCTACGTCGACCGGTCGACGTCCGACCCGTCGGTCTACGACACCGTCCACTTCAGCCCCGGCTCCTGGAGCTCGATCGACCGGCCGTTGAGCGGGGAGTGGGACTTCGGCGACGGCACGACCGCGCCGAGCACCACCGGGAGCGTGTCCCACCGCTACCCCGCCGACGGCACCTACCGCGTCACCCTGCGCGCCGCGTCGCCCGACGGCCGCACCGCCACCGTCACCTCCGACGTCGTGGTCGCGACGCACGACGTGGCCATCAGCCGGTTCGACGTGCCGCGGACGGCCGGCCAGGGCGAGACGAAGACCATCGAGGTGCACGTGGCCAACACCCGTTACGACGAGGTGGTGACCGTGGTGCTGCACCGGCACGACGGGAGGTCCTGGAGCGAGGTCGGCTCCCAGACCCTGGTGGTGCCGGCGCGGCCGACCCGCAAGGTCCGGTTCCCCTTCGCCTACACGTTCACCCCCGACGACGCCGTCCTGGGCAAGGTCGGCTTCCGGGCCGAGGTGCGGCTGCCGTACCCGGCGCGCGACGCCCGTCCGGTGGACAACGAGGTCATCTCCATCGCCACCACCGTGACCGGCCCCGCCGGCCTGGCCGTCGCCTGACCGCCCGCACACCACCACTCCCGGGGGAGACCACGGATGACACTGTCCACCCGGCGGCGGGCCTCCACGCGCCCGCGCACGCCGATCATCGGCCTCGTCGTCGCCGCGACCGTGGCCCTGGCGCCCGGTGTCGCGCACGCCGAGCCGCCGACCAACGACGATTTCGACACCGCCACCGCCATCACCGCCCTGCCGTTCACCACCACGCAGGACACCACCCTGTCCACCAAGGCGGTCGACGACCCGACCGACTGCTACCACTGGGGTTCGCGCAGCGTCTGGTTCCGCTACACGGCGCCCGCGGACGGCATCGTCAAGGCCACCACGTCCAGCACCGGGTACACGCCGCTCATCGCCGTCTACACCGGTGAGCGGGGCGCGCTCGCGCAGGTGCCGGGCGGGTGCACGCTCGACAGCGCGCCGGTCGAGACGTTCCACGTGGCCGCGGGCGTGACCTACCACCTCGTGCTGATCGAGTTCTACGGCGGCGGCCAGGTCGGCTTCGACCTCACCTCGGTCCCGCCCCCGCCCAACGACGACCTCGCCGCGGCGAGCGCGGTCGGGCTGCCCGCGAAGCTCACCGGCGACCTGGCGCGCGCGTCGGCCGAGCCGGACGAGGTCGAGCCGAGCTGCGAGCGCGACGCCGACCGCTCGGTCTGGTACCGCTACACCTCCGAGCGGACCCGGTCGGTGGCCGTGGACGACGCCTGGGGCACGCCGGGCATCACCGTGCTGCGGGGCGGGCCCGGCGCGCTGACCGAGGTCGACTGCGTGGTGTCGGGGATGGCCACGGCCGCGGTGTTCACCGCCGAGGCCGGCGTGACCTACCACCTCAGGGTGGCCGACCGCGCCGAGCGCGCGCGGGCGTTCGAGCTGGACCTGGTCAACGCGCCGGCCATCGCGCCGACCGCCTGGCCCTGGCCGGAGAGGCCGACGACGTTCGACGACGTCTCGTTCACCACCGCCTCGGGCGACCGCCTCGGCCGCCCGCTGGTCGGCGGCGAGGTGCGGTTCGGCGACGGCACGTCCGCGCCGATCACCGGTGAGGACCTCGTGCACCGCTACGCGGCGGACGGCGAGTACCGCGTGGAGGTGACCGGCTGGACCGCCGACGGCCGCTCGGGCACCGGGGTGCGGACGATCAGGGTCGAGACGCACGACGTGGCGCTGTCCGGCCTCACCGTGCCGACCTCGGCGCGCGCGGGGCAGACCAGGGCGATCGGGGTGGCGGTCCGGAACAACACCGGCTCGCCCGAGGACGTCGAGGTCGAGCTGTCGAGGATGTCGGAGAGCGGCTACCACAACCGGGTCGGCGTGATCAGGCAGTGGGTCGCGGGCGGCGCGGCGGTGGAGCTGCCGTTCATCTACACCTACACCGCGGCCGACGTCGCCGCGGGCCGGGTGGCGTTCCAGGTGCGGGCGCGGGTGAACGGCTCGTGGGAGGGCGACGACAACCCCGTGGACAACGTCCTGGAGGCCGCGACGACCACCGTGCGCGCCGCGGCCAACCGCGTGATCTGACGGGGGTGGCGGGGGAGCGGCGTTCCCCCGCCACCCCCGCTGCCCCAGGATGGGGGGCGTGCAGCGGGCCGACGACACGCGGAACTCCTTCTCGGGCAACGCCGGCGCGGTGGTGCAGGCCGGTGGCATCCACGGCGGGCTGCACCTCCACCGGTCGGGGGAACCGGTCCTGCCGGTCCCCCGCCAGCTCCCGCTCGACGTCCCCGACTTCACCGGCCGCGCGGACGACCTGCGGCGGCTCGACGGGTTCCTCGCGGCGGGCCGGGCGGTCGCGGTCGCCGTGGTCACCGGCCCGCCGGGGGTGGGCAAGACCACCCTGGCCGTCCACTGGGCCCACCGCGGGAGCCCGCGCTTCCCCGACGGCCAGCTGTACGTGGACCTGCGCGGGTTCGACCCGACCGCGCCGGTGCCCGCGCACCAGGCGCTCGACTCGTTCGTCCGGGCCCTCGGCGTCGCACCCGAGCGGATTCCCGGGCCGCTGGACGAGACGGCCGCGCTGTACCGCTCGCTGCTGGCGGACCGGCGGGTGCTGGTGGTGCTGGACAACGCGGTCGACGTCGGCCAGGTCCGCCCCCTGCTGCCCGGCTCCGCCACGTGCGCGGTCGTCGTGACGAGCCGCAACCGCCTGGCCGGGCTGGTCGCGGGCGCGGGCGCCCGGCGGGTCGTGCTGGACGTGCTGCCCCCGGCCGAGTCGGTGGCGCTGCTGGGGGCCGCGGCGGGGGCCGAGCGGCTGGCCGCGGAGCCGGAGGCCGCCGGTGAGCTGGCGCGGCTGTGCGGGCACCTGCCGCTGGCGCTGGGGATCGCGGGGGAACGGGTCGCGCGGAGCGCGCACTGGACCGTCTCCGACCTGGTCGGCGAGTTCGCCGCCGAACAGCACCGGCTCGACCTGCTCGCCACCGGCTCCGGCTCCGCCGGCTTCGCCGACGACGGGGCCGCCACCTCCACCCCTGCCACCTCCACCCCTGCCGCCACCACCTCTACCACCGCCGACGACGGGGCCGGCGCCGTGCGCGCGGTGTTCTCCTGGTCCTACCGGAAACTGCCCGCCGGCGTGGCGCGCGTGTTCCGCGGACTCGGCCGGCACCCCGGTCCCGAGTTCGGCGTCCCGGCCGCCGCCGAGCTGGCGGGCGTGCCGGAGTCGGAGGCCCGGTCGGCGCTGGAGGCGCTGGTGGACGCCAACCTGCTCGTCGAGGTCGACCGGGGTCGCTACGGGTTCCACGACCTGCTGCGGCTGTACGCGGTCGAGCGGGCCGGGGCCGAGGAGACGGCGGCCGACGGCGCGGCGGCGGTGCGCCGCCTGCTGGAGTGGTACCTGCGGGTGGCCGACGCCGCCGACCACCTGCTGACCCGCCGGTCGTACTGCGTGCCGCTCGACCACCGGGGGGCCGACGTCCCGCCCGCGCCCTTCACCGACCACCGGGGCGCCGGGGCGTGGTGCGATCGCGAGCACGTCAACCTGATGGCCGCGATCCGGCTCGCGGCCGACCGCGGCGAGCACTCGCTCGCCTGGCGGCTGCCGGTCGCGCTGTGGGGGTTCTTCTTCCTCCGCAAGCACTGGCGGGACTGGATCACCGCCTTGACCACCGGCCTGGCGTCGGCCAGGGCGATCGGCGACCGCCGCGGCGAGGCGTGGACGCTGCACTCGCTCCGGGAGGCCCACTTCAGCATGCACCGGACGGGCGAGGCACCCGAGTACGGGCGGCAGGCGCTGGACCTCTTCCGCGAGGTCGGGGACGGGTGGGGAATCCGGGAGGCGCTGAGCAACCTGGGCTACGCCCACCGCCTCCAGGGACGTCCCGACGAGGCGTTGGCGCACCTGGACGAGGCGCTGGCGCTGTGGCGGCGCGGCGACAGCCGGTGGGGGCAGGCGTGGACGCTGCACAGCCTCGGTGAGACCTACCTGGACCTGGGTCGGTGGGACGAGGCGGAACAGGTCCTGCGCGAGGCGCTCGACCTGTTCGGCGACATCGGGCACCGGCAGGCCGAGGGCTTCGCCCGGGGCGGCATCGGTCACGTCCACCTCGGGCGGGGGTCGTCCGAGGCGGCCGTGGCCGAGTTCCGGCGGGCCGCGGCCCTGCACGAGGAGGTCGGCGACCGCTGGAGCGCGGTCCGCACCCTGACCGGTCTCGGTCGCGCCCTGCGCGCCACCGGCGAGACCGCGGCGGCCCTCAACTGCTGGCGGGAGGCCCTCGCCGTCTGCGAGGACCTGAACGACCCGGTGACCGCGGCCGGGATCCGCGCGCTGCTCGGACCGTGAGCGCGGCGGGGGCGGTCGAGCCGACCGGTGCGCCGTTCGCCGCTGGTGCTTGGATCCTCGCCATGGGTGATGCGGAGCAGATGTGGGTCGCCGTCGTGCCGGCCTTCGACGAGGACGAGGACGAGGACGGAGACGGGGCCGGGACCGGCGAGGGCGGCGAGGCCGAACTGGTCGTGATCGGGATCGACCCGACCGCGGACGACCCGGGCCAGTGGGTGGTCAACGCCCTGATGGACCGGGGCCACGAGGCCGAGGAGTGCGTGTTCTACCTGCTCCCGTTCGACCTGGGGATGCGCTACGAGCGCGCCGGCGACCGGCTGGGCGTGCTCCTGCTGACCTCGCCCGGGGCGTTCGACGAGGTGGTGCCGAAGTACGGGGAGGAACTCGTCGCCGCCGCCGCGCACCTGCGCGCGGCCCCGCTGGTGGACGGCGGTGTGCCGCTGCTGCGCCGGGAGATCGCCACCGGCTTCGACCCCGCCACCGAGGAGGGTGGGCAACCGGTGGTGCTGCTGGTGCGCGAGGGTCCGGCGGCGGGGGCGGACCTGTTCTCGGCGTTCGAGGAGGGCGAGGCGGCGCTCGCGGTCGTCGGCCCGTGGGGGAGCGACGAGGGCGGCGAGGACGACTGACCCGGCCCGCGGGTCAGCCCGCTCGCCACTGCGCCGGCCGTGAGGCCCGGTGGTCGCCGGGCCGCATGCCGCGCAGCCGCTTGAACGCCACGCTGAGCGCGAAAGCGTTGGCGTAGCCCACTTTCCTCGCGATCGTGGCCACCGTGTCGTCGGTCCGCCGCAGCAGGTCCGCGGCCAGCGCGATCCGCCGGCCCGTGAGGTAGGTCATCGGCGGTTCGCCGACCGCGGCGGTGAACCGCCGGGCGAGCGCGGCCCGCGACACCCCGACCCCGCCCGCCAGGGCCGCCACCGTCCACGGGTGCGCGGGCGCGTCGTGCAGCAGCCGGAGCGCGGCGCCCGCCACCGGGTCGGCCGGCGCGCGGCACCAGGCCGGGACGTCGGCGCCCGGGGTGTCGAACCAGCTGCGCAGCGCGGAGACCAGCATCAGGTCCAGCAGCCGGTCCAGCACGACCTGCTGCCCCGGCCGCTCCCCGGCGACCTCCTCGGCCACCGACTCCACCGAGGGGGAGGGACCCGCCGGCACCACCAGCACGGGGGGCAGCGCGCGCAGCAGCCGTTCGCTGAGCTCCCCCCGGCGCTCGAACGCCCCGCTGAGCAGCACGGCGGCCCCTTCGTCCGGGGTGCCGCAGGTCCGGGCGGGCCCCGGCGCGTGCTCGACGCCCCGGGCGCTCGGGCAGTAGTCGGCACTGGTCACCACCAGGGACGGGGTGGTCGAGGGGTCGTCGGCCACCGCGTAGGGCACGTCGCCGCGGACCAGGGCGACGTCGCCGGTCCCGACGGCCACCGGCTCGTGCCGGTCGGGGACGATCCAGGCCCGGCCGCGCAGCATCGTGGCCAGCGTCAGCGGGGCGCCGCCGGCCATCCGCAGGGCCCAGGGCGGTCGCATGGTCGTGCGGCGGAAGACCGCGCCGCGCGCCCGCACGTCCGCCAACAGCTCCGACACGACGTCCACGTCCCCAGCGTAGCCGGCGTGGACGCCCTGACATCGAAGTGAGCTGCTCAGCCATGGATCGTCTCAGGTGAGGCCGGTTGACTGGGGTCATGGCTGAACACCCCGTCCTGGTCACCGGGGCGACCGGCAAGTCCGGCCGCCGGGTCGTCGCCCGACTGCGGGCCGCGGGGCTGCCCGTCCGCGCGGCGGCCCGCACCGGCGAGCACCCCTTCGACTGGCACGACCGCGGCACCTGGGACGCCGCCCTGGAGGGCGTGCGGTCCGCGTACGTCGTGCAGCTGGACGGCACGAAGCTCGTCCGCCCGTTCGTCGAACTGGCGGTGCGGCACGGGGTGCGGCGGGTCGTGCTGGCCTCGGGGCGCGGTATCGACGACCCGGACTACGTCCGGGACGGCGGCGGGGTCCTGGAGGGCCTCCTCGACAGCGAGGCCGCCGTGCGGGGGAGCGGTCTGGAGTGGACGATCAGCCGGCCCGGCTGGTTCGCGCAGAACTTCAGCGAGGGCTTCTTCGCCGACGCCGTGCGCGCCGGGGAGCTGCGGCTGCCCGCCGGCGAGGGGGCCGCGAGCTTCGTCGACGCCGAGGACATCGCCGCCGTGGTGGTCGCCGCGCTGACCGAGGACCGGCACGCGGGCCAGGTCTACGAGCTGTCCGGACCCCGGGCGGTGACGCTGGCCGAGGCGGTCGCGACGATCTCCGGGGCCACCGGGCGCGACATCCGCTACGTGCCGCTGTCCGCTGAGGACTACATCGCGGAACTCGGCGGGCAGGGGGTGCCGCGCGCGGACGCCGAGGTCTTGGCCGATGTCGTGGAGCCGCTGGGGAAGGGCGCGGACGAGTACGTCTCCGACGGCGTGTGGCGGGCCCTCGGCCGCCCGCCGCGGACCTTCGCCGAGTTCGCCGCGTCCACCGCCGCCGCGGGTGGTTGGCCGGCCTGAGCGTCAGCGGGGGATCGGCGGCCGCCGGTTTCCCGTTGCCGGGGGCACGACCGGGGTTGCTCGTGCCTGACCGCTCGCCCGCGCCGCGCCCGGCCGCGATCCTCAGACGTGGCCGTCATGGCGCGCCACCGCCGTCGTCGAGGGCCGCGCCGCACCGCGGGCACACCTCGGGAGGCTCGCCGTCGGCCAACAACCCGCACTCCGGGCACACCCGCGACAACCAGCACACCGGGTCACCACCCTCGACGCGCTCACCCCGGGCCACCTCCGCGGGGCCCTCGTCCGACTCCGCCACCGACCTCACCTCCGCTCCCGACCGCACGCCCACCCACGTGGTTTGGCGGTGCCGCGCGGCAGGGTATGGGACCTGTGATCACAACCCTGCCGATGGAGGTACCGTGACGTCCGCCACCCGTCAACGCTTCATCCCCTCCAGCACCCGCCTCTCGGCGCTCTACCTGCTGGTCGGGGTGCTCTTCACGGCCCTCAACGGCTGGCGGATGGCCCGAGCCGGCGAGGTCGCCGTCTTCCCGGCCATCGGTCTCGTGGCGGGCCTGGCGCTCGTCGTCGTCGCAGTCGTGGGCCTGGCGACGCACCGCCGGAGCGCCCGGTAGGTCCCGGGGATCGCGGGACCTACGCCGGCTTCTCCGCGAACACCCAGCGGTTGTCGCCGAGCGGGTCGTCCGCCTCCGGTTCGGGGCCGCGGCCGTGCCGGGCGGTGAACTCGAACGGCGTGCGGGTGGTCGTGGACCAGCCGCGGCCGGCGAGGTCGGCCGCCGAGTCGGGCCGGGGGCCCGGGTCGAACAGCGCGACCAGGTCCACGCCGATCCTGGTCGCCGCCCCGGTGTAGAGCGGGTGGGCGACGACGGCCGGCGAGGTCGGGCGCGACTTGGTCTCGTAGGCCAGCGCGCTGCCCGCCGCCGACAGCCGGTCGGCGGTGGCCACCAGCCGCTGCTCGGCGGCGGGCGTCAGGTACATGATCAGGCCCTCCACCAGCCAGGCCGTGGGTTCACCCGGCACGAAGCCGCCCGCGGTCAGCACCGACCCCCAGTCGTGCCCCAGGTCGACGGCCACCGGCACGCGCGCGGCCCGCGGGCGCGCCCCCAGCCCGTCGAGGACCCGCTGCTTGAACGCCAGCACCGGTCCCCGGTCGAGCTCGAACACGCTGACGCCCGCCGGCCAGTCCAGGCGCAGCGCCCGCGTGTCCAGCCCCGCGCCCAGGAGCACGACCTGCCGCGCGCCCGCGTGCGCCGACCGCAGCAGGAAGTCGTCGAACACCCTCGTGCGCAACCCGAAGTAGCGGGCCAGTCGCCCCCACAGCGGGTCGGCGTCGCCGTCGGGCACCTCCTCGGGGCGCACCGGCCACCCGGCCGAGGCCGGCGCCGCCCGCACGAAGTGCTCGGCGTACACGTCCTCGGCGAGCCGGTCGGCGCGGCGCGCCTCGATCGCCCTCGCCGCGGCGACCAGCAACGCGGTCCGGCCGACCCCGACGTCGATCCCGTCCTGCCCGGTGGACACGGGGACGTCCCCTCCCGTCGTCACGCGCCCGTCTCAGCCCGTCCCGCCGACCAGGAGGTCACCGGCGATGCCCGCCTTGTCCGGCCGGTAGTAGTCCTTGATGGCCTCGACCCACGTGGGCACCTCGACCTCGTCGGCCTCGGAGGGGCCGAACGCGTCGAACAGCGCGTTGGTGTTCGCCGTCTCGAAGCCGATCGCGGTCATCAGGTCGATGAACAGCGGGCGCTCGATGCGGCCGTCACCGTCCGGGTCGCCCAGCGCGGCGAGTGATTCGGCGAACTCCGCGACGGTGCCCTCGAACCGCTCCGGCGACAGCACGCACGCGGCGAACTCCTCGGGGGTGACCGAGCCGTCGCGGTCGGTGTCCAGCTCGGTGGCCAGCGTCTCCCAGTAGCCGCGGAAGGCGGCGGTCATCCGCGCGCGCGCCGCGTCGTCGGACGCGGTGGCCACCGCGTCGACGCGCCCGGCCATCGCCTCGAAGTCGTCGGCCTCGACCCGGCCGTTCCCGTTGACGTCGAACAGGGAGAACACGAGTCCGATCCGGGCCTGGGCTTCGGTCTGCATGGGGGACGGTCCCTTCATCGTGCGGGTGGGTCGGTGGCCGGTGGGTCACTGTGCCACGGTTCGGGGGCTCACCCACCCGGACGACGACCGCGTTCGGGGAGCGCGCAGCGCAGTGTTGCCGGTGGACTCCTCCCGTGCTCCTGTCCGGTCCCCGATGTGCCTCACCCGGACGTGTTGGAGACACCCGGTGAGTGGGTGACCCCCGCACCAACAGGGAGGTGTCCCCCCGAACGGGTGATTTCGTTGCGCCATGGGCGTGTCCGGCTCGCCCGCCTGCGGAGGTCCGCGCGGTGACCGGACCGGTCAGCGGACCGCCCGGGTGGTGTCGACCGCGGTGATGTCGCGGAACTCGGAGTCGCCCGCGCAGGGGCTCTACCGGGTGGTCTGGTCGGTGACGGCGAGGTTCTGGAGGAGGGTCCGGTTGTCGTCCGGGAAGTCGGTGCGCGCGGCCGGGCGGATCCCGCCGCCGCCGGACACCCGACCGCCCCGGGCAGCGGTCGTGACGCCGCGGCAGTTCTCGACCAGGACGGCGTCGGTGCCGGTGCCGGTGCGCAACCGCGACATCACCGCGCGGCGAGGGCGCAGGGGATCTCGGCCCAGACCGTCTTGCCGTGCGGGTGGTGGTCCACCCCCCAGTCCTCGGACAGGTTGGCGACGAGGACCAGGCCCCGCCCGCGGTGGGGACCGAGCCGGGAGCGGCCGAGGGTGGGGCGCTCGGAGGACACGTCGTCGACCTCGATGCGGACCACGCAGGGCTCGGACGAGCGCCGCAGGCGGACGCGGCGGGGCGCGTGACCGTGGTCGTAGGCGTTGGCGACCAGCTCGGTCACCACCAGGACGCAGTCGTCCAGGTCGTCGTCGACCAGGTCGGCCAGCTCGCCTCCCGCCCACCGGCGCACCGACACCAGCGGGGTGACGTCGTCGCCCAGCTCCAGGGTCGGGGACCGCAACGGTCCGGGGCGATCGTCGATGTCCACGATTGTCACGTTCTCCTCCGGTGACGACTCCTCACCCGATGAGGTACCCGTTTACCCGACGAGCACACTGATCGTGTTGGGAACGACCAACCGTGGGACGGTGGTGTTCACAGGGTGGGCAGCAGGGTGGCCTGGTCGGTAGTCGTCCACTCCACCATCAGGAGGGTGGCGTCGTCCTGGAGGTGGTCGCGCTGGTGGTCGAGCACGGCGCGCACGACGCGGCGCAGCGTCTCGGGCGCGGGCAGGCCGGCGGCTTCGTGGCGCTCGGTGAGGTCGACCAGCCGGTCCAGGCCGAAGAACTCGCCGCCGGGGCTGCGGGCCTCGACCACGCCGTCGCTGTAGAACAGCACGCGGTCGCCGGGTTGCAGCTGCTCGTGCTGCACCTCGGGCTTGACGGTGTCGATGGAGCCCAGGCCCAGGGCGGTGCGTCCGCCGCCGTCGAGCAGCCGGACCACGCGGCCCTCCCGCAGCACCACGGGCGGCGGGTGCCCGGCGTTGAGGTAGTGCAGCTCGCCGGTGTCCAGGTCCAGCTGCGTCAGGAACGCGGTGGCGTAGGTGAAGGTGTCGGCCGGGCGGTGGGCGGCGATGGTGTCGTCGGCCAGCTCGGCGGCGGCGATCAGGTCGGCGCCCGCCCGGCGGGCGTTGCGGGTAGCGGCCAGGGCGATGGAGGTGGTCAGGCCCGCGTGCAGGTCGTGGCCCATCGCGTCGAAGATCGCCACGTAGGCGTGGCCGTCGTCCACGGCGTAGTCGAAGCCGTCGCCGCCGACCCGGTCGTAGGGCTCCATCGCCGCGGCGATGACCACCCGGTCGCTGGCGAACACCTTCGGCGGCAGCAGCTGCCACAGCAGCTCGGCGGCCACCGACAGCGGCCTGGTGCGGCGCACGCGGTGGAACAGGTCGCTGTAGAGCTGCTTGCTCAGCACGAGGTGCGCGAGCTGCCCGGCCAGCGCCCAGCAGTACCCGCGCAGCACCCGGTCGTGCGGGTCGGCGTCCGGGGGCAGGGTCATCCGGGCCACGCCGAGCCGTTCGGTGCCGTCGAGCACCGGCACCCACAGGTGCGGGGCCTCCCCCTCGACCACCGAGACGGCGATGTCCAGCCGGGCGAACACCCGGCCCGCCAAGGTGGCCTCCACCGACAGCGACGGCCCGGCGCCCCGGCGCACCGGGTGCAGCTCCCGCTCGCCGAGGTCGACCAGGTAGAGCTCCACCGCCACCCCGACCAGCGCGGCCGCCCCGTCCACGATACCCATCAGGTCGTCGGCGGTGGCGAGGTGCGACTGGTTGACGATGCGCGCGAACACCGCCTGCCAGGACCCCTCTTCTTCGAGCACCGCAAAAGCGTAGGTGAACCCCGGGGGAGGGGGTCGGAGGTGCCCCCGCCGGGCCGATCGGGTTTCGACGGACGTCGAAGTCGTGTGGGTCACCCGTTGGTGGGTAACCGGGGAGTGCCGCACTTGCGCGAGGTGCGGTAGGACCGCGTTGCTGGGGGTCCTCACCAGACCGCTCGGTGTTGAAAACACAGCACCCGCACCGGTCTGGACGCGCGGTGCGGGCCGGCGCCGGAGTACGGGTCGCCGGCCCGCACCGCGCCTCCCGAACCCCGGGGTCAGGAGCCGTGCGGGGTCACCAGGCCGGACTCGTACGCGAGGACCACGAGCTGGGCGCGATCGCGGGCCCGGAGCTTGGTCATCGCGCGGTTGACGTGCGTCTTCGCGGTCAGCGGGCTGATCACCATCTGCTCGGCCACCTCGTCGTTGGACAGGCCCCGCGCGACCAGGACGACGGCCTCGCGCTCGCGGTTGGTCAGCTCCGCGAGCCCCGTGCCCGCGCCGGGGTCGAGCGGCCGGCTGACGAACCGGTCGATCAGCCTGCGGGTGATCGACGGCGCGAGCAGGGCCTCGCCCCGGGCGGCCACGCGCACGGCGTGCAGGAAATCCTCCGGCTGGATGTCCTTGACCAGGAAACCGGCCGCCCCGGCGCGCAGCGCGTGGAAGACGTGCTCGTCGAAGCCGTAGTTGGTGAGGATGACCACGTGCACCGCGGCCAGGGCCGGGTCCGAGGCGATCCGCCGGGTCGCCTCGATGCCGTCGACGAGCGGCATCGAGATGTCGACGAGCGCGATGTCGGGCAGGTGCTCCCGGGCCAGCGCCACGCCCGCGGCGCCGTCCCCGGCCTCGGCCACCACCTCGATGTCGTCCTCGACGTCGAGCAGCGCGCGGAACCCGCTGCGGATGAGCGGCTGGTCGTCGACCAGCAGGACGCGGATCACCGCGCCCGGTCCACGGGGAGCTCGGCCCGCACGGTGAAGCCGCCCCCGCTGCGCGGCGCCGCCCGCAGCCGGCCCCCGAGGGCGGTGACCCGCTCGCGCATCCCGAGCAGCCCGACACCGGGCACCGGCGCGGCGTCCGGCGTGGCCCCGCCGTCGTCGTCGACCCGGATCACCAGGGCGTCGGGGCGGTAGTCGATCCGGACCGACGCGGTGGTGGCCGCGGCGTGGCGGGCGATGTTGGTCAGCGACTCCTGGACGACCCGGTAGGCGGTCCGCCCCACCGCGGCCGGCACGTCCTCGCGCTCCCCGTCGATCGTCAGCTCCGCGTCCAGGCCGGCGCTCCGGGCCCGCCGCACCAGTTCCGGGACGTGGTCGAGCCCGTGCGGCGGGTGCGCGTCGTCGTCGCGCAGCGCCTCCAGGGTCGCCCGCAGCTCCCGGGCCGCCTCGCGACCGGCCTCCCGGATCGCCAGCAGGGCCTCCGGCACCTGCTCGCCCCGCTTGCGGGCCAGGTGGACGGCGACCTCGGACTGCACCTTGATGACCGAGATCTGGTGGGTGAGCGAGTCGTGCAGCTCCCGCGCGATGTGCAGCCGCTCCTCGTCGGCGCGGCGGCGCGCGGTCTCCTCGCGGGTGCGCTCGGCCTCGTCCGCCCGGCGCTCGGCCTGCCGCAGCGCCTCGCCCGCCGCGCCGGCGGCGATCAGCCAGGCCAGCTGGAGGACGTCCCGGGACTGCGTGAGCACCTCACCCACGGGCCAGTCGTGGGGGGAGGCCAGGATCGCCAGCGGCAGGGCGACCAGCATGACCACCGAACCCGCCACCGCGACGGCCCGGTGCCCCGCCCGCACCGCGGCGTACACCGCGAACAGGTACGCGACCGCGGGCACGTCGAACCCGACGGCCTGGTAGCCGAGCGCGGCCGACCCGGTGGCGGCCAGGACGGCGACCGGGGCGCGGCGGCGCGCGACCAGCGCCAGGCCGCCGGCCGCCAGCAGCACGTGCCCCAGCGGGTCGAGCCGGGCGGCGGGGTGGTCCCCGGACAGCCCGGCGGCGAGCAGGGCCGCGGCCACGCCGACGGCGATCGCCCAGTTCCCGACAGCGATCCGCCCGCCGCTCATGCGTGCACCCTAGCCGGGGGCCGGGGCGTCCGGATCCCGCACGGGGACGACCTTTCGACTACCGCGTTCGCGGTACACCCGGAACTCCTGCGGCATCCGCGGCAGCGCCGGTTGCCCACTCCCGCACGACGACCGGGGACGGGTCGGGTCGACATGATCGAGCGGTCCGACCACTTCCCGGTGGCGGCAGGAGAAGTCGCAGGAGGAGCACCCCATGTCCGTGTGTGACCTGGTCGCCGTCGCCACCGCCCGGTTCGGCGGGACCGCGCTCGCCGAACCGGTTCCGGGCCTGCCCTCGGCCGCCGACGCCTACGCCATGGGCGCCGGGCGGACCGCGGCCCTGCCGGCGGGGCTGCTGGGGTTGGCCGGCGTGGTCCTCGGGTGGCGGGCGGTGTCCCGCGCCGGGCGGGGCGGAGCCGTGGCGGCCGTCGTGTCGGGAGTGGCCGGTGCGGTCCTCGGCGGGGTGGTCGTGGTCACCGCGGAGGGCGGGCTCGGCACCGGCAACGGGTTGGGCGGCGGTGTCGTGGCCGCGGTGGTGGGGCTGGTCGGCGCGGTCCTCGGTGGACTGGCCCTGGCGCGGGCCCGCCGCGCCGCCGCGGCGGGCGCGAGCCGGGCCGGCTAGCGGTCCGGCGGGGTGCGTTCCCGGGGTGCGTTTCCGGGGTGCGTTTCCGGGGTGCGTTCCCGGGATGCGGTCCGGCGGGGTGCGTTCCCGGCGTGCGCTTCCGGCGTGCGTCTCCGGGGCACGTTCCCGTCGCGCGTTCCCGGCGGCGAGCCCTCGCCGGGCCCGTGCGCGATCCGCCGGCGCGGCGCGGGTCCGCTGTGCCACTGTGGAGGCCATGCCTGTCGTCCCCGAGAGTTCCACCGCCTCCGTCGACGAGGTCGAGGTCGAGGTCGCGGCCAACGACTACGACGCCTTCGGCGAGGCTTACGCGGTCGAGAACGAGACCAGCCTCGTCAACGCCCACTACACGCTGCCCGCCATGCTGGACCTGGCCGGGGACGTGGCCGGCCGGAAGGTGCTCGACGCCGGGTGCGGCTCCGGCCCCCTGTTCGCGGCGCTGCGCGACCGGGGCGCCGACGTCAGCGGCTTCGACGCCAGCACCACGATGGTGGGGCTGGCCCGGCGGCGGCTCGGCGCCGACGCGGACCTGCGGGTCGCGGACCTGGCCGACCCCCTGCCGTTCCCGGACGGCGCGTTCGACGACGTCGTCTCGGCGCTGGTGCTGCACTACCTGGAGGACTGGACCGCACCGCTGGCCGAGCTGCGGCGCGTGCTCAAGCCCGGCGGCCGGCTGATCATCGCCGTCAACCACCCCGGCGTCTACAAGCTGATGTTCCCCGGGGCCGACTACTTCGCGACCACCCTGTGGTCCGACGAGCACACCTTCAACGGTCGCAAGGCCGTGCTCGCGAACTGGCACCGGCCGCTGCACGCGATGACCGACGCCTTCACCGCCGCCGGCTTCCGCACGGCCGTGATCAGCGAGCCGCCCCCCGGGCCGCGCGCCCGCGAGCTGTTCCCCGAGGAGTTCGTGGACCGGGAAGCCTTCCTGTGCTTCCTGTTCTTCGTCCTGGAGGCCGCCTGACCGCCGCGCACGGCTGATCCCGTCCCGGGCCGGGGGCGCTCGCCACCCTCGTCGGATGCCGAACGCCGATCGTCCCGGCCGGGTCGTCCTCCTCAACGGCACGTCGAGCGCGGGCAAGACGACCCTGGCCCGCGCGATCCAGGACGAGAGCGGTACCCCGTTCGTCCACTGGGGCATCGACACGCTGTTCGGCCTGGTGCCGCCGAACCGGGGCGGGGGGCGCGACGGCCCGCTCAGCCGCGACGGCTTCTGGTACGACCGCACCGGCTCGGACGCCGACGGGCGGCCGTCGGTGGTCATCCACTGCGGCGGGTTCGGGCGTCGGGTGCTGCGGTCCGCCCAACTCGCGGCCGCCGCGTTCGCGCGCGGGGGTGACGACCTGGTCGTCGACGAGCTGCTGCCGGCCCCGGACCTGCTGTCGGGGTGGGCGGCGGCGCTGTCGGGCCTGGAGGTGCTGCTGGTGTCGGTCACGTGCCCGCTCGCGGTCGCGGAGCGCCGGGAACGGGAGCGGTCGAACCCGGTCGGGCCGGCGCGGGGGCACTTCGGCGCGGTGCACGACCACGGCGTGCCCTACGACCTGACCGTGGACACCACCTCGGGGACGCCCGCCGAACCGGCCCGGACCGTGCTGGCGGCGCTGGACCGGTCGACCCGCACCGGCATACCCGTGTGACGGCCCGACCCCGCACACCGACCCGCCCCTCCCACGGCCCGGTGAGGCCGCGGGAGGACCGCCGGTCCCGGTTCAGGCGCCGGACCCGGCGGATTCGCCGGACTCCACGGCCTTGACCGCTTCCAGGACGAGGTCGGCCACGGCGTCGGGGCGGGAGACCGCGACGGCGTGGGAGGCGTCCACGCGGACGGTCCGCGAGCCGGCGCGCTCGGCCATGAACTCCTGCGCCCGCGCCGGGATGGCGTTGTCCCGCGCGGCCACCAGCGCCCAGGACGGCAGGCCGCGCCACGCGGGCTCGCCGGGCAGGCCGGTGGTCAGCGCCCGCTCGGCGACCGGGCGTTGGGTGACCGCCAGGGTGGCGGTGGTCTCGGCGGGCAGGTCGCCGGCGAAGACCCGGCGGAAGTCCTCGGGCCGGATCCGCAGCTCGGGCTCGCCGTCGTGCACGAGCACGGTGGTGGTGTCCGGGCCCAGTTCCGCACCGGGGAAGCGGGTCGCCAGCCCGAGCGCGCTCTCGCCGGTGTCGGGCTGGAACGCGGCGATGTAGACCAGGGCCTCCACGTTCGGCAGGTCCCGCGCCGCCCGGCTGATCAGCACGCCGCCGTAGGAGTGGCCGACCAGGACGACCGGGCCGTCCACGGCCCCGACCACGGAGGCGACGTAGGCCGCGTCGCCGTCGAGGCCGCGCAGCGGGTTCGCCACCGCGAGGGTCCGGTGGCCCCGCTCGTGGAGGCGGGCCACCACGTCGTTCCAGCTGGAGGAGTCGGCGAAGGCGCCGTGGACGAGGACGACGGTCGGGTTCTTGCTCATGGGATCCACCTTCAACGGGAGAGAACGATCGGTCTTTCTGGTAGAGAGAATATTCGTTCTCCCTCTGAGGGCAAGGTGATGGGCGCCACGAAGCAGAACGACTGGTCTTTCTCTAAGATGCGGGCGTGGGAACCACCCGAGAGCCGCACCCGAGGGAACGGCTGCTGCGCACGGCGTCGCGCCTGTTCTACGCCGAGGGCATCCACGCCGTGGGGGTGGACCGCCTGGTCAACGAGGCCGCGGTGACCAGGGCGACGTTCTACCGGCACTTCCCCGGCAAGGACGACCTCGTCGCCGCCTACCTCGGGGCGACCGGCGCGGCCATCCGCGAGGCCGTCGCCGGGGCGCGGGAGGGCAAGCCGCCGCGCGAGGCCCTGCACGCCACCATGGGCGTGGTCGGCGACGCGACCCGCGCCGAGGACTTCCGGGGCTGCCAGTTCCTCAACGCCGCCGCGGAGTACCCGGACCCGGACCACCCGGTGCGCGCGGTGATCGACGACCACCGCGCCTGGTTCCTCGGGGTCCTGCGCGACCTGGCCGCCGACCTCGGGCACCCCGACCCGGACCACGCCGCGCGCGTGCTCGTGCTGCTGCGGGACGGTGCCCTCGGGGGCGGGGACCTCGACGACCCGACCGTGGTCCGCGAGACCCTGCGCCGGGCCGTCGAGGACTTCCTGCCCGCGTGATCACCCCGGTAGGGCCGCCGGAACCGCTCCGGCGGCCCTACCACCCGTCAGCGGCGGTGGACCTGCCGGAACGACACGGGCTCGGCCGCCACCGCGGTGGCGAGCACCGGCTTGCCCGCGCCGAACACCCAGGTGTCGAACAGGCCGTCCAGGTCGCGGCCCGCCACCTCCTCGGCCAGCGCGGCGAACCCGGCCGACGTGCCGTGGCCGCCCGCCCCGCGCCCGGCCCACGTCCGCAGCGTCCGGAAGAACACCTCGTCGCCGACCTCGGTGCGCAGCGCCTGGAGCGCCAGCGCCCCGCGCTCGTGCACCGCGGCCCCGTACTGGTAGCGCGGCGTCGGGTCCGCCACCGCCACGTCCCACACCTCGTGGTCGGCCGGGTAGTGGCGGTGGGTCCAGTCCGCGAGCTCGCGCGCGGTGCCCTGGCCGTTGGCCTCCGACCACAGCCACTCCGCGTAGGTGGCGAACCCCTCGCCCAGCCAGATGTCGCTCCACCGGCTCATCGACACCGAGTTGCCGAACCACTGGTGCGCCAGTTCGTGCACGACCACGTAGGTGTTCGGCCCGTCCCGGAACGCCCGCGCCGGGTACGCCGGCCGGGTCCGCGTCTCCAGGGGCGACGAGGTGTGCGGCGTGACCAGTCCGCCCAGGTCGGCGAACGGGTACGGGCCGAACCGGCCCTCCAGGAACCGCACCAGCTCCGGCGTCCGCTCCACGCTCTCCCGCGCCGCCGTCCCGCTCAGGGCGGTCGAGTACGCGGTCAGGACCCGCCTGCCGTCCCCGGTGGTGGACCGCCGCACGTCGAACTGCCCGATCGCGAGGAACGTCGCGTAGGTGGTCTGCGGCTCGCCGCTGAACCAGCCCCACGTGGTCCGGCCGTCGCCCTGCGGGTACGTGCCCAGCAGCTCGCCGTTGGAGATCGCCTCCACGCCGTCGGGCACCGTGATCGACACGTCGTAGGTGGCCTTGTCGCCGGGGTGGTCGTTGCTCGGGTACCACCACGGCGACATGGTCGGCGCGGCGATCGCCAGCGCCCCGTCCGGCGTCCGCTTCCACCGGGTGACCGGCACCTCGGCGTGGGTGTTCGACGGCGAGGCCGAATAGCCGATCACGAACGTCAGCTCCGTCCCGGCCGGCACGTCGCCGCCCGCGCCGACCAGCAGTTCGTGGTCGTGCTGCGCGAACCCGACGTCCCGCCCGCCCACCCTGGCCGACCGCACCGGCAGGGCGAAGTCGAAGTTGACCGACGACAGCTCGGTCGTGGTGGTCAGCCGGATGGTGGTGGTCCCGGTCAGCACGTCCGTCGCGGGCTCGTAGGCCAGGCGCAGGTCGTAGTGCCCCACGTCGTAGCCCCCACCGCCCGCCAGCGGGTAGTACGGGTCCCCGAACCCGGCCGGACCCGGCCCGGCCGCGTGCGCCGGGGTCACCGCCGCGAGCACCAGCGCCGCGACGACCGCTCCGGTCAGCGTTGCTCTCACTTCGTGGTCCTCCTCACCTGAGCGGCGCGGTGCCCCTCTTGGTGATTACGCCGCAGGGGTGCGTTCTGTTGCCCCGGTGGGGAAGATGGCAGGTCGGACGCGGATCACAGCCGGACCGGGATGACCGGGGGGCTCGTGGGCGTTCGGAGTGGTGGAGATCCATCGGATTTTTTCAGGAGCGGAGCGACACATGGCCACTGTGACCGAGAAGGCCGTCCTGGCGGGCGGGTGCTTCTGGGGCATGCAAGACCTGTTCCGCCGCCACCCGGGTGTCGTCTCCACCCGCGTGGGCTACACCGGCGGTGACGTGCCCAACGCCACCTACCGCGACCACGGCGGCCACGCCGAGGCCATCGAGATCGTCTTCGACCCGGAGCGGTTGAGCTACCGCCAGGTCCTGGAGTTCTTCTTCCAGGTCCACGACCCGACGACGCGCGACCGGCAGGGCAACGACATCGGCACCAGCTACCGCTCCGCGATCTTCTACGAGAGCGACGCCCAGAAGCGGGTCGCGGAGGCCACCATCGCCGACGTGGACGCGTCCGGCCGGTGGCCGGGCCGGGTCGTCACCGAGGTCACCCAGGCGGGGGACTTCTGGGAGGCCGAGCCGGAGCACCAGGACTACCTGGAGCGCTACCCGAACGGCTACACCTGCCACTACGTGAGGCCCGAGTGGCAGCTCGGCGAGCGCTGAGGGCGCACGTCGAGGTGGTGGCGCTGCACGTGTCGCCCGTGCACGCCTACGAGGGGCGGCCCGCCGACGGGCCGCGCCCCGACCCGGAGCCCGCCTCCCGCGACCGCGTCGAGGTCCGGGCGGGCCTCGGCCTGGTGGGCGACCGCTACTTCAACCGGCCCGCCCACCGCACGGCCGCCGTCACGGTGTTCGCCGTCGAATCGCTCGAACGCGCGGCGCGCGACCTCGGCCTGACCGCCGTGCCGAGCCCGCTGGTCGTGCGGCGCAACGTCGTGCTGCGCGGGTTCGACGTCGACGGGCTCGCCCGGGGCGGGGTGTTCGGCCTGGACTCCGGCGACGGCCCGGTGCGGTTCGAGGCGCACCGGCCGGCGCACCCGTGCGGGTGGATGAACGCCGTGGTCGCGCCGGGGGCGCTCAAGGCGCTGCGCGGTCGCGGCGGGCTGCGCTGCGTCCCCCTCGACGACGGGCTGCTCCGGCTGGGACCTGCGGTCCTGACCACCTGAGCGGCGCTTTCCGCTCCCGGGCCCGCGGTCGTCCGCCCCCGCGCGCCGGCAGGTGGGCGGCCGCGTGCTCCCGCGCTGCCGATACGATCGAACGCTGACGAAGGGCCAGGTCGCATGGTCGCCGAACACGTGGACACGGTTGGGGAATTACGGTGGAAGTGAGCTCGCCCAGGATCACGGTCGTGGTCCCGACCTACAACGAGCGGGAGAACCTGCCGAGGCTGGTCGACTCGCTCGCCGGCCTCGGGCTGCCCGACCTGCGCGTCCTGGTCGTCGACGACAACTCCCCGGACGGCACGGGCGAGGTCGCCGACGGGCTCGCGGCCGACGGGCCGATCCCGGTCGAGGTGCTGCACCGCACGGAGAAGGACGGCCTGGGCCGGGCCTACGTCGCGGGCATCGGCAGGGCCCTGGACGGCGGCGCCGACGTGGTGGTCCAGATGGACGCCGACCTCTCCCACCCCGCCGGCGCGCTCCCCGCCGTGGTGCGGGCGCTGGCCGACTCGGACGCGGCAGTCGTGATCGGCTCCCGCTACGTCCCGGGCGGCTCGGTCGCCGGCGAGTGGCCGTGGCACCGCAAGCTGTTGTCCGCGTGGGCGAACCTCTACGTCAACACCATCCTGCGGCTGGGCGTCAAGGACGCCACCGCCGGGTTCAAGGCGTGGCACGCGGCCACCCTGCGGAAGATCGACTTCGCCTCGGTGCGCAGCAACGGGTACGCGTTCCAGGTCGAGATGAACCACCGCACGGTGAAGCACGGGATGCGCATCGTCGAGGTCCCGATCAGGTTCGAGGAGCGCGTGGTGGGCAGCTCCAAGATGAGCTTCGCGGTCCAGTTGGAATCCGCGTTGATGCCCTGGAAGCTGCTGTTCGGCAAGGAGCTCTCCTGAGCGCCGCCCCGGCCCGCTAGCCGCACCCGGGGGTACAGCAGGCTGTACCGCGGACCGGGCAGTGCGGTGGATCGTCCCGGGCGGCCGCGCTGCCTAGCGTCGTACCCGTGATGGAGACGAAGGCGCCGGAGCGCGCCACCGCCGCGGTACCGGCCGTCAGGATGTCGTCGGTGACGAAGGTGTACGGGTCGGGCGACCGCGCGGTGACCGCGCTGGACGGCGTGACGATCGACCTGCCGCGCGGCGGCTTCACCGCCGTGATGGGCCCCTCCGGGTCCGGCAAGAGCACCTTCCTGCACTGCGCCGCCGGCCTGGACCGGCCGACGTCGGGTTCGGTCCTGCTGGGCGGCACCGAACTGTCCACACTGGACGAGAAGCGGCTGACCGCGGTGCGCCGCGACCGGATCGGCTTCGTGTTCCAGGCGTACAACCTGGTCCCGTCGCTGACCGTGGAGCAGAACATCCGCCTGCCGCTGCTGCTCGGCGCGGGCGCGCCCGACCCGGCCTGGCCGCGGCACGTGGTGGAGCGCGTCGGGCTGGCCGACCGGCTCGGCCACCGGCCCGCCCAGCTGTCCGGCGGCCAGCAGCAGCGCGTCGCCATCGCCCGCGCGCTCATCACCCGGCCGGACGTGGTCCTCGCCGACGAGCCGACCGGCGCGCTGGACAGCCGCACCGGCAGGCAGGTGCTGGAGCTGTTGCGCGACATCGTCGACGGCACCGGGCAGACCGTGCTGATGGTGACCCACGACCCGCTGGCCGCCTCGTACGCCGACCAGGTCGTGTTCCTCCGGGACGGCGGGCTCGCGGGCTCCCTGGCCGACCCGTCCCCCGAGGCCATCGCCGAGCGCATGACGCAGTTGGGGGAGTGGTGACGGTGCGGCAGCTGGCACTGGCCTCGATCCGCCACCGGATCGGCGGCTTCGCGGGCGTGTTCATCGCGGTCCTGTGCGCCTCGGCGCTGCTCACGGCGCTGGGCGTGCTGTTCGAGTCCGGGCTGCGCGCCGGGGTCGCCCCGCAGCGGTACGCGGGCGCGGCGGTCGTGGTCGCGGGGCCGCAGGCGCTGCCCGTGGCGGGTGACCTCGACGTGCCGCTGAGCGAGCGCGCCCCGCTGCCCGCCGACGCGGTGGCCCGGGTCGCGGCGGTCCCCGGGGTGGCCCGCGCGGTGGGGGAGAGCTCCGCCCCGGTGGTCGTGCCGGGCGGAGCGGGCGCGGTGGCGCTGGGCTGGAGCTCGGCGGCGCTGACCCCGCTGGCGCTGCGGGACGGCGCCGAGCCGCGCGGACCGGGGGAGATCGTGCTGGACGCGGCGCTCGCCGACCGGGTCGGGGCGCGCGTCGGGGACCGGCTGCCGCTGGCCTTCGGCGGCGGGCCGGAGCCGCACGTGGTGGCCGGCATCGCCGCCGCGACCGGCGTGGACACCGCGCGGCGGCCCGCCCTGTTCCTCACCGACGAGCAGGCCCGCGCCCGCTCCGGGCGCCCCGACCAGGTGGACGTCGTCGGCGTGCTGGCCGCGCCCGGCGTCGACCCGGACGACCTGGCCGACCGGGTCCGGACCGCGCTGACCGGCTTGGCCGCCGACGTCCGCACCGGCGCCGCCCGCGGTGACCTGGAGTTCACCGACGTGGGCCGGGTGCGCTCGGAACTGGTGGTGCTGACGCTGGCGTTCGCGGGCACCACGCTGCTGGTCGCGGTGCTCGTGGTGGCGGGCACGCTCGGCCTGTCGATCCGGCAGCGCGCGCGGGAGCTGGCGCTGCTGCGGGCGGTGGCCGCGACTCCCCGGCAGGTCCACCGCCTCGTCGGCGCGGAGATCCTGATCGCGGCGGGCGCGGCCGCGGTGCTCGGCGCGGGGCCCGGCTTCGCCGCGGCGCACCTGATGCGCGACGCGTTCGCCGGCGCGGGCCTGCTGCCCGGGGACTTCGCCCTGGCCCTGAGCCCGCTGCCGCCGCTGGCCGCGGTCCTGCTCGTGGTCGGCACGGCGCGGGTCGCCGGGTGGTTCGCGGCCCGCCGCGCCGCCTCGGCCCCGCCCGTGGACGCGCTGCGCGAGGCGTCGGTGGAACCGGAGGGGCTGGGCCGCGCCCGCGTCGTCGCCGGCCTGGCGTCGGTGGCGCTGGGGCTGGGCGCGGCGACGACACCGCTGTTCGTGCCGGGGGAGTTCGGCGCGGCGGTCGCGGCCTCGTCGGCGCTGCTGCTGGTGCTCGGCGCGGCCCTGCTCGGCCCGCTGCTGGTCGGCCGGGCGGCCCGGCTGCCGGCCCGCCCGCTGCGGGCGCTGTCCCCGGTCGGCGGGCACCTGGCGGTCGAGGGCGTCGCGGCCAACGCGCGGCGGCTGGCCGCCGTGGTCACCCCGATGGTGCTCGCCGTGGCCACCGCGTCGGTGCAGATCTTCACCCAGACCACGGTGAGCGCCGCGGCCGCCGCGCAGGCCGACGACGGGGTGGTGGCCGACTTCGTGCTGGCCGGCCCCGTCGGGCTCGCGCCGCAGGTCACCGACGCGGTCCGGGCCGTGGCCGGGGTGCGGCAGGCGACCCCGGTGGTGCGCAGCCAGGTCTTCGTCGACCAGACCGTGCTCGGTGACCCGCAGGTGACGGCCTACGCGGCGCAGGGGCTCCCCGCCGGCGGGTTCGGCGACACGCTGGACCTGCGGCCGCGCGAGGGCGACCTGGCCGCCCTGCGCGGCGAGGCCGTCGCGCTGAGCGCGCCGGCCGCCGCGTCGATCGGCGTCGGCGTCGGCGACCGGGTCGACCTGCGGCTGGGCGACGGCGCGGCCGTGCGGCCGACCGTCGTGGCCCTGTACGACCGGGGCCTGGGGTTCGGCGACGTGACCCTGCCCCGCGACGTCCTGGCCGCGCACACCACCACCCGGCTCGACCACTCGGTGCTGGTGCGGACCGACGGCTCGGCCGGACCCGGCCTGGCGGCGCTGGCCGAGCGCTTCCCCGGCCTCGCGGTCCAGGACCGCGCCGCGCTGGAGGCCGCCGGGCAGGCCGGGCGCGACGCGCAGTCGTGGACCAGCCTGATCGCGCTGCTGGTGGTCCTGGGCTACCTGGCCATCTCGGTGGTCAACACCCTGGTCATGGCGACGGCCGAGCGGTCGCGGGAGTTCGCGCTGCTGCGGCTGGTCGGCACCGGCCGGAGGCAGGTGGCGCGGATGACGCGCGTCGAGGCGCTGCTCGTGGTCGGCATCGCGGTGGTGGTCGGCACGGCGGCCGCGGTGCCCACCCTGGTCGGGGTGAGCGTCGGCCTCACCGGCTCGCCGCTGCCCTCGGTGCCGCCGCTGGTGTACCTGGCGATCGTCGGCGTCACGGCGGTGCTGGGGCTCGCCGCCGTCGCCGTACCCACCCGGGTGGCCCTGCGGGCGCGGCCCGTGGACGTGATCGGGGTCCGCGCGTGACGGCCGCGACGACCTGCCGCCGCCCGCCGGCCCGGACCGGGCGCGCGGGTGGCGGGCCGGCGGTCACCGTGGCGGTGCGGGCCGCCGACCCCGTGCTGCGCGCGGGCGCGGTCGGGCTGCTGGGCGGGCGGCGCGGTCTCGCGGTCTCGCCCCGGGTCGAGGACGCCGACGTCCTGCTGCTGGTCGAGGAGGTCTTCGACGAGCGGGCGGTCCGGCTGCTGCGCGGCGCGGGCACCGGCTCGGCGCGCGGCGTCGAACCCCGCTGCGTGGTGGTCGCCGACGAGTTCCGCGAGAGCGGGCTGGAGGAGGCGGTGGCGCTGGGCGTGGTGGCGGTCCTCCCGCTGCGCGAGGCCACCGGCGACCGGATCGCGGCCGCCGTGCTGGCCGCCGGCGACGGCGCGGCCGACCTGCCGCCCAGGTTGCAGGGCCTGCTGCTGGCGCGGGTGCGGCACCTGCGCCGGCAGGTCCCGGGACCGGGCGGGCCGCCGGCGGTGACCGCCCGCGAGCGCCGGGTCCTCCTGCTGGTCGCGGAGGGGCTCGACACCGGGGAGGTCGCCGGGGTGCTGGGGTGCTCGGAGCGGACGGTCAAGTACGCGCTCCAGGCGTTCCTGGCCCGCCACCGGCTGACCACCCGCTCCCACGCGGTCGCCTTCGCCCTGCGCGCCGGGCTCCTCTGATGCGCGTGGTCAGGACTTCTCCAGGTAGTGCAGCACCGCGGCCACGCGCCGGTCGACCTCGTCGGCCGGTGTCAGGTCGAGCTTGGCGAAGATGCTGCGGATGTGCTTGTGCACCGCGCCCTCGGTGACCACGAGCCGGGTGGCGACGGCGGCGTTGCCCAGCCCCTCGGCCATCAGGGCCAGCACGTCGCGCTCGCGCGGGGTGAGCCGCTCCAGCCGGGTGTCGGGCCGGCTGCGGGCGAAGAGCTGGGCGACGACGTCCGGGTCCACGGCGGTGCCGCCGGCCGCGACCCGGTGCAGCGCGTCCAGGAACTCCTCGACCCGGCCCACCCGCTCCTTGAGCAGGTAGCCGAGGCGGGCCGCGCCGTGGGCGAGCAGCTCGGTGGCGAAAGCCTGCTCGACGTAGGCAGACAGCACCAGCACGGCCAGGCCGGGCTGCCTGCGCCGGGCCTCGACCGCCGCCCGGATTCCCTCGTCGGTGTGCGACGGCGGCATCCGCACGTCCACGATGGCCACGTCGGGCCGGTGCTCGTCGACCGCCGCGAGGAACGCCTCCGCGTCGGGGGTGGCCGCCACCACGTCGAGCGACTCGGCGCGCAGCAGCAGTTCGAGGCCCGCCCGCAGGAGGGCGTCGTCCTCCGCGATCACGATTCGCATGGGCACATCCCACCACGCGTCGGGCGTCACCTCGCCCGGTGTGCCCGCGCGTACCCGTCCACCGGGGCAGCCGGCCCGCTCTCCCCGGCCCGGGGCCCGGCCTCCTCCACCTGTGCCATCATCGACGGCGCTCCGCCACCTCCCGGAAAGCAGCAGGGATGACTGGTCTCGCGTGGCGCTCCCGGTTGCCGGGGCTGCGGTTCCTCACCGTCGGCCTGGCCCTCGGCGCGGCGTCGTGGTTCGTCCTCATCGGACTGCTCCTGTGCGTGGCGCTGGTCGTCACGCTCCCGCTGCTGCCCCACGTCGCCCGGGTGGCCCGGGAGCTGGCCGCGTTCGAGCGCCGCCGCGTCGGCCGCTTCCTCGGCACACCGGTCCCCGCGCCGCCGGAGTCGCCCACCTGGGACCTCGCCACCGTGCTGACCGACCCGGCCGTGCGCCGGGACCTGGCCTGGCTGCTGTTCCAGGCCACCGGGGGCCTGCTGGCGGGCGCGGTCGCGGTCGGCGCGCCCGCCGGCGCCGCGCAGAACGCGGTGATCGCCGCGGTCGGGCCGTTCGTGCCCGGCGTCACGACCACCCTGGACGCGCCGGTGACCTCGTGGGGCGGCGCGGTCGTCGCGCTGGCCACCGCCCTCGGGTACGGGGCGGTGGGCTGGCTCCTCGTGCCGCCGCTGGCGGGCTGGTGCGCCCGGGTGGGGGTGGCGAGGCTGGCGCCGCCCGAGCCGACCCTCGTGGAGCGCCTGGCCGAGGTGACGGCCACCCGGGCGGACGCGCTCGAAGCGCACGGCAACGAGCTGCGCCGCATCGAGCGCAGCCTGCACGACGGCACGCAGAACCGCCTGGTCGCGGTGGTGATGCACCTGGGCATGGCGGAACGCGCGCTGCGCCGCGACCCCGGGGCGGTCCTGCCGATGCTGCTCACCGCGCAGAACGCGGCCTCCGACGCGCTCGCGGAACTGCGCGACGTGGTGCGCGGCATCCACCCGCCGGTGCTGGCCGACCGCGGCCTGACCGGCGCGGTCGCGTCCCTGGTCGCGCACTGCGCGATCCCGTGCTCCTACGACGAGCGGCCCGTGCCGCGCCTGCCCGCCGCGGTGGAGGCGGCCGCCTACTTCGTGGTGGCCGAAGCGCTGACCAACGCGGTCAAGCACAGCGGGGCGACCCGGATCACCGTGCGGCTGGGCCTCGACGGCGGCCTGCTCCGGGTCGAGGTCGTGGACGACGGCCGCGGCGGCGCCGACGAGGCGCTGGGCACCGGCCTGCTGGGCATCCGGCACCGCGTCGCCGCGTTCGACGGCGTCACCGAGGTGGACAGCCCCGCCGGTGGTCCGACCGCGTTGCGGGCCGCGATCCCGGCCGGTGCCTGACCGTCCTGCGGGCTGGGCCACGGGGTTCGGCGTGCGGCGGTGACCCCTGCGCCGTGCCGGTGGTCGGACCGCGTTGCGGGCCGACGGGTGTGTGACCGACCGTGTTGCGGCCCGCCGTCCCGGACCGGCGCCTGACCATCCCGCAGGCTGCACCACCGGGCTCCAGCGCGCGGCAGTGACCCCCGCCCCGCCGGTTCCTAGGGTGAACCCATGAGCGGTGGACCTCCGATCGTCCCGGGTGTGCGCGTGGTCGTCCGGGCGGGCGACCCGCTCTCGCTGGCCGCGCTGACCGCCTGCCTCGACGCCGCGCCCGGGATCACCGCGGTGCCCGCGTCCGGACGGGCGGCGGCCGACGTGCTGCTCCTGGCCCCGACGGGCGCGGTGGCGGACGTCGGGGCGGGGCGCCCGACCGGCCCGCCGGCGGTGCTGGTGGCGAACCGCCTGTCCCGGCCCGACGCGCTCCGCCTGGTCCGCGCCGGCGTGGTGGGGGCGCTGCCCCGGTCGGCGGCCACCGGCGGTCGGCTGCCGCACGCCGTCCTGCGCGCGGCGACCGGGCCGGCGGTCACCGCCCGGGAGCTGCTCGACGGGTTCCACCGCGCGCGCTACGAGGCCGACCCGCCGGCCGAACCGGTCCCCGGCCGCCTGCTGCCCCGGGAGGTCGGCGTCCTGCGGCTGCTGGCCGAGGGGCGCAGCACCGCGCAGATCGCGGCGGAGCTGGGTTACGCGGAGCGCACGATCAAGAACACCCTGTACGAGGTGACCGCCAGGATGGGCCTGCGCAACCGGCCGCACGCGGTGGCCCACGCGATCCGCACGGGTGCCATCTGAACCGGGAACCGCCCGGATCCCCGAAAAACCGGGACGACGGGGCATGGCGTCGAAGCGTTCGACGGAGTAAGAATAGCCAACCACGCCGCCCGCCGCCTGACCTCGAAGAACCACTGAGAGAGCGCTCTCGCAGCGGGCTGCCCCCGAACGTCCCTACTTCTCAGAGGCAGGTCAATGTCGATCCAGCGCCACCCAAGACGTGAGAGCGCTCACACGCGTTTTGGCAGGTCATTCGTACTGGGACTCGTCCTGGCTACGGCCGCCACCACCGCGGTGACCGCCCCGGCCGCGAGCGCGGACCAGCCGCGGCGCGGTGCCGCCGACCTCGGCGTGAACGTCAAGGTCTTCGACCCCGCCATGCCCGTCGCCGAGATCCAGGCCGAGCTGGACCGGGCGCACGCCGCCCAGGTCGACAACGAGATGGGCACCGAGCGGTACGCCTACCTGTTCAAGCCGGGCCACTACGGCACCGCCGAGCAGCCGCTCCAGATCAAGGTCGGCTACTACACCGAGGTCGCCGGCCTGGGCGCGTCGCCCACCGACGTCGTCATCAACGGCAAGGTCGAGGTCTACAACCGCTGCCTGACCGAGGGCGGCACGGCCAACTGCCTCGCCCTGGTCAACTTCTGGCGCACCCTGGGCAACCTGACCATCAACGTCAACGGGGCCGGTCAGGACGGCTGCCGGTCCGCGACGAACTTCTGGGCGGTGTCCCAGGCGGTGTCGATGCGCCGGCTCAACGTCACCGGCGGCCCGCTGTCGCTGATGGACTACTGCACCGCCGGCCCGCAGTACGCCAGCGGCGGCTTCATCGCCGACTCCCGGCTCCCGGTGGTCACCAACGGCTCCCAGCAGCAGTGGCTGACCCGCAACAGCGAGGTCGCCGGCTGGTCCAACGGCGTGTGGAACCAGGTCTTCTCCGGTGTCGTGGGCGCGCCCGACGACGCCGACTTCCCGAACCCGCCGTACACCACGCTCGACACCACCCCGCTGAGCCGGGAGAAGCCGTACCTGTTCGTCGACGCCAAGGGCGCCTACAACGTCCGCGTCCCGGCCGCCCGCCGGAACACCAGCGGCGTGTCCTGGGCGAACGGCACGACGCCCGGCCGCACCATCCCGCTGCGCGACTTCTACGTGGCCGAGCCGGGCGACTCGGTGCGCGAGATCAACACCGCGCTGCTGCTCGGCAAGCACCTGCTGCTGACCCCGGGCGTGTACGACATCGCCCGCAGCATCGAGGTCCGGCGCCCCGACACCGTCGTCCTCGGCATCGGGCACGCCACGCTCACCGCCGTGAACGGCGCGGTCCCGCTGGACGTCGCGGGCGTGCCGGGCGTCGTCATCGCGGGTGTCACCATCGACGCCGGCACGAAGCTCTCGCCGGTCCTGCTGCGGGTCGGCAAGGAGCACGGCGTCAACTGGTCCTCGCCGAACAACCCGCTGACCCTGTCGGACGTGTACTTCCGCGTCGGCGGGCCGCACGTCGGCAAGACCGACACCGCGCTGGAGGTCAACAGCGACAACGTGCTCATCGACCACACCTGGGTGTGGCGGGCCGACCACGGCGTCGAGGGCTTCACCGACACCGAGCGCTGGCGCACCAACACCGGCCGCACGGGCGTTGTGATCAACGGCGACCGGGTGACCGCGACGGGCCTGTTCGTCGAGCACTTCCAGCGGCACAACACCGTTTGGAACGGCGAGGACGGCACCACCGTGCTCTACCAGAACGAGCTGCCCTACGACCCGCCGACGCAGGCGGACTGGATGAAGGGCTCCGTCGAGGGCTGGGCGGGCTACAAGGTGGGCGACCGCGTGCGCCGGCACACCCTGCACGGCGGCGGTGTGTACGTGTTCAACCAGAACAACCCGGAGATCCACACCGAGAACGGCTTCGAGGTGCCCCGGACCCCCGGCGTCAAGCTGCACCACATCATGACCGTCAACCTGGGCGCGGGCACCGTCGACCACGTGGTCAACGGCATCGGCGACCCGGCCGACACGACCAGGATCGGCGCACCGGTCTACGTGGCCGAGTACCCGGTCCCGTAGCCGGACCCGGTCCGGAGAACCACCCCCAGCGGCGCCCGACCACCCCGGTCGGGCGCCGCGCGCACGACCACCCCTATTCGGAACACCCCTGGTCATAGGGCCCTTAGGGGTTGTCCGGCGGCCGGCCGGTTCCTAGCGTTGACCGAGTTGAACCACCCGGTCGCGCGACGAGGGGGAGATGAATGCCCGAGAACGAGATGGCTGAGCTGCGGCGGCTCGTCGTGCGCCTGCGCACGCGGGTCGGGACGCTCCGCTCCGACGACGCCGGCACCCCCGCCGCCCGCCGGGTCGTCAACAGCGTCGAGCGGCTGGAGATCGACCTCGCCGAGTTCGCCCGGTCGGCGCGGCCCGCCGCGGTGGACCCGGACGCGGTGGTGGTCGTGCCCGACACCCCGTACGACCCGGCGTTCTGGTCCGGCGCGGACGACGAGGGCGTGGGCGGCCACCGGCGCGACCACGCCTAGAGCCGCCGGGCCCGTGCGAACGGGCCTGGACGGTTCCGGACAGCACGACGGCGACCCGGTGTCCGGGTCGCCGTCGATCCGACTGGGTGAATTCGGGTCAGCTCGCGGTGCAGGTGGGTGTGAGGTCGGTGGCGGAGCCGGTGCCCTGGAACCCGAATTCGGTGGCCTGCCCGG
>NZ_JAUQOL010000021.1:0-113288 GCF_047689505.1 Saccharothrix sp. BKS2 | reverse complement strand
GGAGAGTAGGACGCCGCCGAACATTCTTTCCCTCAGGGGCACCCGTGATACGGGTGCCCCTGAGGGCTTTTTGCGTTATCGTGCCGCTCGTGGCCGAGGTGACCAAGCACGACGACCTTGCGGAGTTCTGGACCCTCACGGGGGACTTCTTCACCGCGGACCCGGTGCTCCACAGCATCCCGATCGCGGCGGTCGACCGCCGGCTCCGCCACCCGGACCCGGACGACCAGCCGCCGCTGCTGGTGACGGTGTGCGAGGGAGATCTCCTGGTGGCCGCGGCCCTGCGCACGCCGCCCTGGCCGTTGACGCTCACGGGTGTCCCGGTCGAGTGGGTGGAGACGCTGGCGGACGCGTTGGCCGGTGACGTGGAGCTGCCCGGCGTCAACGGTCCCCGGGACGCGGTGGAGGCGTTCGTCGTCGCCTGGGCGGCCCGCACGGGCTGCGGCGCGCGCGAGGTCATGGCCCTGCGCCTGTACCAGCTCGGGGAGCTGGAGCTCCCCGCCGACGTGCCGGGCCAGGCCCGGATGGCGACCGAGGACGACATCGAGCTGCTGACCGGCTGGTACTCGGACTTCCGGGTGGAGGCCACCGAGCAGGTCCGGGACCGGGGCGTCGAGGAGCAGTCGGTGCGGTTCCTGCGCGCCAGCACGGCCGCCGGCTTCGGTCACGTGCTCTGGTGCGACGGGGACGGCAGGCCGGTGTCCTGGGCGTCGGCGAGCACGCCCGCGTCGGCAATGTCCCGGCTCGGTCCGGTGTTCACGCCGCCGGAGCTCCGGGGGCGTGGTTACGGCGCGGCGGTGACGGCGGCGTGCGCGGCGTGGGCGGGGGAGAACGGGGCCGAGCACGTCGTGCTCTACACGGACCTGTCGAACCCCACGTCCAACTCGATCTACCAGCGGATCGGGTTCCGGTCCGTGGTCGACTCGGCGGAGTTCGCGTTCACTCCCGCCGGGGGCTGACCGGGTCCGCCCGGCAGCTCGCGGGCTCGCGGGTTCCTCGTGCCCCGGCGCCCGTCAGTCGACGGCGGTGCCCTCCGCGACCGCCCGGGTCAGCGGCCTGTTGCGGACGTGGGAGGAGAAGACCAGGGACGTGGTCGTGTCGCCGTAGCGCTGGGCCTGCTCGACGAACCGCTCCAGCTCGACCATCGACCGGCACACCACGCGCAGCAGCCAGCAGTCGTCCCCGGTCACGTGGTCGGCGTCGCGGACCAGGGCCAGGGTGACCACCCGCTCCCGGAACCGCGGGGTGTCCAGGCTGCGCACCTTCACCCGCACGATGGCTTCGATCGGCAGGCCGAGCCGCTGCGGGTCGACCACCGCGGCGTACCCGGTGACGATCCCCGCCTGCTCCAGCCTGCGCACGCGCTCGGTGGTGGCGGGCGCGGACAGCGAGACCCGCTTGGCCAGCTCGGTGAACGTCATCCGCCCGTCGTGCTGGAGCAGGTCCAGCAGTTTCCAGTCCACGTCGTCCAATTCCACCGCGAAATCGTAGGCAGGGCACCGGAAACGCCTGGAGTTCCCCCTGTGGTCGGCCGCGCCGGTCGGCGACGATCTACCCATGACGAACACGCTCCGCTTCCCCGCCGCCGACCCCGCCGAGGCCGTCGCGTTCTTCGCCGCCGAGCTGGCCTTCGAGGCCGACCCGGACGACGTGGCGCGCGACCTCGGAGCGGGGGACACCGCCGGTTTCCGGCTGGTGGAGACGCGCGGCCGCGAGGCGTTCGAGCGGGCCCGCATCCCGGGCGCGGTCAACCTGCCGCACTGGGAGGTCGACGCGACCACGACCGCCGGCTGGGACCGCGACCTGGTCTACGTCTGCTACTGCGAGAGCTCGGTGTGCAACGCGGCCACGAAGGGCGCGTTGCGGCTGAGCGCGCTCGGGTTCCGGGTGAAGCGGCTCGCCGGCGGCATCACCACCTGGCGGGCGGCGGGCTACCCGGTGGAGGGCACCGAGGTGGAGGGCACCGACCTGCACGGGGCGTCCTGCGCCTGCTGATCTACCCTCGGGCGGGTGACGCGTCTGCTGGTGCTGCAACCCGACCGCGACGACCCGCCCGCCCGCCTCGGCGAGTGGCTGACCGCCGCCGGGGCGGTGCTGGACGTGGTCGAGCCCTGCGCCGGGCCGCTGCCCGGGAACCTGGACGGCTACGACGGCGTGGTGTGCCTGGGCGGCGCCGTGGGCGCGCTGGACGACGCCGAGCACCCGTGGCTGGCGGACGTGCGCCGGCTGCTGTCGGAGGCGGTGTCGCGGCGGGTGCCGCTGCTGGCGGTGTGCCTGGGCGCGCAGCTGCTCGCCGCGGCCACCGGCGGCCAGGTGCGGCCTGCCGCGCAGGGGCCCGAGGTGGGCGTGATGCTGGTGGCCAAGCGGGACGCGGCGGGCGACGACCCGCTGTTCGCGGAGCTGCCGTGGACGCCGGACGTGCTCCAGTTCCACACCGACGAGGTGTCGTTCCTGCCGCCGACGGCGGTGCTGCTGGCGTCCTCGCCCAGGTGCGCGAACCAGGCGTTCCGCGTCGGGGACCGGGCCTACGGGGTGCAGTTCCACATCGAGACGACGCCCGAGATGGTGCTGAAGTGGGCGGCAGGGTACCCCGCCACGGCGGCCGGCGCGCGGCCGAGCTGGCTGGACCCCGACCGCCTGGAGGCCGCCCACGAGGACATCCGGGAGGTGTGGCAGCCGTTCTGCGAAAGATTTGCGCGTCTGGCCGCCGGAGAACTGACGATCCAACGGAAGCTGCCGTTGGTGTGACGAACCTCTGTTGAGACGAGGATTCATCGGTTGGACAGGTAGCGTTCTCCTACGACTGTGTCGGTTCAGCCGGAGGAATCAGCGTGGATGCCTCGCTCCTCGTCATCATCGTGGTGGTCACGGCGTTGGTCTTCGACTTCACCAACGGCTTCCACGACACCGCGAACTCGATGGCGACGTCCATCGCCACCGGCGCCCTCCGGCCCCGCACGGCGGTCGCGTTCTCCGCGGTGCTCAACCTCGTCGGCGCGCTGCTGTCGGTCGAGGTCGCCAAGACCATCTCGGGCGGGATCGTCGACGACACCCTGATCACCCCGGCGGTGGTGTTCGGCGGCCTGGTCGGCGCGATCATGTGGAACCTCGTGACCTGGTACGTCGGCCTGCCGTCGTCCTCGTCGCACGCCCTGTTCGGCGGCCTGATCGGCGCCACCTGGGTCGCGTCGGGCACCGGCGCCGTGCACTTCGACAAGGTCGTGGACAAGGTCATCGCGCCCGCCATCGCCGCGCCGCTGGTCGCGGGCCTGGTGGCCATGCTCGCCACCTACCTGACCTACCGGCTGACCAAGCGGGCCCGGAAGTCGGTGAACGACAGGGGCTTCAAGGCGGGTCAGATCGCCTCCGCCGCGCTGATGTCCCTCGCGCACGGCACGAACGACGCGCAGAAGACCATGGGCATCATCACGCTCACCCTGATCACCGCGGGCACGCTCGCGCCGGGCGCGGAGCCGCCCCTGTGGGTGATCCTGAGCGCGGCGGTCGCCATCGCGCTGGGCACCTACCTCGGCGGGTGGCGCATCACCCAGACCCTGGGCAAGGGGCTGACCACGATCGAGGCGCCGCAGGGCTTCGCCGCGCAGACCAGCGCGGCGACCGTGATCATGGCGTCGTCGCACCTGGGCTTCGCGCTGTCGACCACGCACGTGGCGTCCGGCGGCATCATGGGCTCCGGCCTGGGCCGCCGGCTCGACGGGGTGCGGTGGAACGTGGCCGGGCGGATGGCGGTGGCCTGGTTGCTCACGCTGCCCGCGGCGGGCATCGTCGGCGCGGTGGCGGGCAAGGTCGCCTCGCTCGGCACGGCGGGCGTGGTCGTGGTGGCGGTGGTCGGCACGGGCGTGGCGCTGGGGATCTGGCTGCTGTCGCGGCGCGAGCCGGTGCGGCCCGAGCACGTGGTGGACGAGATCGCGGCCCCGGCCGAGGCGCACAAGGTGGCGGTGTGAAGGTCGACTGGGCGGCCCTGGGCGCCGTCTTCGGGGTGAGCCTCGCCGTGGTGCTGGGGCTGGTCGTGCTGTTCTCGGTGGCGTTGCGCGCCCTGTCGGCGCGCGAGGTGGCGCGGGAGCGCGGCGGCGCGGCCGTCGTGCCCACGGCCGCCGCGGCGGTCTGCCTGCTGGCGTGCGTGACCGTGGTGTTGTTCGGCATCTACTTGATCGTGGCCGGCTGACCCGTCCCCGGCGCCCCGGGCGGGCTACGGTGGTCGCGATGACCGATCCCGCCCGCACCCCGACGTCCCCCGCGCGGTTCGGCCTGACCGAGGAGCGCAGCGGCGAGCACCTGCGCGCCGCCGGGTGGTGGGAGGGCCGAGGTCCCGCCGACGGGTACGAGCCGGTCCTGGTCGCGCTGTCCCGCAGCCCCGACCCCGACCTGGCGCTGCGCGGCGCGGAACGGCTGCGCGCGGCGCTCGGCGACCGGTGGTCCGACCTGGACGCGGCGCTGCGGGACAACGAAGCGCTGCGCGGGCGGCTGCTGGCCGTGCTGGGCTCGTCGACCGCGCTGGCGGACTTCCTGGTCGCCAACCCGGAGCGCTGGGCCGACCTGGCCGACCCGGAGCCGGTGGACGCGGCGGCGTTCGCGCCCGCCCTGGTCGGCGCGGTGGAGGGGCTGACCGGCGGGGAGGCCGTGCGCGCGCTGCGGTCGGCGTACCGGGCGCTGCTGTGCCGGGTCGCCGCCGAGGACCTGGCGCACGTGGTCGAGCCGGAGCAGCGCTACGTCAACTACGACGACGTGGCCGGGCTGCTGTCGGAGCTGGCCGTGGCCGCGCTGCGGGCGGCGCTGGACGTCGCGGGCAGGCAGGTGCCGCGCTCGGACGGGTGCTCGCTGGCGGTGATCGCGATGGGCAAGTGCGGCGCGCGGGAGCTGAACTACGTCAGCGACGTGGACGTGGTGTTCGTCGGGGAGGGCGACCTCTCCGTGGCGACCCGGCTGGCCAGCACGATGATGCAGGTCGCGGGCCAGGCGTGCTTCGAGGTGGACGCGGCGCTGCGGCCCGAGGGCAAGGCGGGCGCCCTGGTGCGCACCCTGGAGGGGCACACGTCGTACTACCAGCGGTGGGCGCGGACCTGGGAG
The DNA here is from genome assembly GCF_047689505.1 of Saccharothrix sp. BKS2. Taxonomy (NCBI): domain Bacteria; kingdom Bacillati; phylum Actinomycetota; class Actinomycetes; order Pseudonocardiales; family Pseudonocardiaceae; genus Saccharothrix; species Saccharothrix sp. BKS2. Next base: position 108,200 of record NZ_JAUQOL010000021.1, on the reverse strand, counting down.
TTCCAGGCGCTGCTCAAGGCCCGGCCGGTGGCGGGCGACGAGGAGCTGGGGCGCCGCTACCTGGAGGTGGTGCGCCCGCTGGTGTGGACGGCCGCCGAGCGGGAGGACTTCGTGCCCGACGTGCAGGCCATGCGCCGCCGCGTCGAGGACCACGTGCCGGTGGGCCTGACCGACCGGGAGCTGAAGCTGGGGCGGGGCGGGCTGCGGGACGTCGAGTTCGCCGTGCAGCTGCTCCAGCTGGTGCACGGGCGCGGTGACGAGGAGCTGCGGATCACCTCGACCACGCAGGCGCTGGCGGCGCTGGGGCGTGGCGGGTACGTGGGCCGCGCGGACGCCGCCGACTTCGGCCGCGCCTACCGGTTCCTGCGCACCCTGGAGCACCGGTTGCAGCTCCAGCGGCTGCTGCGCACCCACCTGTTCCCGGCGGACGAGGACACGAGCGCGCTGCGGTGGCTGGCGCGCGCCGCCGGGTTGTCGGCCGAGGGCGGGCAGTCGGAGAGCCAGGTGCTGCTGGCGGAGTTCCGCAAGCGCGCCAACCAGGTGCGCAGGCTGCACGAGAAGCTGTTCTACCGGCCGCTGCTCCAGGCCGTGGCGAACGTGCCGACGGAGGCGCTGCGGCTGACCACGTCGCAGGCGGCGGCGCGGCTGGCCGCGCTGGGGTACGCGGCGCCGGACGGGGCGCTGCGCCACATCGAGGCGTTGACCAGGGGCGTGTCGCGGCGGGCGCGCATCCAGACCGCGCTGCTGCCGGTGCTGCTCGACCTGTTCGCGGCGACCCCCGACCCGGACGGCGGGCTGCTGGCGTACCGGCGGGTGTCCGAGGCGCTGGCCGAGACGCCCTGGTACCTGCGGCTGCTGCGCGACGAGGGCACGGTGGTGGACCGGCTGGCGTCGCTGCTGGGCACCTCGCGGCTGGTGCCGGACCTGCTGGTGCGGGCCCCTGAGGTGCTGCGGCTGCTGGCCGACACCGAGGCGCTGGTGGGCGTGGACCCGATGAGCATCGGCAACCCGCTGCGCAGCACCGTGTCCCGGTACAGCGACGTGGACCGCGCGGTCACCGCCGCCCGGTCGCTGCGCCGCCAGGAGCTGCTGCGCGTGGCGTGCGCGGACCTGCTCGGGCTCGTGCCGCTGCGCACGGTGTGCGTGTCGCTGTCCGAGGTGTGGGTGGCGGTGCTCCAGGCCGCGCTGGACGCGGTGGTGCGCTCGACGGGCGAGCCGGCGGCGTCGATCGCGGTGATCGGCATGGGGCGGCTCGGCGGGCGGGAGCTGGGGTACGGGTCGGACGCCGACGTGATGTTCGTGTGCGAGGCGGCCGACGGGGTGGCCGACGGTGACGCGGTGCGCTACGCGTCGTCGGTGGTGGAGCGGGTGCGGCGGGCGCTCAGCGCGCCCAGCCAGGACCCGCCGCTCCAGGTGGACGCCGACCTGCGGCCGGAGGGCAGGCAGGGACCGCTGGTGCGCACGTTCGAGTCCTACCGGGCGTACTACGCGCAGTGGTCCGAGCTGTGGGAGGCGCAGGCGCTGCTGCGGGCCCGGTGCATCGGGGGCGACGCGGAGCTGGGCGCGCGGTTCGTCGAGCTGATCGACCCCGTCCGGTACCCGGCGGAGGGCCTGGACGCCGCCGCGGTGCGGGAGATCCGGCGCATCAAGGCGCGGGTGGAGGCCGAGCGGCTGCCGCGCGGCGCGGACCCGTCCACGCACACCAAGCTGGGGCGCGGCGGGCTGGCGGACGTGGAGTGGGCGGTGCAGCTGCTCCAGCTCCAGCACGCGCACGAGGTGCCGGGCCTGCGCACGCCGTCGACCGTGCGGGCGCTGCGCGCGGCCACCGGGGCGGGGCTGGTGGCGGAGGACGACGCGGCGGCGCTGCTGGAGTCCTGGACGACGGCCACGCGGGCGCGCAACGCGGTCGTGCTGGTGCGGGGCAAGGCCGGTGACCAGCTGCCCACCACCGGGCGCGACCTGGCCGCGGTGGCCGGCGTGATGGGGCACGACGACCCCGGCGAGTTCCTCGACGCCTACCGGCGCACCACCCGGCGGGCCCGCGCCGTTGTCGAGCGCGTTTTCTACGGTTCCTGAAGACTGGTGGCGTGAGAGCGATCGCGCAGGACGAGTTCGGGGACCCCGAGGTCCTCCGGCCGGTGGAGCTGCCCGACCCGGTGATCGGCCCGGACCAGGTGCTGGTCGAGGTGCGGGCGGCCGGGGTGAACCCGGTGGACCTGCTGGTGCGCGCCGGTCACCTGGCCGGGGTGGCACCGCACCACTTCCCGCTGGTCCCGGGCTGGGACGTGGCCGGGGTGGTGCGGGCGGTCGGGCCCGCGGTGGACGGGTTCGCGGCCGGCGACGAGGTGTTCGGCTACCAGCGCAAGGACCACGTGCAGCACGGCGCGTACGCGGAGCTGATCGCGGCGACGGAGCGGGGGCTGGCGCACAAGCCGGCGTCGCTGTCGTTCGAGCAGGCCGGCGGGCTGGCGCTGACCGGGCTGACCGCGTTGCAGTCGCTGCGCAAGGTCGGCGTCGGGCCCGGTGACGTGGTGCTGGTGCACGCCGCCGCCGGTGGGGTCGGGCACCTCGCGGTGCAGGTGGCGCGGCTGCTGGGCGCGTCGCGGGTGATCGGTACGGCGTCGCCGCGCAACCACGGGTTCCTGCGGTCGCTGGGCGCCGAGCCCGTGGCGTACGGGGACGCGCTGGTCGACAACGTGGCCGAGCTGGTCGGCGGCGACGGCGAGGTGGACGTGGTGTTCGACTGCGTGGGCGGCGCGGCGTTGAACGACTCGCCGGCGCTGGTGCGCGACAACAGCCGGATCGTGTCGATCGTCGACACGAACGTGCTGGAGCTGGGCGGGCGCTACGCCTACGCCAAGCCCGTGCCGGAGGACCTGCGGTGGCTGGCCGGGCACGCGGGCGCCGGTGAGCTGGTGGTCGAGGTGCAGCGGACCTTCCCGCTGGAGCGGGCCGCCGAGGCGCACCGCCTGCTGGAGGGCAGGCACGTGCGCGGCAAGGTCGTGCTGACGGTGTGACGGGGGTGGGAGGGCCCCGGGGCGGGGCCCTCCGCCTCACTCCTCGTCGGCGGTCGGCACCGAGGTGAGGATCTCCACGACCCACTCCTCGACGAGCTCGTCGGACTCGTCCTCCGCGACGAGCCGGTTGGCGACCCGGACGCCGAGACCGAGCACGTCGGCGGCGGCGATCGCTTCGATCGCCTCGGCGGCGGAGTCGAAGATGCTGGTGGACAGGACCTGCGCGGCGATTGCGACGTCTTCAGACACGGCGCGACCCTAACCGGCTGCCACGAACGGAGCATGAACAGCCCCGCTGTAGACATCAGGTCGTCCGGCGACTACGCAGCGTCGATGAGGGGCCCTTGTCCATTGACTACGTGCCTTCGGACCACCGAAACTGACGTCGCTCGTATGGGGGATGTTCACGTTCGTACCTGTGTGCCCGGACGAAGGACGTCATGGCCGACCAGCTCCACCGCGGTTCTCACCGCGGGTCCCGTCGCCGCAGGGGCGGCGCGGCCCTCAGGATCAGCGCCGTCGTGCTCGGCGTGCTCGTGCTGCTGGGCGTGGTCCAGGCGGTCACCGCCGGCACGGTCGGCGTGGGCGCGCTGAGCGTCACCCTGAACGGAACGACCTCCACCGAGCGGACCACCACCGCTTCCCCCTCCGACGACACCCCCGCCCTGAACGGCGCGCTCGCCCCCGCCACCTCCGAGACCGCACCGCCCAGCGGACCCGCCAAGTCGGTCACCGGCTCCTGGAAGCAGACCCGCGGCCTGCTCACCGTGGAGGTCACGGAGGTCGAGGACCGGTCCGGCCGGGTGAGGATCCACGTCACCGCGATCAACGCCAGCACCTCGAAGATGGACCTGCCGATTTCCTCGATCACGGCCGTCGACGACGCGCAGCGCGAGTACCGGGCGTCGCCGGGGGCCGGCAGGTGGTCGGCGGCGGTCGCGCGGAACTCCACCCTGAGCGGCATCGTCGAACTGGACCGCCGGCCCGTCGGGGCGGGCACGACGTTCGCGCTGACGTTCGGGGGCATCGTGGGTCAACTCGCCCCGACCGGCGGGGAGATCACGGTGCCCGGCATCCCGTTCCCGGCGTAACACAGCGTGCGCGCCCCGCGACTTCCCGGTAGGAGCCCCGGAGGGAGGCCGCCGTGGGAAGCACCGAGGACGCTGAGCCGGAACCGGTCGAAAAGATCGACCGCGCGGAGGACGACGAGCGCTGCGCACCACCCGATGAACTGACGGTGTTCCCGACAGGTGGTTCCTACGGACCTCCCGGGGAGCCGACCTTCGGGAGCGGTGCGCCGCTCACCTACCTGGACTCCGAACCGACCGAGCCGCCCCCGATCCGGGGCGACACGCGCTAGTGGTGCCGCAGACCCTGGGCGCGGTGGCGTCGTTCCTGGTCCTGGTCGCGCCCGGCATCGTGTTCGAGCTGCTGCGCGAGCGCAGGCGCGCGGGCTACAAGGAGTCGCCGTTCCGCGAGGCCGCGCGCGTGGCCCTGGGCAGCCTGACGTTCACGCTGCTGTCGTGCGCGCTGCTCCTCGGCACCGGCGCCCTGGTCCGAGCGGCCTTCAGGACCGACGTGGTGGTACCCCTGGACCGCCTGGTCACCGGGGGTGCGGCGTACGCGCGCTCACACCTGACCCTGGTCGTCACCTCGGTGGTGGCCGAACTCGCGGTGGCCTGCGTCCTGGCCGCCCTGGCGGACCGCCTCCTGGCCCACCGCGGCCGCGAGATCACCTCGGTGCGCCAGCAGACCGCGTGGCACCAGGTCTTCCGCCACGACCGCCCGCCGGGCACCGTCCCCTGGGTGCACGTCCACCTGACGGACGGCACGTCCTTCTTCGGCTTCCTGCGCTCGCACACCGCGTCGGGCCCACCGGACGAACGGGAGCTCGTCCTGGAGGGCACGTCGCTGACCTACCTGGGCAAACCCCTGGACGGCGGCGACGAGCACGTGGAGGAGGCCATCGGCGAGCGCTGGGCCCGCGTGGTGGTCCCCGCGAACCAGATCAAGTACCTCCGCATCCAGTACCGCGACCGCGTCACGGGTGAACTGGTGGCCGTTCGGAGGGACTGAGGAAACCGGAGGCCCGGTGTCCCCTCGGGGACACCGGGCCTCTCGTCACGACGCTCGATCGATCACACGTCGTAGTAGAGCGCGAACTCGTAGGGGTTCGGGCGCAGCCGCAGCGGGTCGATCTCCTGCTCACGCTTGAACGTGATCCAGGTGTCGATGACGTCCGGCGTGAACACGCCGCCCTCCAGCAGGAACTCGTGGTCCGCCTCGAGGTTGTCCAGCACCGCGTCCAGCGACGCCGGCACCTGCTTGACGTCGCGGGCCTCCTCCGGCGGCAGCTCGTAGAGGTCCTTGTCGATCGGGGCCGGCGGCTCGATCTTGTTCTTCACGCCGTCCAGGCCGGCCATCACCATGGCCGAGAACGCCAGGTACGGGTTGCCCGACGAGTCGGGGCAGCGGAACTCGATGCGCTTGGCCTTCGGGTTGTTGCCGGTGATCGGGATGCGCACGCACGCCGAGCGGTTGCGCTGCGAGTACACCAGGCTGACCGGGGCCTCGTAGCCCGGCACCAGGCGGTGGTAGGAGTTCACCGTCGGGTTGGTGAACGCCAGCAGCGACGGGGCGTGGTGCAGGATGCCGCCGATGTAGTGGCGCGCCATGTCCGACAGGCCCGCGTAGCCGGACTCGTCGTGGAACAGCGGCTGGCCGTCCTTCCACAGCGACTGGTGGGTGTGCATGCCCGAGCCGTTGTCGCCGAACAGCGGCTTCGGCATGAACGTGACGGTCTTGCCGGCCTGCCACGCGGTGTTCTTGATGATGTACTTGAACAGCATCAGGTCGTCCGCGGCGTGCAGCAGCGTGTTGAACTTGTAGTTGATCTCGGACTGGCCGCCGGTGCCCACCTCGTGGTGCGCGCGCTCGACGGTGAAGCCCTGGGCCTCCATGTTGAGGACCATCTTGTCGCGCAGGTCGGCGTAGTGGTCGGTCGGCGTGACCGGGAAGTAGCCGCCCTTGTACTTGACCTTGTAGCCGCGGTTGCCGCCGTCCTCGTCGCGGCCGGTGTTCCACCAGCCGGAGATCGCGTCGATCTCGTGGAAGGAGGCGTTCGCGGTGGTGTCGAAGCGGATCGAGTCGAAGATGTAGAACTCCGCCTCGGCGCCGAAGTACGCGGTGTCCGCGATACCCGACTCGGTGATGTACTGCTCGGCCTTGCGCGCGATGTTGCGCGGGTCGCGGCTGTACGCCTCACGGGTGAACGGGTCGTGCACGAAGAAGTTGACGATCAGCGTCTTCTCGATCCGGAACGGGTCGAGGCGCGCGGTGAAGAGGTCGGGCAGCAGCAGCATGTCCGACTCGTGGATGGACTGGAAGCCGCGCACGGAGGAGCCGTCGAACGCGAGACCCTCGTTGATGGCGTCCTCGTCGAACGCCGAGGCCGGCAGCGTGAAGTGCTGCATCACGCCGGGCAGGTCGCTGAAGCGGACGTCGATGAACTTCACGCCCTCGTCGGAGATGAACTTCAGGACCTCGTCGGGATTCTTGAACACCCTCGTCGACTCCTCTACTGCGTGGGGCGCGGTTGGACGCCGCTGCGTGGTGCGGCCTGCCGTCGTGGCGAAACTAAGACTGCGGTGTTGCCCAGCAGTCACCCTGGTGTTTCGCCAGTGTTAACGGGCCGCCCAGGTCGGGCAACCCGACCGCCGCTCCTCACCCGCTGAGCACGGCCTTACTCTGGTGGGGTGAGCAAGTGGACCGGTTCGTGGTTGTCTGGCCCCAACTCGGCCCTGGAGCCGGGGAACTCCCCCCAGGGGTGGAAGGGCGAGCGCCTCGGGCTGCCGCCGTCCGGGCCCGGCTCGATCGCCTCCACGGGGCGCCGCGCGGTGGCCATCCTCGTCGACTTCCTGCTCTCCGGCGGGGTCGCGGGCCTGTTCACCCTGCCCGAGCTGCCGCGCAACTGGAGCCTGCTGGCCTGGTTCGCCATCACCATCGTCGCGGTCGGCTTCTTCGGCTTCACCCCTGGTCACGCGCTGTTCGGCCTCCGGGTGGCCCGCCTGGACGGCGCCGGGACCGTCGGCCTGCCCCGGGCGGCCCTGCGGACCGCGTTGATCTTCCCCGTCATCCCTGCCGTGGTCTGGGACGCCGACGGCAGGGGCCTGCACGACAAGGCCGCGGGCACCGTCGTCATCCGGGTTCGCTGAAGCCGCCGGAACACCTCGGCACCGCGCCGCCGGGTGCGGTTCGCGGTGCCGAGGTGGATGGCCCATCCCGCCCGATCGGGCGGATCAGTGCTGGTCAGCGGCGGCGCATGGCGCGCTGGACGTTGCGCATCTTGGCGCCCTGGGGTAGCGGGCCCTTGGGCAGGGCGGCGCCGCGGGCGTTCCGGCCGGCGAGCGCGGCCAGGCGGTTCTCCAGGGTGTCGACCTGGGCGGCCGAGATGTTGCGCGGCAGCTTCATCAGGTGGCCCTGGAGCCTGCGCAGCGGCACCTGGTCCCCGTCCGAGCCGACGATGACGTCGTAGATCGGCGTGTCGCCGACGACCCGCGCGATCCGCTTCTTCTCCTGCGCGAGCAGGCCCTTGACCCGGTGCGCCGCGCCCTCGGCGACCAGCACGACGCCCGGCCGGCCGATGACCCGGTGGACCATGTCGCCGCTGGTCGTGCCCGCGACGGCCTGCGTCACCCGCCAGCGGCCGCGCAGGTTGTCCAGCGCCCACGCCGCCGCGCCCGGCTGGCCGTCGGCCTTCGCGTACACGGTGCGCTGCACCCGCCGGCCGAACACGATGACCGCGAGCAGCGCGCCCACCGCGATGCCCATGGGCAGCAGCAGCCACTGCATGTCCCAGATGAGGCCGATCAGGAACGCCGCGGCGGTGGCGCCCAGCAGGCACAACAGCATCAGCGGCACGAGCGCCTTGTCCTCGCGGCGCTGCATCTTGAACGCCTCGAAGATCTGGCCGCGGCGCTCCTTCGATGCCGCGCGCCGCGCCTTCGACGCTTCCTTGGCCGCCGCCTTGGCGGCCGCCTTGTCCTGCTTACCAGCCATGCCGACCAGGATACGGCGCGCCGCGTCGCCCCATCACAGGAGTACGCCGTGTGCTCTGCGAGGATGCAGCGCATGGACCGGCTGCTGGAGGGACTCGACCCGGAACAGCGCGCCGCCGTGGAAGCCCCCCGCGGCCCGGTCTGCGTCCTCGCGGGCGCGGGCACCGGCAAGACCCGCACCATCACGCACCGCATCGCCCACCTGGTCCAGCGCGGGCACGTCGCCGCCGGTCAGGTGCTGGCGGTCACGTTCACCGCGCGCGCGGCCGGCGAGATGCGCACCCGGTTGCGCGCGCTCGGCGTGGCCGGCGCGCAGGCCCGCACGTTCCACGCCGCCTCGCTGCGCCAGCTCCGCTACTTCTGGCCGCGCGTGGTCGGCGGCGAGCCGTGGCAGCTGATCGACCGGAACAAGCTGCGCCTGGTCGCCCAGGCCGCCAACCGGGTCGGCCTGTCCACCGAGACGGACTCGCTGCGCGACCTCGCCGGCGAGGTCGAGTGGGCCAAGGCGTCGCTGATCGCGCCCGACGACTACCCGGCCGCGGCCGGCCGCGCCAACCGCGACACCCCGGCGCCCGCCGAGCAGGTCGTCCGCGTCTACCGCGCGTACGAGGAGCTCAAGAACAAGGCGCAGCTGCTCGACTTCGACGACCTGCTGCTGCACACCGCGGCGGCGCTGGAGGAGCACGGCGAGGTCGCCGAGGAGTTCCGCGACCGCTACCGCTGCTTCGTGGTCGACGAGTACCAGGACGTCACGCCGCTCCAGCAGCGCGTGCTCGACGCGTGGCTGGGCGCCCGCGACGACCTGACCGTGGTCGGCGACGCGAACCAGACCATCTACTCCTTCGCCGGCGCCTCGCCGCGCCCGCTGCTCGACTTCCCGCGCCGCTTCGCGCACGCCACCGTGGTGCGGCTGGAACGCGACTACCGGTCGACGCCGCAGGTCGTGGGCCTGGCCAACCAGGTCATCAGCTGGGCGCGCGACCGTCCCGCCGGCTCCCGGCTGAAGCTGATCGGGCAGCGCCCCGAGGGCCCCCGGCCGACGTTCACCGAGTTCGACGACGAGTCGCTGGAGGCGGCCGCCGTCGCCCGGCGGGTGAAGGAGCTGCTGGACCAGGAGGGCGTGGCGGCCAGCGGGATCGCCGTCCTGTACCGGGTCAACGCGCAGTCCGAGCTCTACGAACAGGCGCTGGCCGAGGTCGGCGTGCCGTACCAGGTGCGCGGTGGCGAGCGGTTCTTCCAGCGCGCCGAGGTGCGGCAGGCGATGGTGGCCCTGCGCGCGGCCGCGGCGCACGAGCCGTCCGGTGAGCTGCCGAAGGTCGTGCGCGAGGTGCTGTCCGGCATCGGCCTCACCGACGAGCCGCCCGCCGGCGGCGCGGCGCGGGAGAAGTGGGAGTCGCTGCTCGCGCTCGTCGAGCTGGCCGAGGAGATGGTCGGCGAGGTCGACGGCACGGACCTGCCCAGGTTCTGCGCCGAGCTGGACCTGCGCGCCGAGGCCCAGCACCCGCCGACCGTGGAGGGCGTCACGCTCGCGTCCCTGCACGCGGCCAAGGGCCTGGAGTGGGACGCGGTGTTCCTGGTGGGCCTGGTCGACGGCACCGTGCCGATCCAGCACGCGGACGGTGACGAGGCGGCGATCGAGGAGGAGCGCCGGCTGCTGTACGTGGGGGTGACGCGCGCTCGCGTGCACCTGTGGCTGTCGTGGGCGCTGGCGCGCGCCTCGGGCGGTCGGCGCTACCGGCGCCGGAGCCGGTTCCTCTACGGGCTGATCCCGGAGGACCACCCCGCGTCCCGCCTGACCGCGGCGGCCAAGCGCGAGCCGCTCCAGCGCAAGCCCAAGCCGCAGTGCCGGGTGTGCGGGTCGGCGCTGGTGGACTCGCGGGCGATCAAGCTCGGGCGGTGCGCCTCGTGCCCGTCGGACCTGGACGAGGAGCTGCTGACCCGGCTGCGCGCGTGGCGGGCCGACCGGGCGCGGGAGCTGAAGGTGCCCGCGTACGTGGTCTTCACCGACGCGACGCTCGTGGCGATCGCCGAGCAGCGCCCGGAGGACGTCGCGGGCCTGGTCTCGATCGCCGGTATCGGCGCGGCCAAGCTCGACCGGTACGGGGAGGACGTCCTCTCCCTCGTGCGCGGCGGTCACTGAGCGGCGGTCTGCGGTGCGGCGGTCACTGGGTGGCGGTCTGCTGGTCGGCCCGCGCCGGGTGGCGTTCTGCGGTGCGGCGGGCTGCTCTGCTGGGCGGGGGTCGCCGGACGGTGGCCCGAGCGGCGGCCTGCTGGTCGGCCCGGCCGGATTCTGCTGTCGGGGCCCGCGCCGTTGAAGCGAATGTGTCGTGGACCTGCCGGTCGGGCGCGCGGCCGGACGGTTAATGCGTTGCGGCGGGGCCGCCCACGGGCCAAGGTCCGTGTGGAGCGCGTGTTCCAGGGCCCACGTGAGCCCGGGACGCGGCGCTCGCGCTGTCGACTGGACCGGGTGGTGGGCGTGGCGAACCGGTTGACCGGGGTGGGTCGCGCGGGACCGGCGTGCCCGCCGGCGGGCGAGAGCGGTGTCCGCCCCCGCAGCGCTCTGTACAGGGCAAACGAGGAAACTTCACCCGATCGACAGGTTCTTCGGAAAATAGGTTGCCCCCGTCGTGCGCAGGGTCATAACCTGCTGAGGCCGGGCGCGGAGCGCCCGCTGGGGATTCAAGAGCTGCAGTCGAGACGAGACACCCGAGGAGGTGGCCGGTTGTGAACATCCTGGTGATGTGCGAGAAGACGCCCGGTTACCCGACGATCGGTGCTGTCCCGCTGTCCGGCGCCGCTCATGTCGCGGGGGAGAAGTCTGCCCGCGATCGCCGAAGCCTCGTGTGGGGTTCGAAGCGAGTTCAGCTGATCCAGGTGGCGGCGCTGTTCGCCCCGACCGTTGTCCCGACTCAGAACGTTGCGCCGTCCGCGCGAGAGCGAAGTACCTGACACACCAGCTGTCAGGCCACGAAGCTCACCAAGGCCGCGGACCCGTAACCGGATCCGCGGCCTTTGTGTTTGTCCAACCCGGTTTGAGGACGAAAAACCCCGTGCAAGACCTGACAGGAGCCCACCTGATGTTGACCGCGACCGTCCCCATAAGCGGGGCGCTGTCCAACCAGTCCGACTTCAACGGAGCCGGTGTCGCCTCGCTGATCGACACCGCGCCCGAGGCCGGTCTGGACCTTCCTTGCCGCACCAACAACCCCGACCTCTGGTTCGCCGACGCTCCGGCGGAGCTGGAGGAGGCCAAGAAGTTCTGCGCCACCTGTCCCGTCATCGCCGAGTGCCTGGCCGGTGCGCTCGCTCGCCACGAGCCCTGGGGGGTCTGGGGTGGCGAGATCTTCGAGCGCGGTGCCGTGATCGCGCGGAAGCGTCCCCGTGGACGTCCCCGCAAGGACGCGGCACCTGTTGTTCCCGCGGCTCCCGCCGCAACCGTCGTCCGGGGGGCTAAGAGCCAGGAGGCCGCCGCGTGACCAGCTACCGATCCACCAGCGACGAAGCGATGATCATCGAACTGAACCCCAGGGGTAACCCCATGCTTCTCGAAGAAAACCTCGCCAGATCCCGAATGCATGAAGCGGAGATATTCGCCCAACAGCATCGGCTGGCCCACCGCCTCGTCGTCGCCCGCAGATGGCGGTGGCTGGCCGGATGGGCCCAGCGCAAGGCCACGCTGAAGGCCCGCGCGATCTGATGCGAGACCGGCCCGCCCACCCCGTTCCGACGGGGCGGGCGGGCCGCGTCGCGTCCACGACCACTGCGGAACCGCGCCTGGTGCCGGCACCGGGCAGGTGGCGGCACCGGGCAGGTAGCGGGTGCCGGCATCAGGCAGGTGCCTGCGCGTCAGGTGCCCGCGCGCCGAGTGCCTTCCCGCGCCCTGCCCCGCCCCCGTGCCCTGCCCCCGTTGCCCGGCCGTGCTGTGCCCTGCCCGGCCGTGGGCTGCCACGCCCGCGCTGGGACAGCCCATGTCCGGCACGGCCGGATTCACTCCAGGCCGTAGTCGGGACAAGGCGTGTCCAGCATCGGTCTCACTCTCGGCATCACCCCAGCTCAGTCGGATCGTGGTCGGCACCCACCGTGGCGAGTGACGTGCTTCTGGCAAGAAAGCCCGAGCGGCCGTGAGTACGGTGCGACGTGTGCCCGCTCACCCTCACCACAACCACCACCACCGCGCACGGACCCAGGACGGAATCGACTGGTCGTCCCGCCTGGCCTTCTTCCGGCAGGTCGACGAACTCGACGCCGAAGCGCGCCGCGTAGTCGCGCGCAGGCTCGTCCGCCCCCTGCCCGACCGCCCGACCGTGCTCGACGTCGGGTGCGGCACGGGTGGGATGGCGGTGGCGCTCGTCGAAGCGCTGTCCGCCCGAGGTGGCGGGACGCTGGTGCTCGTCGACGGGACGCCCGAGATGCTGGACGCCGCCACGACCGCCGCCCGTTCAGCGGCGGCCTACGAGAGCGACACGACCACGGCTTCGGTGCGGGTGCGGCCCGTGCTGGCGGACCTGTCCACCGAGCGCCCGGTCGACCTCGCGGGTCCGGCGCAGTTGGTGTGGGCTTCGAACGTCGTGCACCACCTCCCCGATCAGCGTGCGGCGGTGGCCGGGCTGGTCGAGGCGGTCTCGCCCGGCGGTTGGTTGGCGTTGGCCGAAGGTGGTCTGGACGGCAAGTTCCTCCCCTGGGACCTGGGTGTGGGCGAGCCCGGTTTGTCGGACCGGCTGTCCGGTGCCCGCGCGCACTGGTTCGCACTGATGCGCGAGAACATCGAGGGCGCGGTCCGCCTGCCCGGTGGCTGGAACACCGTGCTGGCCGACCTCGCCATGCTCGACATCACCGCGTTCAGCTACCTGGTCGACCACCCGGCACCGCCCCGGCAGGCCGTGCGGGACTGGGCGGTGAACCAGCTCACCTGGCACCGGGACGTCGCCGGCCACCTGCTGCACCCCTCCGACCGGGAGACCGTGCGCCGGCTCCTCGACCCGCAGGACCCCGCCTACCTGGGCCTGCGCGACGACGTCTTCCTGCTCACCGCCGGCACCGTCCACCTGGGGCGCAAGCCGTGACCGGTGGTGACGAGCCCGACTCCTGCGCCCGCTGCGGGCGGACCCGGGAGTCGGTCTCCGACGCCGCCGAGCTGCTGGCCTGGGTCCGCCAGCGGGAACGCGGGGTCGACCAGTGGCTGTGCCACGGGTGCGCGCGCACCCACGTGAGGGACATCGAGGGCAAGCTGCCCACGGACTACTGGTTGTAGAACGCCTCGGCAGGACCTCCAGCGGTGAGGTAAGTGGTCGATCGGGCTCGGGCTCGGGGTGGGATGGGTCGGGTTCGGGGACGGTGACCGTCCCGCCCGGCGGGACAGCCCGGTCAACCTCGGCAGAGCAGGCCAGCTCCGGCAGGGCAGACCACCCCGGCAGGGCAGACCACCCCGGCAGGGCAGACCACCCCGGCAGGGCAGACCACGCCGGTAGACCAGGCCGACCTCGGCAGCGCGGGTCGACCCAGGCAGGTCAAGCCGACCTCGGCAGAGCAGGCTGACTCTGGCAACGCGGGTCAACCCCGCGGACCAGGCCAACCCCGCAGACCAGGCAGACCAGGTCAACCCCGGCAGAGCCAGCCGACCACAACGGGCGCAGGTCAGCGGAGCAGGGCTTTCAGGGTGCGCAGGGCCGCTCTCGGTGCCGCGCTGCCCCGCTTGCTGCCCGCCGCCAGTTCCACCTCCAGTCCCGCGATCGTGCACAGCCCCGAGCGCACGGTGGTGGCCAGCAGGTGGTGCCGGCGCAGCGCGTGCGGCTCGCGGCGCGCGGCGTCCAGCACGGCCCTGGTCGGTTCGGCCAGGCGCAGGCCGGCGCGGACCACCGTCCCGGGTGGGCGCGTGGTGCGTTCCAGCAGGAGCTCGGTCGTGCACGCGCGGCGGCGGGCGGCGGGTTGCAGCAGGTGGATGACCGGCGCGTCGGGCAGGCCGGGCAGGCCCTGGGCGCGCAGCGCCTCGACGCCCGTCACCACGGCGCCGGGGCCGGCGTAGGCCAGGGCGGCACGCAGGCGCTGGTCACGGGAGGGCGGCGCGGCGCTGAGCAGCAGCACGCCCGGCAGGACGCGCTGCCACGGCCCGCCGGGCCGGCACTTCAGGTCGATGACGTGCCGGGGCACGCCGGTGGCTTCGAGGTCCGCGGTCTTGATCACGTCGGTGGTCATGGCTTGATCTTCGGCGGGTGGCGGGGGAGGGGCCAGGGGAGGTGCGGGATCTGTGGACAACTCGGTGGGCTGTGGACAACTCAGTCCGCGAAGCCGGGCTGCCAGCGGGAGACGATGGCCCTGGCCTGCACTTTCGCGTCGAGCTGGCAGAGGATGCCGGTCGCGCCGAGCGTGACCCTGTGGACAAGTAGGTACTGGGGCGGGAGGTTCAGGGACCGCCCGGTCTGCATGTCCGGGCTGCGCAGGTCGCCGACGCGCTCCGCCTGCTGCTGGAGCCAGCGGCGGGTGAAGTGGAAGGTCTCGGTGCGCAGCGGCTCCACGAACGGCGCCAGGTAGTTGAGCACGTCCTCCGCGTGCAGCTCGGTCCCCGGCCGGATGAACCCCTCCGTCCGCAGCAGCTCCTCCAAGTCCGCCGACCGCCCCTCCAGCGCCAACCTGGTCATCAGGCCCAGCGGCCTGGGCAGCCCGTCGGGCAGGCGGGCCACGGCACCGAAGTCCAGCACCCGCAGCCGACCGTCCCCACCCAGCATGAAGTTGCCGGGGTGCGGGTCGGCGTGCAGCAGCCCGGACCGGCTCGGCGCGGAGAAGTGGAACTCCGACAGCAGCTGCCCGGCCAGGTCGCGCTGCTCCCGCGACCCGTCACGGATGATCTTGGACAGCGGTGTCCCGTCGGTCCACTCGGTGACCATCACCTTCGGCGAGCTGGCCACCACCCGCGGCACGAGCACGTGCTCGTCGTCCGCGAACCCCCTGGCGAACTCCCGCTGGTTGTCCGCCTCGGTCCGGTAGTCCAGCTCCTCCAGGTACCGGTCGCGCAGCTCCTCCAGCAGCGGCTTCACCTCGGCGCCCGGCATCATCGCCTGGATCACCCGGCTGAACCGCAGCAGCTGCTTGAGGTCGGTCTCCAGCGCCTCGTCCGCGCCCGGGTACTGCACCTTCACCGCCACGTCGCGGCCGTCGTGCCACACCGCGCGGTGCACCTGCCCGATGCTGGCCGACGCGGCCGGGACGTCGTCGAAGGACCGGAACCGCTTGGCCCACCCGGAGCCCAGCTGCTCGGCCAGCACCCGGTGCACGGTGCGCGACGGCATCGGCGGCGCGGCGGTCTGGAGCTTGGTCAGCGCTTCGCGGTAAGGCTCGGCCAGCTCGTCGGGCACCGCGGCCTCGAACACGCTCAGGGCCTGGCCGAACTTCATCGCACCGCCCTTGAGCTGCCCGAGCACCGCGAACAGCTGCTCCGCGGTCTTCGCCGACACCTCGGCGCTGACCTCGTCCGAGCTGCGGCCGGCCAGGCGCTTGCCCCAGCCGCCCACCACCCGACCGGCCACCCCGAGCGGCAGGCTGGCCAGCTTGGCGGTGCGCTGCACGGCCTTGCGCGGGATATCGCTCACCCGGTGATTCTCCCCCCGTCAGGTCGCGCCGTCGCGGCGGATGGTCCTTCTCCGACAAAAACTACACAGCCCCGCCCACCGCCGGTCGTGCGGCGGAACGGCACTCGCAGCGCGGGTGCACCGGTGCTATCCGGTGCTCGACGACCCCGGCGAACGCGTCCACCTCCAGGGTGGCGTCCCAGGTCGGGGGCCTGGTGCGGGGCTCGCGATCGCGGTCGAGCGCGAGCAGCGCCTGCCCGACCGCGATCCCGGCGGTGGCGGTGACCGCGGCCAGGTCGGCGTGCTGCGGTCGGTCCACCAGCTGCGCGGCGATCAGCGGCCACGCCCGGTCCAGGTCCGAGCTGTGCAGGTCGGCGCACCGCAGGCAGCTGCTGCGGCCGGGCACGACCAGCGGGCCCACCACGCCGAGGCCCTCGCGGACCCGCACGGCCAGGTGGGAGGTGCGCGACCGGACCAGCTCGTGCAGCAGCTCCGGGGCGGGCACCAGCGCGTCCGCCAGCACCACCAGGTCCGGGTCGCGCGGCGCCGACCGCACCCCCGGGCACGCCCGCAGCACCGCGTCCGCCGCCGCCTCCGCGCGCGGCCTGCCGACGTCCTCCTCCAGGTAACCCGAACCGGTGTCCTCGGGGCCGACGCGACCGCGCGCGTTCACCCGGACGTGGCCCACGCCGGCTGCCGCCAGGAGGGAGGCGACGGCGACCGCCAGCCGCCCCTCGCCGTGCACGACGACCGACCGCGCGGCGCGGGCGGCGGGCAGGTGCGGCGCGGGTCGGCGGGTGCGCAGCGCCCAGCACGTCGCCTCGGCGGTCAGCCGGGCGTGGGGGACGGGCACGGACTCCTCGACCAGCCCGGCGCGGGCCAGACCGCGCAGCACGCCGAGCAGCTCGGCCGCCTGGTCGCCGTGGTGGGCGAGCCGTTCGCGCAGCTCGCGGAGGGTGTGCTGGCCGGTGAGGCCGAGCAGGAGGGACGCCATGGGGGCGGGCACGTCCTCGACGAGCACCGCGTGCCGGGGGTCGGTGCCGACCTGCACCACGTCGTCCCGGCGGCGCAGCAGCGGCAGGCCGGGCAGGACCCTGGGCCGGTTGGGTAGCTCCACACCGGCAGCGTGCCGCCGAACCCGGGAACCGCAAAACGCCTGTCCACAGGCCCGAGGGTTGTCCACAGGCGGCACGCCGGGGCTTGACGGGCGGCCGGGACCGGCGGGGCCCGGCCGCCCGCGGTTGGTCAGACCTTCGCCTTGCCGAGGATCCGGGTCACCGTGGTCCCGCAGACCGGGCACTTGCCCTTGGCCATCCTGCGGTTGTTGCTCTCGTGCACCTCGCCCGTGAAGTCGCGCTTCTCACGGCACTTGACGCAGTAGCCGTTGTAGGTCTCGGCCACGGCTTCCTCCCTTGTTCGCAAGAGTGCGGGGGCCACACTCGGGGCTGCGCAGCACGCTACCTCCGGGAACGCCGACCCGCTGCACGCCGCGTCGAACGTGTCCAGCCGCCTTTCGGGGGAACCTGCCGGTCCGGGTATCCACAGGCCGCCGCTTGGCCGCCGCGGATTGTCGGCCCCTGGCCTTACCGTGAACGCCATGCCCGAACCGCAGGTGGAGGTGCGGCGCAGCGCTCGGCGCCGTCGCATGGTGAGCGCGTACCGCGAGGGGGACACCGTCGTCGTCCTGCTGCCGGCCCGCATGACGAAGAGCGAGGAGAAGCACTGGGTGGCGGAGATGCTCAGCCGCCTCCAGCGCAGCGAGACCCGTCGGCGGTCGCCCACGCGCACCTCCGACGCGGCGCTGCTCCAGCGGTGCGAGGAGCTGTCCGACCGCTACCTGGACGGCGTGCGGCCGAGCAGCGTGCGGTGGGTGCCGCCGATGCGCACCAGGTGGGCGTCCTGCACGCCCAGCGAGGGCACGATCCGGATCAGCGAACGCCTGCGCGACGTGCCCGCGTGGGTGCTCGACTACGTGCTGGTGCACGAGCTGGCGCACCTGAGGGTGCCCGGCCACGGCAAGGACTTCTGGCAGCTCGTGCACAGGTACCCGAAGGCCGAGCGGGCCGTCGGGTACCTGGAGGGGCTCTCGGCCGCGGCCGGTCTGGGGATCACCGAGGAGGACTGAACACGAGCGCACGGCGAAGGGCCCCGGGTGGCGCACCCGGGGCCCTTCGCCGTGCGCGGGCAGTCCGCGCGGAGAACATCGGGACCCACAGGGGGTCCTGAACGTGGAACTCACCCGTCCTGAGCGTTCGACACGGTGGTCGCGAGTGTTCGACTCGCGCGGTCTGAACGTGTAGTTCGGGGGGTCTGGACGTACGACTCGCGAGGTCTGGGCGTACGACTCGCGGTCAGTCGTCGGGGTCCTTCTCGTCCAGGGTGCGCTGGAGCTCGGCGATCGGGTCCTCCAGGGCCTTGCGGGTCCGGCCGAACCGCTCGGCGAACTCCAGCGGGTCGTCCAGGTCCTCGGAGGTGGGCACCAGGTCCGGGTGCTCCCACACGCTCTCGCGCTGCTCGGCGCCGTACTGGTCGCCCAGCAGCTTCCACAGGGCCGCGGCCGAGCGGTGGCGGCGGGGGCGCAGCTCCAGGCCCACCAGGGTGGCGAAGGTCTGCTCGGCCGGGCCGCCCGACGCGCGCCGGCGGCGCAGGGTCTCGCGCAGCGCCTCCGCACCCGGCAGCCGCTCGCCCACGGCCTCGTTCACCACCACGTCCACCCAGCCCTCGACCAGGGCCAACAGGGTTTCCAGGCGGGTCAGCGCGGCCTTCTGCTCGGGCGTGGTCTGGGGTTCGAGCATCCCCGACTTCATCGCTTCCTCGATGCTCGCCGGGTTGCTCGGGTCGACCTGGCCGGCCAGCTGCTCCAGCGCCGAGGTGTCGACCGTGATGCCGCGCGCGAACTCCTCCACGGTGTCCAGCAGCCGCTGCCGCAGCCACGGCACGTGGCTGAACAGCCGCTGGTGCGCCGCCTCGCGGGCGGCCAGGAACACCAGCACCTCGCTCGCCGGCCGCTCCAGGCCCTCGGTGAACTTCTCGATGTTGGCGGGCAGCAGCGCGGCCGTGCCCTCCGGACCCAGCGGCAGCCCCACCTCGGACGAGGTCAGCACCTCCGCGCCCAGCTGCGCCAGCGCGCCGCCGAGCTGCGAGCCGAACGCCATGCCGCCCATCTGCCCGAGCATCGACAGCAGAGGACCTGCGGCCTCCTTGGCCTCGGCGGGCATCGCGTCCACCCAGGCGCCCGACACCCGCCGCGCCACCGGGTCGCACAGCCGCTGCCAGGTCGGCAGCGTCCGCTCCACCCACTCCCGCGCGGTCCAGCCCTCGGCCTTGCGCGCGCCGGCGGGCAGCGTGGTCACCGGGTCGAGCCACATCTCCGCCAGGTGCACCGCGTCGGCCACGGCGCTGTTCTGGTCCGGCCCGAACCCGGTGGACGAGCCGCCCTGCGCGGCCAGCTGCTGGAGGGCGATCTGCTTGGCGAGGTCGTAGTTGACCGGCCCGGCCGACGTGCCCGCGTTGCTGAACATCGCGCCGAGCTGGCTCAACATCGCGCCGAGCTGGTTGAAGTCGAAGGGGTTCGCGCCCCCCTGGTCCTCCGGCTTGCGGCCGCGGTCGTCGGGGTCCTGGGAGCTGAACCCGAAGGGCAGGTCACTCATGCCACCACGGTACGCGGGACGGGGGTCGCGCGCGGGACCGGTTCGCCAGGGGCGTGACGCGGTGGTCGTAGGCTGGGGGCGTGAGCGAAGGCACCGCCGTGGACCAGGCACCGGCCCCCCTCCCCGCCGCGCCGCGCCGCGGCCTGACCAGGCGGACGTGGACCCTCGTGGTCAGCCTCCTGCTCGTGCTGGCCCTCGGCCTGCTCGGCGGGTTCGCCAGGGTGCCCTACGTGGCCCTGGGCCCCGGCCCGACCTACGACACGCTGGGCCAGGTCAACGGCGGTGACGTGGTGTCGATCGAGGGTCAGGGGACGTTCCCGACCGGCGGTCGGCTGACCATGACCACGGTCTCGCTCATGGACGACGTCTCGCTGTTCGGCGCGCTCGGCCTGTGGGTCAGCGGCCGGCACGCGCTCGCGCCGCGCGAGGAGTTCTTCCGGCCCGGCGAGTCGCAGGAGGACGTGCGCAACCAGAACGTCAAGGCGTTCGAGGACTCGCAGAGCAGCGCCGAGGTCGCCGCCCTGCGCTACCTGGACCACCCGGTGAAGGTCGTCGCCGCCGAGATCACCGAGAACAGCGCCGCCGACCAGGTGCTGGAGCCCAACGACCGGCTGCTGGCGGTCAACGGCCGGCCGGTGGCCACCGCCGAGGACGTGCGGCCCGCGCTGGAGGGCACCAAGCCCGGCGACCGGGTGGAGCTGACCTTCGAGCACGAGGGGGAGCGCAAGACCGCCGCGGTGACCCTGGGCACGGCCGAGGGCCGCGACACCGGCTTCCTGGGCGTGCTGCCGCTCGACCGCGCCGACGTGCCGTTCGACATCAAGATCAGCCTGAGCGACGTCGGCGGCCCGTCGGCCGGCCTGCTGTTCGCGCTGGCCATCGTCGACAAGCTCACCCCCGGCGAGCTCAACGGCGGCCAGTCCGTCGCGGGCACCGGCGAGATCAACGAGAAGGGCGAGGTCGGCCGCATCGGCGGCATCGCCTTCAAGATGGTCGCCGCGCGCGAGGGCGGCGCCACCGTCTTCCTGGTGCCCGCCGGCAACTGCGCCGAGGCCAGGCAGCAGGCGCCCGAGGGCCTCAGGCTGGTCAGGGTCGAGACCCTCGACGACGCCGTGAGCTCCCTGGAGAGCCTGAACCGGGGTGGGGACGCCCCCGCCTGCTAGAGGCCGCCCGGCCGGTCACCGCGGTGACCGGCCGGGCGCGCGAGGTCGGGGAACCGGGCCCGATCAGGGCTTGAGCGTCTCCAGCAGCGCGTGCGTCAGGTTGGGCGCCAGCTCGGGGTGCGCCACGACCTCCTCGGGCACCTCCGCGGTGCCGCGCAGCCGCAGCACGCACGCCGCCGAGCCGTCCCGCAGCACCGCCGCCACCAGCCGCGCCTCGCGCCGCTCGGGGTGCTCGGCGGCGAACCGGCGCGCCGCCTCGTCGTCCAGGCCCTCCTCCGCCAGCCACGCCTCGGCCTCGGGCGGCAGCACCACGATCTCCTGGGCCAGCGCGCACCCGCGCACGACGTCGGGCCACACGATGCCGGCCAGCGCCCGGTCCAGCTCGGCGTCGGGCAGCGAGTCCTGCGCGATCGGGGTCAGCGGTGACGTCCCGGGATCGAGCTGGCCCGCCAGCTCGGGCTGCTGGGCCAGCAGCTCCGCGGTCGGCACCAGCGCGAACAGCTGGGTCGGCTGGTTCCACCCGCCGGTGGACACGAACTCCTCGACCTCGCGGGCGACCGCGGGCAGCACCACGACGGGCTTCTCATCGGCTGACACGCCCGCCATGGTCGCATCCACCCGAAACGGCGGACCGAACGGGGAACCCCGGGGACCCTCCGTAGAGTTGGACAGATCGTACGAACGCCACTACCGCGATCCAGGAGCGTGCCCCGTGGCCACACGGCCCCCGGTCGGACTGCCCAGGCTGTCCCGTCGCAGCCGGATTCTGCTCATCGTCGGTGCGGTGGTCCTGGTCGGTCTCATCACCGGTTCCAGGCTGCTCGGCACCTACGTCAACTGGCTCTGGTTCGGCGAGGTCGGCTTCCGCAGCGTCTACGGCACGGTGCTCGCGACCCGGTTCGGGTTGTTCCTCGCCGTCGGTCTGCTGGTGGGTGGCCTCGTCGCGCTCAACCTCATCCTCGCCTACCGGGCCCGCCCGGTCTTCGTGCCGATCTCCGGGCCGGACGACCCGGTGGCCCGCTACCGCGCGGTCGTCACCCGCCGGATGCGGCTGTTCACCATCGGCCTGCCCGCGCTGGTCGGCCTGATCGCCGGCGCCTCGGCGCAGGGTGACTGGCAGCAGGTCCAGCTGTTCCTCAACAGCACCGAGTTCGGGGTGACCGACCCCGAGTTCGGGCACGACATCGGCTTCTACGCCTTCGAGCTGCCGTTCTTCACCTGGCTGCTGTCGTGGCTGTTCATCGCCACCGCCGTGTCGTTCGTCGGCGCGGTGGTCTCCCACTACCTGTTCGGCGGCATCCGGCTGGCCGGTCGCGGCGGGCAGCTGTCCGGCCCCGCGCGCACCCACCTGGCCATCGTCGCGGGCGTGTTCGTGCTGCTCAAGGCGGCCGCGTACTTCCTCGACCGCTACCAGCTGCTGTTCTCCGACCGGAACACCCGGTTCCAGGGCGCGAGCTACACCGACCTCAACGCGGTGCTGCCCGCCAAGCTGATCCTGCTGTTCATCGCCGTGTTCTGCGCGGTGGCCTTCTTCGCGGGCGCGGTGCTGCGCAACCTCCAGCTCCCCGCGATCGCGACCGTGCTGCTGGTGCTGTCCAGCGTCCTGGTCGGCGCGGCCTGGCCGGCCGTGCTGGAGCAGTTCTCGGTCCGGCCGAACGCCATCGAGAAGGAAGCGGAGTCGATCGGCCGCAACATCGAGGCGACCAGGCAGGCGTACGGGTTGACCGACGACAAGGTCGAGACCGAGTCGTACGCCGGCAAGCAGAACGTCTCGCTGGACGAGCTGCGCAACGACCAGGCGACGGTCGGCAACGTCCGGCTGCTCGACCCGGCGGTCATCTCCAAGACGTTCACCCAGTTCCAGCAGCTGCGGCCGTTCTACACGTTCCCGGCGAAGCTCGACGTCGACCGGTACAAAGTGGACGACCAGCTCCAGGACTACATCGTGGCGGTCCGCGAGCTGAACACCGCGGGCATCCCGCAGGCCCAGCGCGACTGGATCAACCAGCACCTGATCTACACGCACGGCAACGGCATGGTGTTCGCCGAGGCCAGCAGGGTCAACTCGGCGGTCGACGAGGGCGGCAACGGCGGCTACCCGATCTTCGAGGCGGCCGAGGTCGGCCAGGACGGGCAGGTCAAGCCCGGTCCGTTCGGCGTGGAGCAGCCGCGGACCTACTTCGGCGAGATGGGCCAGCCCGGCGACTACGCCATCGTCGGCGGCCGGGGCGAGGGCGCGCCCGGCGAGTACGACACCGACGGCTCGTCCTACACCTACGACGGCGAGGGCGGCGTCCGCATCGGCGGGCTGTTCAACAAGCTGGTCTTCGCCGCGGCCTACGGCGAGCGGAACATCCTGTTCAACTCGGCCATCGGCGACGAGTCGCGGATCATCTTCAACCGCAACCCGCGCGACCGCGTCGAGGACGTGGCGCCGTGGCTGACCGTGGACGGCGACCCGTACCCGGCCGTGGTCGACGGCCGCATCACCTGGATCGTCGACGGCTACACCACGCTCGACAACTACCCCTACGCGCGCCGCACCGCCCTGAGCGACGCCACCAGGGACTCGCTGCCGGGCGTCGCGCAGCAGCCGAACCGGGAGATCAGCTACATCCGGAACTCGGTCAAGGCCACTGTGGACGCCTACGACGGCACGGTGAGCCTGTACGCGATGGACGAGCGCGACCCGGTGCTCAAGGCGTGGCAGGGCGTGTTCCCGGGCACGGTGAAGCCGGCCGGCGACATGTCGCCGTCGCTGCGCGAGCACCTGCGCTACCCGGAGGACCTGTTCAAGGTCCAGCGGGAGATCCTGGCCCGGTACCACGTGGACAACCCGCGCGACTTCTACTCGGGTGTCTCCTTCTGGGCCGTGCCGTCCGACCCGACCATCGACAACGCCACCACGGTCGAGGCCCAGCAGCAGCAGAGCAGCCAGCAGCGCGACCAGCAGCCGCCGTTCTACGTGCTGGCGGGCGACCCGACCGGCGACCAGAGCAAGGTCAGCTTCCAGCTGACCAGCGCCCTGGTGCGCGAGAACCGCGAGTTCATGGCCTCGTACGTGACGGTCAGGTCCGACCCGGACAACTACGGCAAGTTCAGCGTGCTCACGTTGAACAACGAGGCCAAGGGCCCGCAGCAGATCCAGACGCAGTTCCTGACCTCCGGTGAGGTCAGCAGCGAGCTGAACCTGCTCACCCAGCGGCAGACCAACGTCGTGTACGGCAACCTGCTCACCCTCCCGGTGGGCGGCGGCCTGCTCTACGTCGAACCGATCTACATCGAGCGGGCCAGCCAGAACACCCAGTTCCCGCAGCTTTACAAGGTGCTGGTCAGCTTCGGCGACAAGGTCGGCTACGCCCCGACGCTGAGCGAGGCCCTGGAGAAGGTGCTCACCGGCGCCTCCACCCAGGTCCCCGACCAGAACAACGGCAACCAGCCGCCGTCGAACACGCCGTCGACGACGCCGACCGCGCCGCCGAACACCGGCGACGGGCAGTCCCCGACCGTCCAGCAGGCGGTCCGGGACATCCAGGCGGCGCTGGGGCAGATCAGGGCGGCGCAGTCCAGCGGCGACTTCGCCGCGCTGGGCAACGCCTACAAGGCCCTGGACGACGCCACCAGGCGGTTCGAGTCGGCCAGCGCCGCCGCGACGCAGGCGCCGTCGTCGGCGGTGCAGCCGTCGCCCACACCGACCGGCTGAGCGCTTGACCTGCGGTAACCGCTGAACGAGCAACTGGATCGGGTGGTCCCGGACACATCGGGGCCACCCGATTTGCCTTCTGCGGCAACTCCCGCGTAGAGTAATGATTACCAACGCGGGGTGGAGCAGCTCGGTAGCTCGCTGGGCTCATAACCCAGAGGTCGCAGGTTCAAATCCTGTCCCCGCTACAAAGTTGGATGAGTCCCGTCTGCGGAGTGCGCAGACGGGACTTTTCCGCATTTACACCGGGGGTCCAACCTCCGGACCCCGGGCAGGGTGGGCTTCGCCCCCCTGCGCCCCCGGACTGTGGGGTGGGTGGTGGGTGCGGGCTTGGGGGGCTGGATGTGGGTTGAGCTGCGGGAATGGCGGTTTGGGACCCCCCTGAAAATGGGGGTTTTCGGGTGTGTATAGTTGTACTTGTCAACGCGGGGTGGAGCAGCTCGGTAGCTCGCTGGGCTCATAACCCAGAGGTCGCAGGTTCAAATCCTGTCCCCGCTACTGTGTGGAAGGCCCCCTCTTTCGAGGGGGCCTTTTGCTTTGTCAGGTCATGTTCTCGGCCCAGTACTGCGCGCAGGTCAGCGAGCAGACCCGGCCCTCGCCGCTGACCGTGCGGTGCCGGCGGATCTGCTTCCCGCACACCATGCACTCGTCCTTGGCCGCCTGCTCCGGGATGGTGCCGCTCGCCCACGCACGGGCGTTGCGCACGACCTTGGTCCCCGTCGTCCATTTGATGCCCACAGCTGACCTCCCAGGAATACGAACACCCGTGGTAATGGTCTCACCACCGGCCGTGTTTGCCAGATCAGGCGGCCGACATCACCGAGTTGTGCTATCGGGGACCTCGGGAGGTGGCGGGTTGTGGCTGCGCGGCGTCACCGGCGCAGCCGTTAGGGTGAACGCAATAGTGCGGTTCCACTGGGGGGCAAGGGATTCCGGCTCGGGTGGATATTTTTGGTCAAGGGGCTGAACGCGTGGTGGGGGACGGGGCGCCGGTTACGGAGCGGAGCTTCCCGTTGCTCCGCTTGGCCCAACTCCGCTAGCCCGTGATCAGCCACAGTGGACGGAACGGCTGACCATTGTGGACACCGGCCGCACGGCGTGGCACGGTTGGTGGTGTGTCGGACCTGAATGCGACCGCGGCCGCCCTGCTCGGGCTGCTGCACGACGGACCCAAGACCGGTGGCCAGCTGGTGGCTGAGGCCGGGGAGCGCTTCGGAGCGTTCTTCAGCGTCACCCGCAGCCAGGTCTACCGCGAGTTGCCCGCGCTGGCGGACGCCGGCCTGCTGCGCCTCGGCAAGCAGGGACCGCGCTCCAGCCAGCAGTACGTCCTCACGGCGGCGGGCAAGAAGGCGTTCAAGAACTGGCTGCTCTCCGAGCCGGGCCCGGACCACCTTCGCAGCCCCCTGATCCTGCGGCTGGTGCACGCGGGCTCGCTGACGCCCAAGCAGCGGCAGGGCCTGATCGACTCGGCGCGCGCCACCTACGGCGCCGAGCAGGACGCCGCCCGGACCGCCGTCAAGACCGCCGAGGACGCCTACGCCAAGGCGGTGGCCGAGTTCGGCCTGGCCCACGCCAAGGCCGTGCTCAAGCTGCTCGACGCCATCCCGCACGGCTGAGGCGCGCCAACCGGTCGCGCTCCGCGACCGGTACTGGCGTAATCTTCTGCCGTGAACCCCGACGTCGAAGCAGACATCAAGGACCTCTCCGCCACGCTCGCGAGCATCGAGGCGGTGATGGACCTCGATTCGCTGCGCGCGCAGGTCGCCGGGCTGGAGGAGGCCGCGGCCCGCCCCGACCTGTGGGACGACCAGGAGGCGGCCCAGCGCGTCACCAGCCAGCTCTCGCACAAGCAGGGCGAGCTGCGGCGGATCACCGGGCTGCGCGACCGCCTGGACGACGTCGGCGTGCTCTACGAGCTGGCCGAGGACGAGGGCGACGCGGGCAGCCTCGCCGAGGCCGACACCGAGCGCGCGAAGCTCCGCGACGAGATCTCGTCGCTGGAGGTCCGCACCCTGCTGTCCGGCGAGTACGACGAGCGCAACGCGCTGGTCACCATCCGCGCCGAGGCGGGCGGCGTGGACGCGGCGGACTTCGCCGAGATGCTGCTGCGGATGTACTCGCGGTGGGCCGAGCGCCACGGCTACGGCGTGGACGTGTTCGACACCTCCTACGCGGAGGAGGCGGGCATCAAGTCCGCCACGTTCCGGGTCACCGCCCCCTACGCCTACGGCACGCTGAGCGTCGAGCAGGGCACCCACCGCCTCGTGCGCATTTCGCCGTTCGACAACCAGGGCCGCCGGCAGACCTCGTTCGCGGGCGTCGAGGTGGTGCCCGTGGTCGAGCAGTCCGACCACGTCGACATCGACGAGAAGGAGCTGCGGGTCGACGTCTACCGGTCGTCCGGCCCCGGCGGCCAGGGCGTGAACACCACCGACTCGGCGGT
Source organism: Saccharothrix sp. BKS2 (assembly GCF_047689505.1). Taxonomy (NCBI): domain Bacteria; kingdom Bacillati; phylum Actinomycetota; class Actinomycetes; order Pseudonocardiales; family Pseudonocardiaceae; genus Saccharothrix; species Saccharothrix sp. BKS2. The sequence continues at coordinate 81,605 of NZ_JAUQOL010000021.1, read as the reverse complement.
CCGCATCACCCACCTGCCGACCGGCATCGTCGTCTCCTGCCAGAACGAGCGGTCGCAGCTCCAGAACAAGGCCACCGCCATGGCCGTGCTCCAGGCGAAGCTGCTGGAGCGGCAGCGCCAGGAGGCGCAGGCGAAGATGGACGCGCTCAAGGACACCGGGTCCAGCTGGGGCAACCAGATGCGCTCCTACGTGCTGCACCCGTACCAGATGGTGAAGGACCTGCGCACCGAGCACGAGGTGGGCAACCCCTCCGCCGTGCTCGACGGCGAGATCGACCAGTTCCTGGAGGCCGGCATCCGCTGGCGCAAGCAGCAGCAGTCCTGATCGGTCAAGCCCCCGTCCGGCTGTGCTGCAAATGGGCGAGACGGGGGCTTTACGGCCGTGGTGAGTAGACTCGCGCCTCGTGATTCGCCTCGAACACGTGTCCAAGGTCTACAAGACCTCCTCGCGCCCCGCGCTCGACAACGTCTCCGTCGAGATCGCCAAGGGTGAGTTCGTGTTCCTCATCGGGCCGTCCGGGTCCGGCAAGTCCACGTTCCTGCGCCTGCTGCTGCGCGAAGAGGTGCCCAGCAAGGGCCGCGTGTACGTGTCGAACTTCGACGTCGCCAAGATGTCCCGGCGCCGGGTCCCCCGCCTGCGCCAGTCGATCGGGTGCGTCTTCCAGGACTTCCGGCTGCTGACCGCCAAGACCGTCGCGGAGAACGTCGCGTTCGCGCTGGAGGTCATCGGCAAGCCGCGCAACACCATCGTGAAGGTGGTGCCCGAGGTGCTCCAGCTGGTCGGCCTGGACGGCAAGGCCGACCGGATGCCGCACGAGCTCTCCGGCGGCGAGCAGCAGCGGGTCGCCATCGCCCGCGCGTTCGTCAACCGGCCCCTGGTGCTGCTCGCCGACGAGCCCACCGGGAACCTGGACCCCGACACCAGCCAGGACATCATGCTGCTGCTGGAGCGGATCAACCGCACCGGCACCACGGTCATGATGGCCACCCACGACCACTCGATCGTCGACTCCATGCGCCGCCGCGTGGTCGAGCTCGACAACGGCCGCATCATCCGCGACGACGCGCGGGGCGTGTACGGCGTGGGCCGCTGAACACCCCCTCTGACCCCCGACCCTGAGGAACGCTCCCCCGATGCGTACCAGCTTCGTGTTCAGCGAGGTCGTGACCGGCCTTCGCCGGAACGTCACGATGACGATCGCGATGGTGCTGACGACCGCGATCTCGCTCTTCCTGTTCGGCGTCGGCCTGCTGGTCGTCAACATGGTCGGCAAGATGCAGGACGACTACCTGGGCCAGCTCGAAGTGGCCGTCATGCTGACCAACGACATCAGCGCGAACGACAAGGACTGCACCCAGGAGCCGTGCCGGGGCCTGCGCACGGACCTGGAGACCATGTCGGGGGTCGACACCGTCGTCTTCGAGAACCGCGAGAAGGGCTACGAGCGGTTCCAGAAGATCTTCGAGGCCCAGCCGGAGCTGGTGAAGCTGGCCCGCCCGGAGGCCATCCCGGCCATGTTCAGGGTCAAGCTGGAGGACCCCGAGCGGTCGGACGTGATCGTGCAGGAGTTCAACGGCAAGGCCGGCGTGAAGAACGTCGACGACCAGAGCCAGGACCTCGACCGGCTGTTCGGCTTCCTCAACGGCGTGCGCGACGCGGCGCTGGCGCTGGCGCTGCTCCAGGCCGCCGCGGCGCTGCTGCTGATCTCGAACACCATCCAGGTCTCGGCGTTCACCCGGCGCACGGAGGTCGGCATCATGCGGCTGGTGGGCGCGACCCGCTGGTACACGCAGCTGCCGTTCCTCATCGAGGCGGTGGTCGCCGGCGTGATCGGCGCGATAGCCGCGATCGGCCTGCTGGTGGTGACCAAGGTGTTCCTGCTCAACCGGGTGCTGGGCGAGCTGTTCTCGTCCAACATCATCCCGGAGGTGAGCATGGTCGAGATCCTGGTCCTGGCACCCGTCCTGGTGGGGGTGGCGATCCTGATCTCGGCGCTCACCGGCTACGTCACGCTGCGTCTCTACGTGCGCCTTTAATCGCCGGCGCGGTCACGTAAGGTTGCGGTCATGGTCAAGGAGCGCGGTCAGAAGGTGATCGCGTCGAACCGCAAGGCTCGGCACGACTACACCATCCTCGACACCTACGAAGCGGGCCTCGTGCTGGTGGGCACCGAGGTGAAGAGCCTCCGCATGGGACGGGCGTCCCTCGTGGACGCCTTCGCCCAGGTCGACGACGGCGAGATCTGGCTGCACGCGCTGCACATCCCCGAGTACGTGGCGGGCACCTGGACCAACCACGAGGTGCGCCGCAAGCGCAAGCTGCTGATGCACCGCAACGAGATCGAGCGGCTGATCGGCAAGACCAAGGAGGGCGGGCTGTCGCTGATCCCGCTCCAGATGTACTTCAAGGACGGGTACGTCAAGGTCGAGCTGGCGCTCGCGCGCGGCAAGAAGTCCTACGACAAGCGCCAGGACCTGGCCAAGCGGGACGCCCAGCGGGAGATCCAGCGGGCGCACGGGCGGGCGTTGAAGGGCCGGTACTGACCACGGCGGCCGGCGGGCGGGGACGTCCGCCGGCTACGCCAGGTTGAGGAAGGCGAGCACGGCCCGGACGCGGCGGTGCTCGGAGGTGCTCGGCTCCAGGCCGAGCTTGGCGAAGATGTTGCCCACGTGCTTCTCGACCGCGCCGTCCGACACGACCAGCGACGCCGCGATGGCGCCGTTGGACAGGCCCTGCGCCATCAGGCCCAGCACCTCGCGCTCGCGCTGGGTGAGCGCGTCGACAGGGTTGCGCCTGGCCCGCACCATCAGCTGCATCATGACCTCGTGGTCGATGCTGGTGCCGCCCTCGGCGACCCGGCGCACCGCGGCCACGAACTCGGCCACGTCCGCCACCCGCTCCTTGAGCAGGTAGCCGATGCCGGTCGAGCCGCCGGCCAGCAGCTCGACGGCGTACCGCTCCTCCACGTACTGCGAGAGCACGAGCACCGGCAGGTCCGGCACCCGCTTGCGCGCCTCGATCGCCGCCCGCAGGCCCTCGTCGGTGAACGTCGGCGGCATCCGCACGTCCACCAGGGCCAGGTCGGGCCGGTGCTCCTCGACCGCGGCCAGCAGCGCGTCGCCGTCCTCCACGGCCGCGACGGTCTCGATGCCCTCGTCGGCCAGCAGGCGCTGCACACCCACCCTGAGCAGCACCGAGTCCTCGGCGATCACCACGCGCACGGCAACTCCGCCCTGATCACGGTCGGCCCACCGACGGGGCTCAGCACGACCACCACGCCGTCGATCGTCGCAGCCCGGTCCGCCAGGCCCGCGAGCCCACCCCCCGGGCGGGCCTGCGCGCCGCCGCGCCCGTCGTCGACGACCTCCACGACCACGGAGTCCTCCGTGCGGGTCACGCCGACGTGCGCGGCGGTCGCCCCGGAGTGCTTGGCGAGGTTGGTCAGCGCCTCGGCGACGGTGAAGTAGGCGGTGCTCTCCACCGCCGTCGGCGGGCGCGGGTCGACGTCCACCACCACCGTCACCGGGACGGGGCACCGGGCGGCCAGCGACGACAGCGCCGCGTCCAGGCCCCGGTCGCCCAGCACCGACGGGTAGATGCCGCGGGCCAGGTCGCGCAGCTCCGAGATGGCCAGCTTGGCGTCGGCGTGCGCCTCGGCGATCAGCGCGCGGGCCGACTCGGGGTCGGTGTCGAGCTTGCCGCGCGCCCGGCCCAGGCCCATGGCCACCGCCACCAGGCGCTGCTGCGCGCCGTCGTGCAGGTCGCGCTCGATGCGCCGGCGCTCGGCCTCGGCCGCCTCCACGCCCCGCGCGCGGCTGGCCGACAGCCGCTCGGTCTCGGCGGACAGCAGGCTCGTGCGCGAGGGGCCGAGCAGCGCCTTCGCCAGCGCCGCGTGCCCCCTGGCCAGGCCCTTGACCAGCCGGGCGGTGACCAGGGCGAGCAGCACGCCGAGCACGCTCACCGGGATGGCCTTGGCGAAGGTGTCGATCGCCCAGACGTCGCCCCAGGGCAGCAGCACCTCCCACGTGGCGCTCAGCCAGTGCTGGTAGAAGGGCAGGAGCGCGGTGGCCGCGACCGTCGCCCACAGGGCCAGCACGAGCGAGAACTCGATCACGCCCAGCGGCAGCATGAGCAGCCAGTAGCCGAGGTCGCGCCAGGTCGCCGGGTCCTTGACGACGGTCTTGGCGCGGTCGGTGAGGCCGGTGGCGGGCAGCCGGCGGTGCGGGTCGGGGATGTCGACGCCCAGCGCCGCGCGGACCAGCGCCCGCTCGCCGGCGGCCGCCCCGCGCGCCAGGAGCAGGGTCAGCACGCCCAGCGGCAGGCCGACCCAGACGAACGCCGTGCCGATGCTCACCGCGGCCAGCGGGACCAGCAGGCAGAACCAGAAGAGGCCGGTCACCAGGTTGAGCAGGAGGTACCCGCTGGCCCGGAACACGTCAGGGCCGGTCCGCGTCGTCATGATCCCCACCTCACACCGCCGATGTACCCGACCAGCATCGCCGGTCCGGGTGACGTCGGGCCATCAGGTGCGCCGGAGAACAGCAGGTGGGGACAGCCCTACCCCCTCGTGGGCGTTATTCGGGATGAACGGGGGGTGGCGGGGCGTTATGATGTGTGGAGCAGGATCCACGACCAGGGGGTGAACGGTTTCGACTTTGTACGTTGATTCAAGGGAAGCGTGCCGGTGCAGGCGAGAGACCACCGCAAGCGTCATCGCAAACCAATAAGCGCCGAGTCTAACGACAAGCGCGCGTTCGCCCTCGCCGCCTGAGGCTAGGAGCGACGCTGTCGGCCCGGAGGTGCCTCCGCTCCGGTCGCCGGCATCAGCCAGGAGGCTCACCGCCGTCCCCGGCCACGGGGGACGGTTGGGACACCCACAGTGGCTGGGCCCGTCACGACGACTTGTCCGCGTGATCGTCGGGGTCGAGTAGAGGCATAGCGGACTGCGCACGGAGAAGCCTTGATGAGCCGGCAGAGGACCCGGGTTCGATTCCCGGCACCTCCACCACCGCGGCCCCTCCCCACCGGGGAGGGGCCGCTCTGCTTTTCCGCCGGCGTTCCGCCCTCCTGTCCGCAGTTCGCGGGAGAAGGCGGGGCCGGGGCCGGCCAGGATGGGGCCGGTGAGCGACGAGGACGAGGTCCCTGACGACCTGCGGCTGATCCCCACCCACAACCACGCCTCGGGCGGCGCCTTCCAGGGGGTGCAGGCCGGCGTCGTCACCGGGGGCGTCCACTTCGGCGTCACCGCGGAGCAGGAGCTGGTCGTGCTGCGGGCGACGGAGGCGGAGCTCGACGACGTCCGGCGCCACTTCGAACCGACCGACCGCTACGCCTCGGCGCGGCGCGTCCTCCGCGAGCACGGTGTCGTCGTGCTGACGGGTCCGGGCACCGGTCGGTCCTACACGGCGCGCCGGCTCCTGGTCGACATCGGCGCGGACGAGGTCGTGGAGGCCAACCCGGTGCGCGCGCTGGGCACTTTCGCCGGCCTGGAGACCGGCACCGGGTACGTCTGGGACGTGCGCGGAGCTGCGGGGGACCGGTTCGACCGCGCCGAGTTCGAGCGGGTGTCCCGGCTGGTGCGGGCCGCGGCCTGCCACCTGGTGATCGTCCTCGACACACCCGACCAGGTGCCGGGGGCCGCGCGGGAGCACGTCGTGCGGTTGACCGCGCCGCCGGCCGCGGGCGTGGCGAGGGCCGAGCTCGACCGGCTGTGCCGGGAGGACCTCGACCGCGCGGTGACCACGCTCGAAGGCGAGTTCGCGCTGGAGGGCGACGCCGCCCCGGAGAAGGCGGTCCGCGCGGCGAGGCTCGCGGTCCGGGTCGCCCGGGGGCAGCTCGGGTGCGAGGAGGCGCTGCGCGAACTGCGCGAGGACGTCGAGCACGCCGTGGAGCGCCACCTGGCGAAGCAGTCGGACCTCCAGCTCGCGCTGTCGTTCGCGGTCGCGCTGCTGGAGAACCAGCCCTACGACGAGGTGATGGCCCAGGCGCTGCTGCTGGACGACGCCCTGCGCCGGGCGCAGGTCGGGGAGGACGAGTTCCGGCGCAACCCCTGCTTCGCGACCTCGAAGGGGCAGTTGCTGGACGCGGTGGGCGCGGCCACCACGGTCCGCGCCCACCCGGTGCACCCGCGGCTGCGGGAGGAGACGGTCCACTTCACCCGCCAGGGGTGGGCCGGCGCGGTGCTGCGCAGGCTGTGGCGCGAGTACCCCTTGGCGCAGGAGGTGCTGTGGGGGTGGATGCGCGCCCGCGCGATGATCCGGCGCTTCCACGAGCCGGTGCTGCGGGCAGTGGTCACGATCGTCACCGAGATCCCCGCCCACGACCCGCTGAGGCTGGTCGAAGACCTGGCCCGCAAGCAGGCCGCCGACCACCAGCAGCTCGCGGCGGCGGTCGTGGCGCGCCTGGAGGAGCGGTACGGCGAACTCGCCGAGAACACCGTCGAGTCGTGGTCGCGGGGCACCGCCTACCAGCAGGCGACGGTGGTGTGGTTCAGCCTCGGGCAGGCGTCGACCCGGCCGTTGGACGACTGCCTGCGCCGCCTGGAGATCATCGCCCGGTCCGACAAGTGGACCCCGCGCAACGCGGTGGTGGCGGCGGTCCTCCAACTGCTCAGGGTCGAGGAGCACCGCACGCGGGTGCTGGACGTGGTGACCGCGTGGACGACGAACCGCCGCGTCGCCAAGGTGGGCCTGGCGGTCGCGATGTGGGCCACCGGCTACTACCCCCACGACCTGGCGGAGGAGCTGGTCGTGACCCACGCGGACCGGTTGGCGGTGCTGGCGGGCCGGGCGTTGATGGACCCGGAGACCCGCGACCCGGCACTGGCCTGCCTGGAGACCCTGGCCGACGAGGCGTGGCTGAAACCGGCGTCCGCCGACCGCCTGCTGGTGCTGGCGAACCTGCTCGCCCCCGAGTCGACGTGGCTGGGCCGGCGCAAGGCGGTGGCGGTGTTCGCCGCCGTGCACCCCGCCCAGCAGAACACGCTGCGCAACGCGCTCCGCGTGGCGCGGAGGCTCCGGACGAGGCCGGAGCAGGCCGGGTGAGGACGGGCGTTGCGCGGCCCCGAACCCGCCTGCCGGGTCTTTTCCCGCACCCGCCCCGGCTCCGGTCGCGACCGCCCTAGGGTCCGGGGTTCCAGCGGATTCACCGGGAGAGGTGCAGTGGACCTTCAGTTGCGGGGCAGGACCGCGTTGGTCACGGGATCCTCGGCGGGCATCGGGTACGCGATCGCCGAGGGCTTCGCCAGGGAGGGCGCCAAGGTCGTCCTCAACGGCCGTGACGGCGAGCGGCTCGCCCAGGCAGGCAAGCGGCTGGCCGCCGCCGTGCCGGGGGCCGACGTGGTCGAGGTCGTCGCGGACGTCGGCACGGCCGAGGGCTCCGACGCCGTCATCGCGGCCGCGCCCGACGTCGACGTGCTGGTCAACAACGTGTCCTCGTTCGAGCTGCGGCCGTTCCCGGAGATCTCCGACGAGGAGTGGCTGCGGTACTTCCAGACCAACGTCCTGAGCGGGGTGCGGCTGTCGCGGCACCACCTGGACCGGATGATCTCCCGCAACCGGGGCCGGATCGTCTTCATCAGCAGCGACGCCGCCGTGGACATGGCCGTGCAGATGCTGCACTACTCGGTGACCAAGACCGCGACGCTGGCGCTGGCGCGCGGGCTGGCGGAGCTGACCAAGGGCACCGCGGTCACGGTCAACACGGTGCTCCCCGGCCCCACCCTCACCGAGGGGGTCGCGGGGATGCTGGACGGCGCCTCCGCGCAGACCGGGCTGGGCCGCGACCAGCTCGAAGCCCGGTTCTTCCAGGAGAACCGGCCGACCTCGCTGATCCAGCGGTTCGCCACGCCCGACGAGGTCGCCAACCTGGTGCTCTACCTGGCCAGCCCGCTGGCCGCCATCACCAACGGCGCGGCGGTGCGGGCCGAGGGCGGTGTGGTGCGCTCGGTGCTCTGACCCCGGGGGCCGTGGTCGGGGCTCGTGCCGCCGACCACGGCCGCCGTCGGTCACCCGCGGCCGGTGATGGGGGCCGGTGCGCCGCGACGGCGGAGGTTCCTCACGGCAGGGGGAGGCCGGCCCGGCGATCGTCGAGGTACCTCTCGATCAGGTCGGCCACCAGCCGCGGATGCTCGAACGCGACCGCGTGCGTGGCGTCCAGGCGCACCACCTCGACGTTGTCCGGCAGCGTGGCGAGATCGCGCTCCAGCCCCCGCCGGTAGGGCTCGAACAGCGCCTGACCGGCCATCGGCCGCGTCGCCACGGCCAGCAGCACGGGGCAGCGGACCTCGCGCAACACCTCGAAGCAGTCCAGCTCCTCCAGCGCCTCCTGGAGTTCCGGCTCCCCGTGGGCGCGGAACGCCTCGCGCAGCGCGTCGATCTCCGCCAGCGGCGCCGGGTCGAGGTACCGCCGGGCCTGCGTCGGCACGCCGTGCCCGTCGATGTCGACCACCGCCGGGCACCCGGGGTGCCGCCGCCCCCACAGCGCGGCGACCATGCCGCCCATCGACATGCCGACCACGGCCGGGTTGTCGCCGGCGTGCGGTTCGATCCGGTCGAGCACCGACTCCCAGTCCCACGGGCCGCGCAGCTCCAGGGGCACGACCTCGTGCCCGCCCGCCATCGCCTCGACGACCGGCGCCCAGTCCGCGGGCGATCCGCCCGCGCCGTGCAGTGCCAACACCCTCATCGGGCCACCCTCATCCGTTGGGCCTCATCCGTTCAACCTCGCCCTCACCGAGTCGACGGTCACGCCGCCGCCCTCCGGGTCCCGGGCCAACTTGCCGCGCCGCACCAGGTCGTGGACGCCCTGCTTGGTGACGCCGAGCATCGCGCCGGCCACCGAGTAGGAGACCGCCCGCACCGCCGGGTGACCCATCCGCCGGGCGACGACCTGCCCGAGCGGGGTCCGCCACCAGTCGGCGGGCGGGGCGAACGGCGCGTCACCGGGGTAGAGCGCGCCGACGAGCCGCGCGATGGCGTGCCGGGCGGCCGCCTCGTCGTCGCCCAGCAGGGTCTCGGCCGTCCGCTCGGCCAGCGCCCCGACGCGGTCGGGCAGGTCGCCGACGTCGTCGAAGAGGATCTCCAGCGGGTCGAGCAGCCGGATTCGAATGATCGTGGCGATCTGCTCCGCGAGCACGGCCCACCTCCTTGACGGCTATCGTCAAGTACTTGACGGCCGGCGTCAAGGGGTAGTTGGCGACGGGTGGTCAGCGGCGGGCGGGCGCGGCGGTCATCGGGTCCTCCGGCCACCGGTGCTTCGGGTACCGGCCGCGCAGCTCGGCCCGGACCCGCGGGTACCCGGTCCGCCAGAACGACGCCAGGTCGCCGGTCACCGCGGCCGGCCGCCCGGCGGGGGACAGCAGGTGCAGCACCACCGGCACCCGGCCGCCGGCCAGGCGCGGCGTGTCGGTCCAGCCGAACACCTCCTGCACCTTCACCGGCAGCACCGGCTCGGGTCCCGAGTAGTCGACCCGGACCCGCGAGCCGGACGGCACCTCCAGCCGGTCGGGCGCCAGCTCGTCGAAGCGCGCCGCCGCGGGCCACGGCAGCAGCCGCCGCACCACCTGCTCGCCGCTGATCCGCTGGAGGTCCGCCTTCCGGCGCGCGTCGCCGAGGTCCACGACCTCCAGCAGCGCCTCGTCGTCCACCCCCGGCCACGGGTCGCCCAGCACCCGGTGCAGGAACTCCATCCGCTCGCGCGTGCGCACGCCGTCCGCGTCCCAGCGCAGCAGGCCGACGCCCTCGGCGCGCAGGCCCTCGCGCAACGCCCGCCGCACCGCGTCCGGGTCGCGCAACGGCCTGCTCGACAGCGGGATCGCGCCCAGCCTGCGCACCCGGTTGGCCACCACGTCGCCGTCCCACCGCACGTCGTCCTCCTCGACGACCAGCGCGGGCGCGGCGGCCAGGGCCAGCTCCTCGTCGGCGCGGGCGGCGAGCCGGACCCGCCCGTGCGCGCGGCCGGGCTCCCGGTCGGCGACCGCCACGGCCAGCCACTCGGCGTCGGCCAGGCGGCTGCCCGGCGGCAGCTCCACGGCGGTGCCGCCCGCCATCAGGTAGACCGGGGAGCCGGGGGCGCGCCGCCGCGCCAACCGCTCGGGGTGCGCCAGGGCCACCACCAGCGCCGGGTCGCCGCCGTCGGCGCGTCCCGGGTCGCCGTCCTCCTCCCGCACCAGCGCGGCCAGCCTGCGCGCCTCGCGCGGGTCGGCGTCGCGCACGTCCAGCTCGATCCCGGCCGACGCGCGGTCGTCGTCCAGCAGGGCCACCACCCGCGCCGCCGTGCGCGCGCCCACGGCGTCCGCGCCGTCGAGCAGCGCCCGCGCCAGCCGCGGGTGCAGGCCCAGGTCGGCCATCCGCCTGCCCCGGTCCGTCGCGCCCCGGCCGGCCAGCGCGCCCAGCGCCCGCAGCACCGACCGGCCCGCGTCCAGCGCGCCCGGCGGCGGCGCGTCCCACCAGCCCAGGCCCTCGCCGTCCGGCACGCCCCAGCACGCCAGCTCCAGCGCCAACCGGGTCAGGTCGGCGGTGCGGATCTCGGGCTCCGGGTAGCGCGGCAGGGTGCCGTGCTCGTGCGCGGGCCAGCAGCGGTAGACCCGGCCCGGCGCCTCGCGCCCCGCCCGGCCCGCGCGCTGGTCGGCCACCGCCGCGCTGACCCGCACCGTGGCCAGACCCGCCAGCCCGCGCCGGTGGTCCACCCGCGGCACCCGCGCCAGCCCCGAGTCCACCACCGCGCGCACCCCCGGCACGGTCAGGCTCGACTCGGCGATCGCGGTGGCCAGCACCACGCGGCGGCGACCGCCGGGGCGCAGCGCCGCGTCCTGGGCGGACGCGGCCAGCCTGCCGTGCAGCGGGAGCACGTCCACGTCGTCGCCCAGCAGCGCCGAGCACCGCCGGATCTCCGCCACGCCGGGCAGGAACGCCAGCACGTCACCGTCCACTTCGGACAGGGCCCGGCGGGTCGCGCGGGCCACGGCCGCCTCGACCCGCTCACCGCGCGCGGGCGGCTCGTGGCTCACCTCCACCGGGAACGCGCGCGCCTCCACCCGCAGCACGGGCGCGTCGCCCAGCAGCTGCGCGAGCCGGTCGGCGGCGACCGTGGCGGAGGTGGCCAGCAGCCTCAGGTCCGGTCGCAGCCCGGCCCGCGCGTCGAGCAGCAGCGCCAGCAGCAGGTCCGCGTCCAGGTGCCGCTCGTGGCACTCGTCCAGCAGCACGGTGCCCACGCCCGCCAGCTCCGGGTCGTGCTGGAGCCGCCGCACCAGCAGGCCCGAGGTCACCACCTCGACGCGGGTGTCCCGGGAGGTCCGGCGGTCGCCGCGCACCGAGTAGCCCACGGTCCGCCCGACCGGCTCGCCCAGCAGGCTCGCCATCCGCGCGGCGGCGGCGCGGGCGGCCAGCCGGCGGGGTTCGGCGACCACGACGCGGCCCTCCAGCGCGAGCGGCACCAGCGTCGTCTTGCCCGTGCCGGGCGGCGCGACCAGCACCAGCGAGCCGTGCGCGGCCAGCGCGCCGGCGATGTCGCCGAGCAGCGGGCGGATGGGCAGGTCGGGCAGTTCCACGGCGACGAGTATCGCCCCGGCGGCTGTGCCATTGTGGACCCATGGGGAAATGGGGCGTCCTCGGCGCCGCGCTGGTCGTGGCGCGCACGGCGATCACGGTGAAGGTGTGGCGGGAGGTCGAGCGCCTGCCGGGGCAGGGGGTCCACGACGGTTCGGTGACGGTCGTCGTGCCCGCCCGGGACGAGGAGCGGACCATCGACCGCTGCCTCACCGGGCTGCGCGCGCAGGACCACCCGGACCTGCGGATCGTGGTGGTCGACGACGCCTCGACCGACCGCACCGCCGAGGTCGTGCGGCGGCACGCGGCCGAGGACCCGCGGGTGCGGCTGGTCACCGGCTCCGGCCCGCCGTCCGGCTGGGCGGGCAAGGTGCACGCGCTGCATGTGGGCAGCGCCGGCGTGGACTCGGACTGGCTGCTGTACGTGGACGCCGACACCGAGGCGGCCCCCGACCTGGTCGGCCGGCTGCTCGCGGGCGCCCGCCGCTGGGACGTCGACCTGGTGTCCACCTCCGGCCGCGGCACCCGGCCCGGCCCCGGCTGGTGGCTGCTGCTGCCGCCCACCAACCAGCTGCTGTTCGAGACGACCACGGTCGACGGGCGGCGCGGCATGGCCCTGGCCGTCGGTCACTGCATCCTGGTGCGGCGCGAGACCTGCGAGCGGGCGGGCGGCTGGGCCGCGATCGCCGGGTCCCGCGCGGACGACGTGGGCTTCGCCACCCTGGTCCGCGACACCGGCGGCCGCACCCGGTACGCGGACGGGTCGGACTCGCTGACCACCTCGGGCCTGGACGCGTTCGGCGACGCGTGGGCGTCGATGCGCAAGAGCATGGTCGCGGGCACCGACCTGTACTCGAAGGGCCCGGCCGGCGCGTTCCTCGGGCTGGTCACCGCCGGCGTCGCGCACATCGCGTACGGGGCGGTGCCGCTGGTCGCGGCGCTGCGCGGGTCCCGACCGGGACTGGTGGCGTGCCTGGCGCAGTCGGCGGCGCTGTGGGTCTTCCTGCGCCGCACCCGGCAACCGCGGGCCGCGGCGGTGCTCGGGCCGGTGGCCCCGGTGGTGTTCGGCGCGCTGTCGCTGGAGGCCGCGTGGCACGCGCTGCGCGGCACCGCCCGGTGGAAGGGGCGGGGGATGCGTGGTTGACCCGCTGCGCGACCCCGACGACCCGGAGCTGCTGGACCCGTACCGGGCCCGCGAGCTGGCCGGGCTGGTGGAGGCGGCCCGGCTCGCCTCCGGCGCGGTCCGGTACGGCGGGGTCGGCCGCGTGGGCGCGGCCCAGGTCGTGGTGAACCGGGACGACCCGCTGCCCGGCGGCAACCACGCGTGCGCGGTCTACGGCTCGTCGGCCGAGGTCGCGGGCACGCTGATGCGGTTGGAGCAGACCTTCGCCGACGTGGGCCGGGCCGAGGCGGTGCTCTACGCGTCCCCGACCACGGTCGCCGAGATCGAGGGCATCGCCGACGACACCGGGTGGCACGCGGTGGAGGAGGCGCTGGCCGTGGTGCACCGGGGTCCGGCGGTCCGGTCGCCCTCGGTGCGGCCCGCGCGGGACGCGGACCTGCCCGGCATCGCCGAGCTGCTGGCCGACGACCTGGGCGTGGACGGGCCGCGGCTGCTGCGCCACCTCGGGCAGCGGCTGGACGACCCGCGGTGCGCGTTCGCGGTGGTCGACGACGGCGACCGGCTCGGCGGGTTCGCCTCCGGGTTCGGCGAGCGCGGCGTCGGCCTGGTCGAGCACGTGGTGGTGCGGCCGGCCCGGCGGCGGCGCGGGCTCGGCGGCGCGCTGGTCGCGACCGCGGTGGCGGCGCTGCGGGACGCGGGCGCGCTGCTGGTGGCCGCCCACGTGGCCGAGGGCGGCGCGGGGGAGCGGTTCGCGGAGGCGTGCGGGTTCGAGGTCGGCTACCCGGTGACCGCCTATGCACGCAGGGTGGACGAACTCCTCGATTGAGTATTTAGTTGATGCAGCGCATATCCTTAGCAGGGCTAAAGGATGATGTCCTCGGGCGGGCCGAGGCAACCGGAGGGGGCGCTGTGCGGGGCAACGGCAACGAGGTGGAGCTCCGGCTGCCGAGCGAGGTGTGGGTGCTCGTGGCGGCGAGCTTCATCATCGCCCTCGGGTTCGGCATCGTGGCCCCGGTCCTGCCCGCCTTCGCCAAGAGCTTCGACGTCGGCACGTTCGCCGTGTCCGCCGTCATCAGCGCGTTCGCCCTGGTCAGGCTCGTCTTCGCGCCGCTGAGCGGCCGGTTGGTCGACCGCTTCGGCGAGCCCCGCGTCTACATCACCGGCATCCTCATCGTGGCCTTCGGCACCGGCGCCTGCGGCTTCGTCGGCTCGTACTGGCAGCTGCTGGCGTTCCGCTCCCTCGCGGGCATCGGCTCCACCATGTTCACCGTCGCCGCGGTCGGCCTGCTGATCCGGATCACGCCGCCGCCCATGCGCGGCCGGGCGTCCGGGCTGTGGGCCACCGGCTTCCTGCTCGGCAACATCGGCGGACCCATCCTCGGCGCGGCCCTGGTCGAGATCTCGATCGAGGCCCCGTTCGTCGCCTACTCGTTCGCGCTGGTGGTCGCGGCCTTCGTGGTGTGGTGGTTCCTGCGCCGCTCCACGCTCGCCGCGCTGGACAACTCGGTCAAGCAGGAGACGCTGACCGTGCGCGCGGCCGTGCGGCTGCCCGCCTACCGGGCCACGCTGGCCTCCGGCTTCACCAACGGCTGGGCGGTGTTCGGCGTGCGGATGTCGCTGGTGCCGCTGTTCGTGGTGGAGGCGCTGCGCAGCACGCCCGCCGTGGCCGGCATCTCCCTGTCGGTGTTCGCCGCGGGCAACGCCGCCACGCTCATGGTGTCCGGCCGGCTGGCCGACGGCGTCGGGCGCAAACCGGTGGCCATCGCCGGGCTCGTGGTGTCCGCGCTCGGCACCACCGCGCTGGGCCTGAGCTCCACCGTGCCGATGTTCATGGTCGCCTCGCTGGTCGCGGGCGCGGGCGCCGGGCTGCTCAACCCGCCGCAGAACGCCGTGGTGGCCGACGTCATCGGCGAGAAGGCCAAGGGCGGACCGGTGCTGGCCGGGTTCCAGATGGCCGCCGACCTCGGCGCGATCGTCGGCCCGCTGCTCGCCGGCGTGCTCGTCGACGCCTTCTCCTACCAGGCCGCGTTCACCCTGACGGGTGCGATGCTCGCCCTGTCGCTGGGGTTCTGGTTCGTCGCGCCCGAGACCCTGCCGAAGAAGGCGCAGACGCACGTCGCGGCGACGGTGGCCGGCGAGTCCGGGTGCCTCGACGAGGGGCCCGAGGTGCCCACCGGCGAGCGCCTCGCCGGGCGCCCGCGTCAGCCGGAGGCGTGATCGCTCAGGTTCCGCTCAGCATCCCTCGGTAACCTGCGGACGCAGCCGACCGGGGGAAGGACGGGCGAATTCAGGTGGGTGGCGCGGAGCGCAACGCTCGGAAGAAGAAGCAGCAGGCGCAGCAGGCGACGCGGGCCGTGACGGCGGCGCGCTCCGGCGGCGACCGCAACAAGGTCGTCCTCGGCGTGGTCGTCGTGGTCGTGCTGGCGCTGGTCGTCATCGGCGGCGTCGTCTGGACCGCCCGGAGCAAGGACGACCAGGCCCTGACCCCGCCCGCCGGCATCGCGGACATCTCCGCCCCGGTCGCGCGCGAGGGCGCCGTGGTGGTCGTCGGCGAGCCCGGCGCCAAGGCCACGATCGACCTGTACGAGGACTTCCTCTGCCCGGCGTGCCGCAACTTCAAGGAGATCTACGGCGAGCGGATGAAGAGCGAGATCGAGGCGGGCAACCTCCGCGTCCGCTACCACGCGCTGCCGTTCCTGATCCGCTACTCCGACCCCGAGGGCTACTCGCGCGACTCGTCGAACGCGGCGCTGTGCGCGGCCGACCAGGGCGAGTTCTGGGAGTACCACGAGACGCTGTTCGCCCAGCAGCCCGAGGAGGGCGGGCCCGGCTACACCAAGGAGGAACTGGTGAAGCTCGGCACGGACCTCGGCATCACCGGTGACGGGTTCAAGCAGTGCGTGGAGAGCGGCGCCCACGAGGCCGAGGCCCAGGCCGGGCTCGACGAGCTGCGCGCGGGCGGGCAGTTCAAGGGCACGCCGACGGTGATGAAGGACGGCCAGGTCATCGACTTCGGCAACGAGAACTGGCTCACCGACCTGGTGAAGTGAGCCCGGCGACCGGCGGCGGTCCCCCGTCCCACCGGACCAGCCGCCGGGCCTTGCCGGTCTCCGCGCGCGGCACCGCGCCCGCGGGGACGACGGCGACGCGGCACGTGATCCCCAGGCGTTCCCGGAGCGCGGCGGTGAGGTCGGCGGCCACGTCGTGCGCGCTCTCGACCACCACGTGCAGCTCGGGCCGCCCGGCGTCCCGGCGGTCCTCGACCACCAGGTAGTGCGGCCCGACCCGGGCGTCCCCGAGGACCACCGCCTCGACCTCGGTGGGGAACACGTTGACGCCGCGCACCACCAGCATGTCGTCCCGCCGGCCCAGCAGCTTGCTCATGCGCCTGAGGGTGCGCGGACCGCCGGGCACGGGCGGGGCGAGGGCGGCGACGTCGCCGGTGCGGTAGCGCAGCAGCGGCATCCCCGTCTTGGTCAACGTGGTGAACACCAGCTCACCCGGCGTGCCGTCCGGCACCGGCCGCCCGTCCCCGTCGACCGCCTCCACGAAGAAGTGGTCCTCGGCGACGTTCAGCATCCCGTCGGAGTCCAGCGACTCGCACGCCACCCCGGGCCCGATGACCTCGGACAACCCGTAGACGTCCAGCGCCCTGATGCCGAGCAGCTCCTCGATCTGCCGGCGCATCCCCCCGGTCCACGGCTCGGCCCCGAAGACCCCCACCCGGAACGGCGACGTCGTCCCGGAGTCCCGCAGGGCCTCCCCGAGGTGGATCGCGTAGGACGGCGTGCAGCACAGCACATCGGGCCCCAGGTCGGCGATGAGCCGAACCTGCCGCTCCGTCATGCCGCCCGACAGGGGAACCACGGTGGCCCCCAACCGCATCCCGCCGTGGTGCACCCCCAGACCGCCGGTGAACAGCCCGTACCCGTAGGCGTTGTGGATCACGCTGCTCCGCGTGACCCCGGCCCCACCGAGCGCCCGCGCCATCACCCCGGCCCACACCCCGACGTCGTGCGCCGTATAAGGAACGAGCGTCGGCCGCCCACCCGTCCCGGACGACCCGTGGACGCACACGATGCGGTCATCGACCCGGAACCCGAACGGGTAGTGGTCCCACAGGTCCTGTTTGGTCACGAACGGCAGCGCCGGCAGGTCGTCCAGCCCGATCTCCTCGGCGTGCCCCACCCCGGCATCGAGCAGCCGGGCCGCCTGCACGCCGTCGGCGTCGAGCAGCCGGGTGAGCATCCGGCGCAACCGGCGCTCTTGGAGGGCGCGCCTCGCGGCGGGGGACATCCCCTCGGCCTCTGGTTCGACGAGCGGTACGGGACCCATGCACCCCGGTCTAGCAGGCCGGATGCCGGAGGGGTACCCCCGATTTCGTCGGGACGGGGTCGGTGTTGTACGGTATTGCCACACGCGAACGGCGGGGGAACCGGCCGGGAACGTGGGGAGTACGGGGCTGTGGCGCAGCTGGTAGCGCATCACACTGGCAGTGTGAGGGTCAGGGGTTCGAGTCCCCTCAGCTCCACAATCGAATACGGCATACGAATCGCTCGTCGGACCTGTGAAAACAGGTCCGACGGGCGATCTTGCTTTGCAGTCCACTGTGGACTGTGGTACGGCTAACTGGAGCAAAACTGGAGCAGAGGCCGGAATCCTGCGAAATGGGGTCACGGGTCTGCTCCAGGAACCCGTCGCCCGTAGGGGCGGGTATTCGGTGTGGTCTCGGAGATCACCGGACACCAGCTGGCCAGTGGCCTGGTCGAGTAACGCACAGTGGACGACGGGCGATCTTCCTCAACGTTGGCCGAGGCGGTCTTCTCTCGACTCGGCCGCTGGACTGTTTGGTGCTGGCGAACGCATGCTGGTAGAAGATGTTTCTGGCGGTCAACACCGGTGGAGGGGGGCGACTGCGAGGTGACGGACGACGCTCGGTTGGCAGCGGAACAGCGGGCGCGCGTGCTGGTTGACCAGCAGTTGACCGAGGCCGGGTGGTTGGTTCAGGGCCGGAAGAACATCAACTTGTTCGCTGGTTGGGGCGTCTCGATGCGTGAGATGATCATCGCCAAGGGGCATGGTCGGGCGGACGACTCGCTCGATGTGGACCAGCGGGTCGCCGGAGTCATCGAGGTGAAGCCGGCCGGTGTGGCGCTATCCGGGGTGGAGTTGCAGTCGGCGATGTACGTCGACGGGGTGTCGCCCGAGGTGAGGCTGAAGGTGATGGTGGTGGACGGTCGATTGTCTCGTGTTCGAGGCCAGTCGTTCGGGAATCGCACTTCACGGACGGTTACGCCCCTGTCGCAGACTCGACGCCTGTCCAACGTCCCGAAGCCGGAAACCTCGGCGCCAATTCTGCTGGCGGCTGAGCGTGATCCGGCCGAGGCGCGCGACATTGCGGGCGCTGCTGGTGCTGGACGAGCGGCCCACGAGCAAGGCTCAGGTCGCGACGATCCGCAGGATCCACAAGTCCCTCGCCGAGCAGCGGTTCGACCGTTCGTCGGTGCTGATGGCCACCAGGGCGGGTGACAGTGCAAGATTACTCCGGGTGATCCCGGGTCAATCGGGCTGTCTTTCAGACGGGCGCTCGGCTGTCCGGACAAGTTTGGTGTCAGCAGGCAGAGGACGTAGCAGACGGGATGTTGCATGGCGGCGGGGTACAGCGGAGGGCTTGAACTCACCTGGACGAACAAGGACAAAGCGCTCCTGTCCACGGGGGACGGCAAGTACGACTACACGTTCGTCGATCGAGCCGACTACCGCGTCTCTGAGGTTCGTCTTCTGCATGAGGTCGAGCGTGTCGACGCGCTGGCCTCCAACGGTCGCCCGGGCGGGCTACCCAAGCCCACAACCGAAAACCTCCTCATCACGGGCGACGCCATGCATGTTTTGGACGTCCTCACGAAGGTGCCTGAGTATGCCGAGCGCTACCTCGGCAAAGTGAAGTTGGTGTATATCGACCCTCCATTCAACACGGGGCAGACGTTCACCAACTACGACGACAACATTGAGCACTCGATCTGGCTCACGATGCTTCGTGACCGCTTGAGGCAAATCAAACCGCTCCTGTCTGACGATGGATCGGTATGGGTGCACCTCGACGACGCGGAGGTGCACCGTTGCCGTTCAGTGCTCGATGAGGAACTTGGTGCCGAGAATTTCCTCGCAGAGGTCGTGTGGCAGCGAGTTACATCGCCGCGAAACGACTCCGCTGGTTTCTCTGCCTCGCATGACAGCATCCTGGTATATCGCAGGACCGATCGCTGGGCACCCAACCGGCTGAAGCGGCTCGCCTCCTCGAATACATCCCGTTATCGATCTCGAGACGGTGACCCGGTGCCGTGGCGCGACGGCGACCCGACTGCCCCAAGCGCGAAGACGCACCAAGGCATGGTCTACGCGATCCAACATCCGGTTACGGGTGGGCTGATGTACCCGACTCCCGGACGATGCTGGGGGATGTCGCAGTCGTGGTTCTTGGACCAGATGAACGAGTACGCCAAGTACGAACTGCGCGACATCGGTGACGCCGCTCGTCGCGCCACGGTCTGCGGGACTACCTCGGATCTGGTGATGTCGGGTGTCCCGGCGATCATGCTCGCTGAGCCGCTAGAAGACGCGGCGAGGGCGGCGCGTGCCAGGCACGAGGCGGGACGCTGGCCAGAGCTGGTTTTCCTGGACCTTGACAAGGAACGTATCCAGCGCAAGAAGCATCTGGCAGATGAAGGGCGTGTGCCGGAGACACTGTGGTTCGCGGCAGACGTTGGCGGATCTTTGCGAGGCAAGAACCAGGTGCGCGACCTGTTCCCAGACCTCCACGCCTTCGCCACGCCGAAGCCAGAGGAACTGCTCCAGCGGGTCATCCACATCGGCTCTAATCCCGGCGACATCGTGCTCGACTGTTACGGTGGTTCTGGAACAACTGCAGCGGTTGCTCACAAGATGGGACGCCGCTGGGTGACTGCTGAACTGCTTCCAGCCACTGTGTCCACCTACACGAAGCCGCGACTGGCGCGGGTAGTGAATGGCGATGACTTGGGTGGGGTCACGACGTCGACGGAGCGCGTCGCGGACACAGACCTCCCGGACGATGTGTC
Source organism: Saccharothrix sp. BKS2 (assembly GCF_047689505.1). NCBI lineage: Bacteria > Bacillati > Actinomycetota > Actinomycetes > Pseudonocardiales > Pseudonocardiaceae > Saccharothrix > Saccharothrix sp. BKS2. Next base: position 61,838 of record NZ_JAUQOL010000021.1, on the reverse strand, counting down.
TCCCGAAGAGGCTCAGGAGTTCAACCGGCTTCTGTCCAAGATTTTGAAGGGTGTCGAAGTTGACAAGAGCGTGGTAAAGGCGCTCCGGAGCGCCACGAAGACGAGGAGCCAGACGACGACGCTATGGCACGGTGGTGGAGGCTTTTCGCACCTCGAAGTCGGTCCGTCGATGTTCGAGAGCATCGGTGACATCGTCGTACTCGCTGAGTGGGCTGCCCAAGGCGATCTTGCGCGAGCGATGTGCGCCCAACTCGGCGTTCGTTACCAGCCTGATGGGATCTTCGCTGCCAAGCGCGGTCAGGTGCGTTACGTAGTCCTGGACGGCCTCGTCGGCCAGACCACTGTGGCGGCGATCCTCGACCAACTCCCGGAGGAGCAGATCGTCGAAGTCTGGGCGACTCAGATCGACCCGGATGCCGAAGAGGCGCTTCGCAAGGCCCGGAAGGGATCACGGCTGACGAAGATCCCCGAGGCCGTGCTCGACACCTACCGACGACGTGCGGCCAAGACGTCTCCGTTCAAGCGCGGTACTCAGGAATCGGAGGGAGCCGACTTATGAGCGGCATCCACATCAACGACGACCTCGTCTCCGGAATCGCTCATCGACTCGAGTTGCGCGCGCCCAACCGTGCAGCGGTCGAGAGCGTCGCAGCCATGACCTCGATGCACTTTGACGTCGATGCGAATAAGGCTCCGTTCGAGTGCGTCGTTGATTCTGCCACCGGGGTCGGTAAGACCTATGTCATGGCCGGACTCATCGAGTACTTCGCCGGCCTGGGGAACCCCGCCCGCAATTTCCTGCTCCTCGCCCCCGGCCGCACGATCCGGGACAAGAGTATCAAGAATTTCAGTCCAGGCCATCGCAAGTCACTGACTGGCGCGATGGAGTCTGAGCCGTTCGTGATCACGGCTGACAATTTCAAGAGCCCGGCAACGCGCAAGGTGATGGAGGACGGTAGCCGGACAAAACTGTTCATCTTCACAGTCCAGGCCCTTACCTCAAAGACCGGTGAAGGGCGTGCCACACACGAGTACCAGGAGTGGCTCGGCGGATCCCTGTTCGACTGGCTCAGCAATCTTGATGACCTGGTCATCCTCGCCGACGAGCACCATTGCTACCGCGGCCCGTCGTTCGCGAAGACCATCACGGATCTGCTGCCAAAGCTCGTCGTCGGCCTGACGGCAACACCTGCGAAGGCGGACGAAAATCTTGTCGTCTACCGCTACCCTCTGGCTCGCGCGATCAAGGACCAACTCGTCAAGACGCCCGTTCTCGTCGCGCGCAAGGACGACCGGAACGACGATCACACTAAACTCCTCGACGGGGTCACGCTGCTCCGCTATAAGGAGCGTCTCGCCCACGCACGGTGCGACGAAGAAGGCATCCCGCGTGTCAACCCGGTCATGCTCGTCATCGCTCAGGACACGACCGAAGCGGATCGTTACCAGAAGTTGTTCGACAGTGAAGCGTTCGACAACGGCGCCTGGATGGGCCGCACGCTAGTCGTCCACTCGAACCTGAGGGGCGACGAAAAGGAAGCGGCACTGGCCGCGCTGGAGGATGTGGAGGACCCGCTGTCACCCATCCGCGTCATCGTCAGCGTGGGCATGTTGAAGGAAGGCTGGGACGTCAAGAACGTCTACGTCATTGCCTCCATGCGTGCCAGCGTGTCATCGGTGCTTACCGAGCAGACCCTAGGACGAGGAATGCGGCTCCCGTTCGGGGAGTACACCGGAGTCGAGATGCTCGACACTGTCGAGGTGCTCGCCCACGAGCGCTATGAGGCCCTGCTGGCCAAGCGGCAAGCGCTCAACGAGAAGTTTATTGACCATGCCGTTCTTGCCGAAATCCGCCGCACTGCAGAGGACGAACTGGTTGCCCGTCGAAAGATCGTCGATGAAACGGCCGACATTATTCCCGTAGGGGCGAGGCCAAGCGGTGTCACCGCTGGTAATACGACGTCTGCCGCCCAGCAGACCGGTACGATGACCTCTGACTCGATTCCTGCGGAGCTTTCGCCTGCTGGTGGAATTGTCGACTTGCAGGACCTGCTGGGGAGGGCCAAGGACGCGGCAGAGGAGACCGAGTCCAGCGTCCGGAAGCATTACCCGCTTCTGGACCGCGCCGACATCACGATTCCGTACACGCAGAAGGTCGCCTCCAAGGCGGTGATCTCCCTCAACCAGATCCACGACGACGCTCCGTTCACCGCGCTCGGTAATGCCCTCACGACCGAGGCTGACACCGAATTGCGCCGGACGCTGTTGCGGCCAGACGAAGGCGGCACCGTCCGCGGCGTACAAGCCGAGGCGAGGGTGGAATCTCTTGCCCTTGACATCCCACTCGAAACTTCTCGCGCTGGCCTCGTAAAAGCTATTATGCGCGCCCCCAGTGTCCGACCGGAAGCAGGAGAGGTGCGCGCAGCACAACGCCTCGCCGATCTTCTTATTGATGGTATGGGAACCGATGCGCAAAAGCATCTGTCCGCATTCTGGGAGCGTGCCGCGCGCAGGCTTACCAGCCTCGTTACGGACCAACTTAAAAAAGTAGCCAACCAGGACGTTGTGTTCTCCGATGAGGTGAAGTTCCTGAAGTTGCAGAAGGAACGTCAGACCACCAAGGAGCACCTTGGGGGACACTCCGAGCCGCACTCGAAGTCTGTTGCCTACAACGGTTGGAAGAAGTGTCTCTACGAGTACGCTTGGTTCGACACTTCGCCTGAGTACAAGACTGCGCAGGCGCTGGACGAGGCCCCCGATGTCATCGTGTGGGCACGTCTCCACATCAATGACCTGCCGATCACGTGGACACAGGAGGGGCGCGAGTACAACCCTGACCTCGTTGCAATCGAGGAGGTCGACGGGCAGCGAACGTCCTGGCTGATCGAGACCAAAATGAACAAGGAAGCCCACGCCGAAGATGTCCGGGCTAAGGCAAAGGCTGCCAAGACCTGGGCCAACACGGTCAACAACAGCGGTAAGGTTAACAGCAAGTGGCACTACATCCTCCTCACCGAAGATGACGTCAACGATGCCGGACTTGACTGGAATCAGATGAAGGGATTCGGTGCACGGTAATTAACGCCTGGTCGGTTTGCCCATAATTACTGTGCTCCTCGGATGGTACTCAAGCGGCGATAACGTTTTTCGGTCAACTACGGATGGTCTCGCCATCAAGTGCATTCAGGGGTGCCAGTGAGGCGTCGATGAAGCGTCACCTGGCTTGGCTTGTGCGAATGCGGTGCTGTTCGTGAGGACCTTCAATTGGAGGTAGCATGGTGCCTGAGGTCACGGTGGTCGTCGATCAAGGCGCTACTGCGACCTGTGCCGCTCACCGCGAGGGTCAATGGTGATTGTGACGGCGGCATAAGTGGGCCGGGTGATCGGCCGTGGACATGGCGGGCGGCGCGGCTCGCATACTGTGTTGAGGGTCGATGGCGTCCGGGCGTGTTGCGGGCGTTCGGGACGCTCATGAAGCAGTTAGGTCGAGGTGTGGATAACCGGCTGGCCTTACAGTCGCATTCTAATCTTTTGGCAGTGCGTGCGTGGATGGGTGCCAACTGGTAGCAAGCTTGAGTTCGGCGAGATGCCTTGAGTCAGAGCGGCCAGTGAACTTGCGGAAGAGGGCGACGTGACGGGTGGACAGCTGGCTGTGGTCGCTGTCCGCCACTTCTTCGAACATTTTCGTCTGTCCTACGGCTTTATCGTTGGCCGTAATGCGCTAACGGTTCCTGTCGTATGTGGCCTTCGGTGTAGGTCGAGGTGCGGAGTAGATATTACGAGGGTCCGCTGTAGTTCCAGGTTTGGCCGGTGCCTCGGTACTGCTCGATCGGGATGGGATAGCGACCTTCGGGAAGGTGATCGTGGCAGAGGGTGCCGTGGAGATGGTCGACTTCGTGGGCGACGAGGCGGGCCATGCCGCGGTCGAAGACGGTGATCTTCTTCTTGCCGGTGATGTCGGTGTGCTCGACGTGGATCTGCATTGGCCGGGGAATCAGGCAGCGGACGTCGAAGAAGCTCAGGCAGCCCTCGTATTGCTCGTCGGTCTCGGTGCCGTTTTCGATGATCGTGGGGTTGAGCAGGGTGATCGGCTGGTCGGTGCCGGGTGGGCGGACGAGGGCGGCGGCGCGGTCGATGCCGATCTGGGGCGCGGCGATGCCCATGCCCTTGCCGAAGGTGTGGGCGTGGGCGATGCGTTCGGCTGCGGAGTGCAACTCGGTGATGACCCGGCGGGCGTCCTCGGCCTCAGCAGGCAGGTCGAAGGGGCGGGCGGTGCGACGCAGCAGCGGATCCCCGTCCTGGACCACGCCGAGTGCGGCCATGGTTTTGCTGGGGCGCGCGGGGGTGGTGTCGGTGGTCGTTCGGCTGCGGAAGTCCCATTCGAGCCGGTAGCGGGCGTGCAGGGGCGGGTCCTGGCAAGACCAGGCGAAGATCACCCGGTCGTGGTCGGTGGTGCGGTCGATGGCGGTGGGGAAGGGCATGGCCTCGGCGGTCATGGAGGTGTGCAGGCCCCACACCACCGGGGTGAGGTCGGCGGGGAAGTTCAGCGAGACCGACAGCTTCGCGGTGGGCAACCGGATGGCGCGTTGGAACCAGTTGCCCCAGTGCTCGTCGCGGACGGTGTACTCGTATTCGATCCAGGTCGACTCGCCGGGGTAGAGCGGAAAGTGGCCGGTGTCGCCGGCGAAGTGCAGCCAGATTTCCTTGAAGGCGTCACGGTCGTGGTGGGCGCTCCAGCCCATCGGTTCGGACCGGTCCTGGCCGTGCCAGGCGTGCAGGTTGATCTCGTCCCAGGTGAGCGGGTTCTCGCTGTAGAGGCGGTTGGACCGTTCGGGGTCGCCGGGGTAGCGGTCGACGGAGATGCGGATGAGGTAGCGGGTGATGGGCTCGGTACCGCCGTTGACCAGGTGGCGACGTTGGGTGAGCCGGTAGGTGCGCCCGTCGTAGTGCAGGGTGGCGTCGTCGTGGTCGACCACCAGGCTGCCCGCTGCGGACTGGTCGGTAGGGAATGGCAGCGGCGGACGGGGCTTGCCGGTACGACCGGCTTCGAACTCGCGGAACGCGGTGCGCAGCGCCCCGCCGGACTTCAGTGCGGCGTCGGCGTGCAGCGCGAACTCCCGTGACGGGCGCTCGTGGCCGGACTCCACTTTGGACACGTATGAGCGGTCGTAGCCCATCAGCTTCGCCAGTGCGGTGCGGGACAGGCTCCGCACGTCACGCCAACGGGTGAGTTCCGCCGCGAAGGCGTTGGTCTCACCGCTGTCTCCGCCCGTCGAACGCGCCCCGCCGGTCACGACAACACCCCCGCTTTCTCCGACTGTGAGTGGGCGTGAACCCACCGTGAGTCACCGCTCAGCCTAGAGGCACACCCAAGCCGGCTGGTGTCGTGGAGTGCGATCACACGTGGCGACAGACCGCCTCTGGGCTGCACCGCCCGTCGGGTCGATGCCAACCCACCCGGAACGATGAAGGGAACCACTGCTCATGACGACGACGGAAATGCCCACCCACGACGATCCCTTCGCGCTCGATCTGCGCGTCATCACCGACATGCCCGCGGACCCGGCGCTGAACGCCTGCACCAACGGCACCGACGACGGCTGTGACCCGACGTGCGCGTCGGCGTGCGTCACCGGGGGCGTCTGAGACCCCGACCGCTCGCGGGGCCGGGTGTCCTCCGGCCCCGTTCCGCTCTGTAACAGCCGGGAGGAATGGATGCGTTCCGCTGGTAGGAAACCGCTGTACCGGCACGTCGGTGTCGCGCTCGTGCGGGCTGCGGCGGCACCGCTGACCGACGCGCCCGACCAGTGGCCCGACCTGGCCGACGTCCCAGCCTGCCGGGAATGGCTGAACCGGATGTGGTCCCGACCCGGCCTGGCCGAGGCGGTGCGACAGGCCAGCCCGTCCCTGGCCGACCAGGTCGAGGCCATCCGCGCGGGACGTGCGGTGACCGACAGGCGGGTCCGAGGTGCGACGGTCTCCACCGCCCGGTACGTGCTGCGCAGCATCGGCAGGCCGACCCCGTTCGGGTTGTTCGCGGGCGTGGCACCGGTGGCCGCGACGGGTGCGTCGGTCGCGCGGTGGGGGCGGGAACACCGCGCGACGGCACGGGTGAACACCGAGTGGTTGGCCGACATCATCACCCGTGTCGAAGGGGCCGCCGACCTGCTGGAACGCCTGGAGGTGACGGTCAACGACCTCGCCTGGCGTCGCGGTGACCGGCTGGAGATCCCACATGGGCCCAACCGGGTGACGATCCACTACACCGGCGCGGTGGCGGCCGTGTGGAACGCGGCGGCGATCCCCATCCGGTTCGGCGAGCTGGTCGACAAACTGGCCGAGCACTTCGCCACCGACCGACCGAAGGTCCGCCACACACTCGCTGTGTTGGTGAAGCAGGGGTACCTGCTGACGGAGCTGCGCGCACCGTTCACCGTCACCGACCCGTTCGCCCACGTCCTGGCACGGTTGCACGCGGCCGGTGGCGACAGCGTCCCCGAAATCGTCACTCTGCTGCGTGAACTGGACGCGGTGCTGACCGGGCTGGCCGGGCACAACGATCCGAACACGCCGATCGCCGGCCAAGACCGCATCCGCGCGGATCTCATCCGTCGCATGCGGGCACTGTCCCCGGCGGGCCGCACGCCGCTGGCCGCCGATCTGCTGTTGGACTGCAACATCAGTGTGCCCCGCGCGGTCACGCGGGAGATGGAACGCGCCGCGAGCGCGCTGCTGCGCATGACCCGCCGACCCGCCGGCGACCCGGCATGGCGTGACTACCACGGCGTGTTCGTCGACCGCTACGGCGTCGGCACGCTGGTGCCGCTGCTGGACGTCGTCTGCCCCGACAGCGGCTTGGGCTACCCGGCCCGTTATCAGGGCAGCGTGCACCCACCGCCGATCCCGGAGTTCTCGGAGCGCGACGAGCGGCTGGCGGCATTGGCGTGGCGAGCGGCCGTCGACGGAACCGGCGAGATCGTCCTTGCCGACCAGGACGTCACGGACCTGGGCAGTGAGGATTTCGATGCCCGGTACATCCCGCCCCACGTGGAGCTGTCGGCCCGCGTGCACGCGGACAGCGTGGCCGCACTCGAGCAAGGCGAGTTCACCCTCACCGTCGCGCCTGCCCGCTCTGCGGGCACGCTGACCAGCCGCTTCACCCCCATGGCCACCGGCTCGGGCCTCGCGTCGGCCTACCGGGGCCTACCGGCCGCCACCGACGGAGCGTTGCGGGCGCAGCTGAGCTTCGGGCCCCGCTACGCGCCTGCGGAGAACGTCTGCCGCGTCCCTGCCTACCTCGACCACGTGATTCCGCTGGGCGAACACCGCGGTCACGGCGACGAGGCGACCCTGATCCGACTGGACGACCTCGCCGTCACCGCGACCCGCGACCGGCTGTACCTGGTCAGCCGCTCCCGCCGCCGAGTCGTCGAACCCCAGGTGTTCCACGCGCTCGCGCTGGACAAGCAACCTCCGCCCCTGGCCCGGTTCCTGGCGGAACTACCGCGCGCGTTCAGCGCCTCCTGGTTCCAGTTCGACTGGGGGCCGCTCGCACGCCTGCCGAGGCTGCCGAGGGTCCGCTACGGACGCACCGTGCTGTCCCCGGCCCAGTGGCGACTGACCACCGACGACCTCACGCCACGCCAGGACCGTGAAGGGTGGCCGCGGCTGCTGGACCGATGGCGGCGACTGTGGGGCTGCCCGCAGGTGATCGAATTGCGCGACGCGGACCGCACCCTGCGCCTGTCCCTCGACGAGCCCGCCCACGCCACCCTCCTGCACACCCACCTCGTCAAGCACGGCCAAGCCGTCCTCTACGAAGCCACGCCGATCGCCGAGTACGGCTGGATCGGCCACCACGCCCACGAGATCGCGCTGCCGCTGGTCACCACCCACCCCGCCGCACCCGACCCTCTCCGCGGCGTACTGCCCGAACTGAACAACACCCACGGACAACTCCCTGGCGCACCCGGCTCCACCTGGCTCACCGCGAAGATCTACACCCACCCCGAGCGGATGGACGACGTCATCACCGGCCACCTGCCCGCACTGCTGGACGAGCTGGACGCGGACACGGCCTGGTGGTTCCTGCGCTACCACAGCCCTCACGAGACCGATCACCTGCGGCTGCGGCTGCACACCACCCCTGATCACTACGCTGCGTGCACAAAAGCGCTCGGGAAGTGGACGCAGCGGATGCGACAGGCAGGCGTGACCGGACGGTTGGTGTTCGACACCTACCACCCCGAAGTCGGCCGTTACGGGCACGGTGCCGCCCTGACCGCCGCCGAGACCGTATTCGCCGCCGACTCGCGCTTCGTCGCCGCGACCCTGCACGCACGGCTCACCACGACCGCGCCACCCACCGCGCTGGTCGTGGCGGGCATGGTCGGCATCATCGACGCCTTCCTCGGCGACCCCGCCCTGGCGATCGAGTGGCTGACCAGCCACCCGGCATCCACCGCGCCCGCTCGCGACCGGCAGACCGCTGACCAGGCGATACGACTGGCCGCCGACACCGACGAGCTGCGCCGACTACCCGGCTGGACCACACAGGCCGACCAGGCATGGCACGCCCGCGCGACGGCGCTGGCCGAGTACCGCACGCGACTGCCATCGGACGTGGACACCGACGTCGTGCTGGAGTCGCTGCTGCACATGCACCACAACCGCGCCCTCGGCATCGACGTTGAAAGCGAACGCGCCTGCCGTCGCCTCGCCCGCCAAGCCGCGTTCACACGACGTGCCCGACCGCGGGGCGGGCGGCACCGATGACCTCCACCAACCAGACGATCACGGCACAGCGGTGCGAACCGTCACCGTTCTGGCGGCAGTCGCTGGCCTCCGGAGCCGCGGGGATCGCGTTGCTGCACATCGCCGATGCCCGCGCCGGCCGCACGCAGTGGCCCGAGGTCCACCGGCGGATCACCGTGATGACTCACGACCCGGTCACCGCTGATACGACCGCGGGGCTGTTCCACGGAGCCCCGGCCGTCGCTTTCGTCCTGCGCCACGCCGCCCATCCCGCCTACGCGACAGCCCTCGGCACGCTGGACCGCCACATCAGCGACCTCGTCGCCCGACGTCTCGCCGTCGCGCACCAGCGCATCGACCAAGGGCTGCCGCCCCGGCTGGGCGAGTTCGACCTGATCAACGGCCTGACCGGGATCGGCGCCTACCTACTGCTGCGCCGCGGCGGTCGAGAAGGACCCGTGCGGGAGGTCCTGGCCTACCTGGTGCGGTTGGCCACTGAACCCGTGTTCATCGACGGCCGGCAGTTGCCGGGCTGGTGCACCCTCAACGCACCGAACGACCGCCCATCCCCGCAGTGGCCCGGCGGGCACACCAACCTCGGGATCGCACACGGGATCGCCGGCCCACTGGCGCTGTTGGCCCACGCGGCGATCCTCGGCACCACCGTGCCCGGACACGTCGAGGCCATCGACCGCATCTGCTCCTGGCTGGACCACTGGCGCAGCGGCCCTCAGATCCGACCGTGGTGGCCGGGTCTGCTCCGGCCGGAGGAATGGCACCGCGGATCGGTCGACCAACCCGGCCCCCAGCGCCCGTCCTGGTGCTACGGCACCCCAGGAATGGCCCGCGCACAGCAACTCGCCGCCATGGTCCTGCACGACCGGCACCGGCAGCAAGCCGCCGAGCACGCCCTGGCTACCTGCGTCACCGACCCCGACCAGCTCGCTCTGCTCGGCGACGCCTCCCTGTGCCACGGCTGGGCCGGCCTCGTCCAGACCACCCGACGCACTGCGGCCGACGCCGGACCCGACAGCGCACTGGCCGCCCTGCTGCCACACCTGAACACCCGCTTCACCCAACAACACCCGCACACCCGACAACCAGCGACCGGCGACGGCCTGCTCGAAGGCACCACGGGCATCGAGCTGACCCAACACCCCACGCCCGGCTTCGCCTGGGACGCCTGCCTGCTCATCGCCTCACCAACCCCCGGGACACCGGACACGGAAGGAATCGGATGACCGCCACCACCGACACCCCGCCGGAAGACCTGCGCGACCGCATGGTCGACCACATCGCCGAGGCCGGACACCTGCGCTCGGCCACTGTCGAACGCGCGCTGCGCACGGTGCCCCGCCACCTGTTCGTGCCCGACGCCACCGTGCCCGACGCCTACGCCAACAGGTCCATCACCATCAAGCCAGGCGAGCCCGGTGGCAGGCCCGCCAGCTGCATCTCTGTGCCCACCGTCGTGGCCATGATGCTCGACCAACTCGACGTCCGACCCGGCCACCGTGTCCTCGAAATCGGCGCCGGCACCGGCTACAACGCTGCCCTGCTGGCCGAACTCGTCGGCCACACCGGCCAGATCACCACCGTCGACATCCACCCCGACGTCACCGAACACACCCGACGCGCCCTCGACGCCACCGGCTACGACCGCGTCCACGTCGTCACCGGCGACGGCACCCTCGGACACTCCGACCACGCCCCCTACGACCGGATCATCGTCACCGTCGGCCCCTGGGACCTGCCACCCTCCTGGCCCGCCCAGCTCGCCCCGGGCGGCCGACTCGTCGTGCCGCTGACCTGGCGGGGACAAACCCGCAGCGTCGCGTTCGTCAAGCAGGAGGACGGGGTGCTGCGTGGTGCCGACAGCAGGCTGTGCGGCTTCATCCCCATGATCGGTGACGGCCAGGACGGTGAACGCACGGCCCGCATCGCCGACGATGTCGACCTCCACTTCGATCCCGACCAGTCCATCGACCCCGCGGCACTTCACGGCGTTCTCGACCGCGAAGCCGTCACCGTGTGGTCCGGTGCGTCGGTGGCGCCCATGGAATCCACCGACCTCATCTGGCCCCTCCTGACCGGCCTCGAATCCGGTACCTGCCGCTTCGCCGCGGGCAACGCCGCTGTCGAGGCCGGCCTGTGCAACCCCGCGTTCAAGTACAGCAGCCCCGCCCTGGTCGAAAACGACTCCCTGGCCTACCTCACCCTGCGCGGCCCCGCACCCGACGCCACCGAACGCCGCTTCGAACTCGGCGCCACCGGCCACGGCCCACTCGGCGCGAACCTCGCCGAACGCCTATGCGCCGTGATCCGTACCTGGGACCACGACCGCACCGCCCAATCGATCATCACCGCCTACCCCGCCGGCACCCACGACGACGCCCTCACCGACGGACAGGTGATCGACAAGCGATTCGTCCGCCTGGTCGTCACCGCGTGACGATGCTCAGTGACGCGTAGGTTCGCGCGGCATCATCGTTGGAGCCGATGACCAGAGCGAGGGCGCGGTTGAGGCACGGTCGTGGCGGATCTCTCCGACAACTCGTTCGTGGATCCGCCACACCGGCCGATCTCCCGGAACGACGCAGCGGTCTCGGCATCATGGGTGGCTGCCAACCCGCCATAGGGAGCTCGTTGTGATCGTGTCCTCGGTGATGACCGACCATCCTTCTTGGCTGTCGGCAGGCGAGACCGCCTATCGCGTCGTCCGTTCCGGAAGCTCCACCTGGGTGCTGACCTGCACACCCGCAGAGACCGGTGGCAACCGGACGGAGGCACACCCGGTGCAGGGCGAAGAGGGCGCTCCCATGCTCGATGTCGTCGACCCGGAAGGGCTGACCGGCACCGATGAGGTGGTGGACGTGCTGCGCGCTGCCGGCACGGTGGGACGTTGGCGCAACCCGGATCTGTGGGATGCTCTGGCGACGTCAATCGTCCGGCAGGTGATCCGGGCGGGTCAGGCGCGCAAGCTCTACCGGGTGTTCTGCCAGGCGTATGGCGAGGAAATCCGCACGCCCCACGGGCCGGCGTGGTTGTTCCCGACGCCGGAAGCTGTCCTCGCGCTCCCGGACGACGAGTTCACCGCCCTGGGGATGGCGTTCAAGCGCCGTCCGCTGAAGGCTGCGGCCGAGGCGGTGCTGGAGTTCGGCGCGAAGTGGGCCGAACTCGATCCAGCCGTCCTACGTGACGAGGTGCAGAGTGTGCCCCGCATCGGCCCTTGGACCGCGGGTGCGACCGTCGCCGATCTCACCAATGACTACGCGCTGTACCCGTACGCCGATCTGGCGGTGCGTACCTGGGCGGACCGTCTACCGACCGGGCGGACCTGGCCCGACACCGAACCGGAGTTCGCCCGCCTCTGGGCGCGGTTGGCGGGCAAGGACCTGTCCGCCTGGACGCTGCTCACACTCGCATGGGGAGTACGTCATGCCAACACCTCAGGAGCGGTCGCCATCTGACCTGTCCGAACCACTGATCACCGGCGCAGACCGACTTCTGCCCCATGATCAGAAGTCGCTGACCCGGTTCTACCCGCAGGGACCGGACTTCACGGGGCTGGTGCTGCGGTCGATCCGGTTCGAGCGCCGCGGCCCGGGTTGCACGCTGCGCATGGACCTGCCGGTCGCCTCGGACGTGCCCGGCTACAGCCGCGTGCAGGCGCACCTGGGGTTCCTGGCGGTCGACGACGTCCGGCTGTCCGGCGGCGCGGTGCTCCCGGCCACCGTGTCAGTTGAGTTCGCGCAACGGCCGAAGGCGAGGTTGGCGGTGTCGGTGACCGGGGAGTCGCTGCGCCTGACGCTGACGTGCGCCGGGCAGTTCCGCTTCGGCAAGGTCAGCGCCCATGACTCGCCGCCGGACGCGGTGGACGACGGGCCGCACGAGTTCACCAGCAGGCTGGACCGGCGGCTGTACACGGTGGTCCCCGGAGCGGAGGTCGACACCTACCATGAGCACATCTGAGCTGTCGGCGTTCGCGCTGTACGCCCTGCACTGGGACGAACGCGACCAAGCGGTCACCGCGTCCTTCGAAGGGCCGCTGGACGAAACCGCCCGTCGGACGTGGGAGGCGCCGCCCGAGCACGACTGGGTCCGGTTCCACCTCCGGTTCGCCGCGGTCGAGGGCGTGGAGGTGCGCGGCTGGAGCCACCGGCTGCACACCGGGGTGGAGCAGGTGTCGGTGGGGGAGCGGGTGTCGGTCACGGTGACGGGGGAGGGCACCGACGTCCGGTTCACCTCCGCCCCCGCCGTGCGGGTGGGGAGCCGGACGTCCCGGGCCGGGTCGCTCTGACCAGTACGCGCCACGGCACCGAGAGCCGACGCGCGTCGCTTCACAATCGTGAGCTCGGCGTGGAATTATGCCGGTTGTTGCCCTAGAAGATGTCGGTCTGCTGCCAGTCGACGCATGCGGGGCGTTTGCCGGTTCGCATGAACTCGTGCAGGAGTTCGCGGAGCAGGTTCAGCGGCAGGGTGCTTCTTCAGGAAACGCGGTGCGCGTGTCCCTGTCAATGTAGAGCGTCACGCCGCTGGGACCCGGGCTTCTGCCTGCCGGGGCAGAGCGATCCACGCCGTGGTGTCGTCCGCACCACTTGCCACCTCGGCCGGCAGGAAGTCTTTCGCCCCGAACAAGTGGACGGCGGCGACATGGTGCCGGATGTCGAGGTCGAATTTGAGTTGGTGATCGAGCAGCTCGGCAGGGCCGACCGTTGGCCGGTTCTGGGCGTACACCACTGTTGGGTGCGGCTGCCACTTGGCCAGGATATCGGTCAGGACGTCGTCGAGGACGGTTTCGGAGTTGACAGTGAGATGTTCTCAGCGAGTTTCAGGTGAGTCGTCCGTGCTCGAAGTGGGTGAGCACGAGGGCGGCTTTGACGATGTCGTCGATCTTGCGTGGGCTGGTGGTGAAGTGTCGTAGTGCGCGCCAGCATCCGGTGAGCAGCGCGAAGCCTCGTTCACCCAGGCAGCGCAGGCCGCGTAGCAGGGCGTTGTAGGTGCGGTTGTCCGCGTCGGGGCGGGTAAGCAGGCGGCGGGCGGCGGCGAGGAAGGCTTCCTTGTCCGCTCGGGTCTTGGGGCACACCACGCACCACTACTCCGAGTCCGTGGCGAGCCGGAATCGTTCGTCCTCGCGCTTGGTGCGGTCGCGGAACCCCTGGGCCACGGCGTCCAGCTGGGCCGCGGAGTCGGCGGCGAGGTCGCCGGTGTACTCCACTCCGGCCAGCGGGTCGGGTTCGGGTTCGGTGCTGAGCTGGGCGAGCAGGTCGGCCTGCGAGGAAGGAGTGCCTGTGCAGGCCGCTCGGTCGCGTTCAAGTGAAAGCGATGCCCTTCCTTCCGGAGTCGTGCGACGCTCATCATGGATGAGTGCGTGAAGGGGAGGCATGGCAACCAAGTCAAGAACCGGACTCTTGATGCCACTGGTTCTCGTCGCTGCTGGCGCGGTGTTCTGGCCGCAGATCGAGGGCGTTGTTGACGGCGTGCTGGGCACCGTCACCGGTGGCGTTGAGCTGGTAGGTGAGGGCGACGTGAGTTTCATGGTGGCGGCGTCCGCGTCGTCGCAGGTCCACAAGTGCACACCATGGCAAAGCCTTGCCGACGGGGCGTGCGAGGACCTGAAGTTCATCATCCTCGACGCGGCAAAAATGCCGTTCATCACCCGCAACGTCTCGGAGGCGTGGAAATCAGGTAAGGAAGGGGTCCTGACGAAGGATTCGGCGGTTGAACCGCAGAAACGCAAGAAGGTCTGCCTGAAGTTCTTCTCGAGGCCGCACGGGGGCGAGTGCGACGAATACCCCTTCGCCGGCACTCGGCAGGGTGGGCGTGGAGCGCGAGAGATGGAAGTTCCCGCACGTGAGAACCGGTGTCAGGGCGGTACGATCAACGCCCAGCAGGTCGTGCGCGGCATCAACGATGGAGACGACTGCCTCGTGGTCATCACCAGTCCGCAGCAGATCGCCACGGGTGACTACCAGGGTGTTGACATCGCGATCGAGAAAGAGACGTGCGGTTGAGCGACCTCGTGCACGAAGTGGACCTCGAAGTCGAGATCAACCACGGGCAGGTCTACATCTACTCGGACCCGCCGTGGCGCACTGACCCGAACGAGGCCAACGCGATGCCACGCGCTCTGGACGACGCGCAGAACTCAGGTCGGTACGTCGGCCTCTCGTCCGGCCTTGTCGATCTCGTCGTCCCAACCAAGTGGAACTTCAACGCCCCCATGCGGGTCGAGACGTGGACGGCCGAGCCGGCGGCGGACGACGACAACTGGGACAACGTCGTGGACGTCGACCTCGACGTCACCGACGACACTCTCAACTTCCAGGGCTCGGGCGGTCGTCCCCCGATCTCGTGCGAAGTGCCCTCGGGGGCCTACCGCGCCCGCATCGCAGGCCGCGGCTACGACCAGTTGAGGGCCGACGTGGAGGGTGTGGACACCTACCGTCTCCAGTTCTGGCCTCGCGCGTCCGACGGCCCTCCGACGCTCAGGAAGTCCTGGTCGGGGTGGGGCTCCGACTGACCACGGCTGGGATGGCGGGGGTGGGAGTACGGCTCTGTCCAGCGACTTTCGGCGGCCGTAGCGGCTGAGGATGACCGGTTCCGCTGTACCAACCCCAACGGTCCCGGACGGCCGTCAATGGACGCGGGGCTCGTTGTCGCTAGAAGATGTCGATCTGCTGCCAGTCGACACATGTGGGGCGTTTGCCGGTCCGCATGAACTCGTGCAGAAGATCGCGAAGCACACTCAGCGGCAAGGCGGCCTCCGCGGGGAACGCGGTGCGGATGTCCCTGTCGATGTAGAGCGTCACGCCGGTGGGGACTTGGATGTCCGCCTGCCGGGGCAGGGCGATCCATGCCGTGGTGTCGTCCGCCTTGCCTGTCAGGTCGGCTGGTAGGAAGTCTTTCGGGCCGAATAGGTGGACGGCGGCGATGTGGTGCTCGGTGTCGAGGTCGAACTTGAGTTGATGGTCCGGCAATTCCGCCGGTCCGATCGTCGGTCGGTTTTTGGCGTACACCACGGTCGGGTGTGGTTGTGGGTTGGCCAGGATGTCTGTCATGACGTCGTCCAAGGTGATGTCATCGTCCACGGTGACAGGCTCGTCGGCGCGGTTGTCGCCGCTGAAGTAGTAGATGTCGAGTGGGGTCACGACGGGCTCCTTCCGTGGAAGACCCGCGACGTTACCGGGTCGTGGATGACCAAGGTTTGTCCTGGTCGGAGGATGAACGGGACGAGTTTGCGGCAGGAGTACATTCCCTGGCACATTTCGTTGTTAACCATGAGTTCGACGTGGCCCACTCCGCTGTTGCGCTGCCGCCAGGCCACCTTGCCCTCGACGTGCTCGCCCATCGTGACACGTCCTCTGAGGGCTGCCGGGAAGCCGATGCTGCGCAGGTGGCCGGCGACCTGCTGATGTGTGCCGTCGAGTTCTTGGCCGCTCTGGACGAGCTCGGTACTCATACTCGTGGGTACTGCCGACGCCGGCAGCTCTGAGCTGGTCAGTAACCTCTTGGACGAGATCCTCGGCTATCCGCAGTGCCGCCGCCAGTTAGTAGATCTTCTCCGGTGTCGTTTTGAACTGGGCGGCCACGTCCCCCAATGACGCCACGTACTCGTCCCTCCCCGACGGCAATCGCATCGTGGCACCTGCCAGTGCCAGGCGGGATCACCTGAAGGGCTGGGGTTCGAGCCGGTGCTTGAGAGGAAGACCGCACCGGCTACGCCATCCTGCGCCAAGTGCTGTCACCGACGTCGACGACGGCCTTGTCCCAGCGGTCCTGGAGGCACTGGAGCAGTCGGGTGGTGACTTCGGGGGCGACGTGGGAGTAGGTGCGTTGGACGGGGTCTTTGAGGATGTGACCGAGTCGGAGTGATTGGGCGATCTCGGGGATGGTGTCGGCGATCATCCAGGTCTTGTGGCTGTGGCGCAGGCCGTGGAAGGTCAGGCCGGGCTTGATCGGCTGGAGGCGCAGCACGGCGCGGGGTTGGTTGAGGTTGCCGTCGGCGGCGGGGCGCAGAGCGCGTTTGCTGAAGTTGCTGCGGCGCTGGAGCGCGCCCTCGGGAGTGGTGAACACGTGCGGGTGGATGTGGTTGTCCAGGTGTGCCCGCAGAAGTCGAACGAGCGAGGGGTTGAGGGTGATGGTGCGGGCGGAGGCGTCGGTCTTGGGCGGGCCGAGCCAGAGCTTGCCGCCGGCGGATTCGTGCAGGGCTCCGTTCTGGGGGTCGATGATCAGGAAGCCGGTGTCGTCGTCGAACAGGTGCAGGTTGTGGCGTTGCAGGCCGGTGAGTTCGCCCCAGCGGGCACCGGTCCAGCCCGCGGTGACCACGAGCATGGCTCCGACCGGTCCGTAGAAGGCGGCGACCTGGTCGGCGATGCGCAGCACTTCTTCGGGTTGGGCCCAGACCTTCTCGGGGATGCGGGCGACGTGGTTGCGGCGTCCGCGTCGTCGGGGCCGGATGGGGTTGGCGATGATGAGCTTGTCCTCGGCGGCGTCGGTGAGGATCTGGGAGAACAGCTTGACGAACCCGGCAACGGTGACCGGTGACAGGCGTCCGGCGCGCAACTGTTTGGCCCAGGCTTGAACCTTCAGGTTGGTGATGTCCGCTAGAGCGGTGTTGCCCCAGTAAGGCACGATGTGGTTGCGCACGATGCTGCGGTAGTTGTCCTCGGTGCGGGTGTCGACGTCGAGTGCGTCCCACCAGTCGGTGAGCCACTCCTCCACGGTCGTGCGTCCGCCGGTGGGGTCGAGCCAGGTGCCGCGGCGTTGGTCGGATTCGAGGTCGTTGGCGTGGTCCTGGGCGGCTTTCTCGCTCCCGAAGCCGGGGACGGAGCCGATGGTGCCGTCGTCGCGGCGGAACCGGACGCGCCAGTGGTTGTTTCCCGATTGCTCCACCCAGGCCATGTGCGCTGCCCTTTCGTCGGCGGTGGTGTGATGGTCACGGTGTGACAGGAGGATGAACGCTCCAGTGGGCCGAGCAGTGCAAGCACTGCGGCACAAGAACTTCGGTCAGTCCCGAAAGGACCTGCCCCGCCTGGCCGGCGGTCGTGGGGAACGTGCCGGGCGGGCACCGGTTTGGGCGATCGAGGCCAGGTCGTCAAGGGAGAAGCGCAGGTGCTTACCGAGGAAGGTGCACGGGATCTCCCGTCGTCCGGCCTTGCGGCGAAGCCACGACTCGCGGACGGCCAGCAGGGCCGCCGCTTCGGCAGGGGTGTGCAGCAGGCGGTGGGTGTCGGGATCTGGTCGGGACATGGAGCCCTCCGGAGGCAGAGGAGTACGCGGACACTCCAGAACTCCGAAATAAGGGCTGCCTGGGGACACGTGCCGACCGAATTTCTCGACGGCTTCCACCGGACGGGTGACACAGGCAGGCTGACCGGGCAGGTACCAACCTCTTACCGAACTAGTACCGCACCCCATCACCGCTGCTCAGCGGCTTGTGAGAGACAGGAGGTACCCGGCGACGCCGTCTTGGGCCGTTGTGGCTCAGGTTTCGATGCGCCGTCCGAAGCGGTCGAGGTCCAGGCCCCAGGGCTCGGTGCCGGCGGGGTCGTTCGACCTGCCACCGTGGTGGTAGACGTACCAGTCGTCCTCGATCGGGGTCAGGATCAGGCCCTCACCGTCCCAGTGGGTGCCGGGGGAGCGTCCGGGGCACCACAGCAGTCCTGCTTCGCGGGTGGTGGCGGGGTCGCTCGTGCCCATGGTCGTGCAGCCTTGCCAGTGGCCGAGGTGCTCGAACGAGTACAGGCTGGCCGACCACGGCGGGGAGGTCGGGGCTTCGGCGGCCAGCCGCTCCAGGGCCGGCCGGTGCAGCGCGAACGCCACCCGCCCGATCGCGTTCCCCGACGCCACGGCCCAGCTGGTCGCGAAGATGGCCGGCACCACGAGCAACGACCACCACGTGCGAGCGCCCGACCGCGGAGGCGGGAGCGGCTTCACCACGCGCCACGCACCCGCCGCCCAGGCCACGCCCACCGCGAACCAGGCGACGAACGCGGCCGACAGCATGAAGAAGTACCCGCCGGGCGCGCTGACACCGGCGAACAGCAGGCACACCGGCACCACCGTCGCGGCCACCGGCCACCACACCAATCCCCGCCTCGACATCGCCGCCCCCTCGGTCGTAGGTGAGGACGCCCGACGCACTCCTCGGTTCCTGAGGGGCGCTTCTGATCGCGCTGAGACTGACCCTTCAACCTCGGATCAGACGGAATGATCGGCAACGATGACGAGCCCGACCAGCCCCGTCATGACGCCTGCCGCCCGCGCCCCGATGTCGCCTACTTGCTTGTCGGCAAGTGAGTCTGGGATACCAGCGGATCCCCTGACAGGCCCTTGACCAGGGACTTAGCGAGGTGAAGGGGGTGGCGTTCTAACAGGATCCCCAACCTGATCCCCAATGTGATCCCCTATATGAACCCCCAACGGAAGTCACCGTACGTGCTTTTGATCTCCGGAACGAATGCTGTCCGTGACAGATTGACGGTGTGCTCACCAGTTGTCGGAAGGTGGCGCGCCCGGCTGAGTGATCATGAACAGGTCGTCGAACCGCATCGGGCTGAGCGCCTTCAGCGCCCCGCCGATGAACGCCGGACCGGGGTGGAGGTCTCCCTTGCGCACCCGCATCACGGTGGACCGGTCGATCTTCATCGCCCTGGCCAGCGCGTAGTCGGAACTGAAGCCCGCCCGTCGTGCGGCGGTCTCGAAGGCCAGGGCACGGAGCCTGATCGTGTACGACATCGTGAGTCGGTCCCGAAGACGGAGGTCAATCCCGAGGGGCAGGGCTGTCGCTCTCGGCCTCACCGGCCAGTCGGTTCATGCACACCGACGCCCGTTGAGCGATCAGCCAGCGCGACTGCCGGGCGTCGAGCGCGAGGCGGTCCAGCACCTCGAACTTCTCCTGGTAGGCGCGGACGGCGGTCTCGTCGTCGATGAACGCGGTCGCGACGTCGAGTTCCACGTACGCCACCGGCGTCGACGGCTGGGGCAGCACCGCCAGGCTCACCCCGTGGGCCAAGGCCGGGTGGCCGTCGACCAGGTTCGGCAACACGCGCACGGTGACGTCGTCGCGTCGGCTGAGCATCTCCAGGTGCACGGCCTGCTCGTGTGCCTCGGCCAACCCGCCGAACTCGGTCTCCAGGACGGCCTGCCGCAGGTAGAACACCCAGGTCGGCGTGGAGAACTTGTTCAAGACCTTCTGCCGCGCCATACGGGCGCGAACAGCCCGGTCGACCGGCGTGGAAACCCCCTCGGTCGCCTGTGCCCGTACGTATCCGGCGGTCTGGAGGAGTGGCGGAACACGCAGCGGCTCGTAGCACTGCACCCGCACCGCCAACCGTTCGTGCACGGCGACCCCGGCCAACTCGTCGGACGCGGCGTCGCCGTGCAGCCGCAGGTAGGCATGGACATCCAGGGACAGCAGCCGGCGTATGCGAGTCAGGGTGTCCTGGTCCGTGCCGCAGGCCGTGAGCAGCGAGGCGGCGTCCCACTCGGTGATGCCGCGCGTTCCCGCCTCCAACTTGGCGATCTTCGGTATGGACCAACCCAACCGGCCGGCCAATTGCCGAGCCGACGCCCCGGAACGCGCCCGGCGCAGCTCCTCCCCGAGTTCACGACTGTGCGCGCTTGCCGTCCGTGGCTGCGGCGGCGGCACATCCCGCGGTTCGGTCATGTCGGTGTTCATGTCACCTTCTGCTTGTAGATCGGGATGCCCTCATGGGCACGCCATGCGCGGTCACAGGTCATACAGGTGGGCCAGCACCAGTCAGGGCACCGAGGCAGCGGCAGGTGCGGCACCGTCACCGCCACCCCGCACAACGTCTGCCCCTCCTCATGGGCGGCGAGCTGATCCGGAATCGCGTGCCGACGACCGTCGTGCGGCAGCCAGCGGAACGGCCGGATGCCCATCACGCCCACCCCGACCATCGCCCGAACGCACTTCCGCAGGTTGTGGCCACCACCGTCACCACCTCGTTCGCGGTCGCCGGACGGCACCCGGCATCGGTGCCCTGCCGAAGCGTTCCGTCCGGCGGTGCAGGCCACATGACGTGGAATCGCATACCCGATATGCGCTGCGGCGCATGACGGACCAGCGGTTATAGGCGTAACGTGGTCGTGTTTGCACGGAGCGTCAACATGGGTGGGAGCAGGGGCGGATGGCAACGCACGAGCAGGTACGCCGGTGCCGCTGCGGCACCCGACTGGCTCGTGACAACCGCGGAACCCTCTGCCACGCCTGCACCAAGACCGCGCGCAACCACCTGATCGAACCGCCACGCGTGCCGCCCGAGTTCTGGCACACCTCCGAGATGCGGCAAGCGCTAGCCACCTGCGACATGGGCGTCGTCATGCGGGCCTTCCGCACCCGCCACCTCCACGGACGCCCCATCCCGCAGCAGACCGCGGCCGCCTGGGTAGGCATCACCCAGACCCGGCTGAGCCGCATCGAGAACGGTGAGCAGATCACCAACCTCAACAAGCTCGCACGTTGGGCGCACGTTCTGGGCATCCCCGCGGACCTGCTGTGGTTCCGGATGCCGGGTGCGTCGGCACCATCCGGTGACGCGGCTGCGGTGACGAGCAGCGGACTCGGTGCCCTCTTCGACGAGGAACCCCATCGCGGTGACACGTCGAGTCCGGATTTGGCCCTAGCCTCGGATCGGGATGCCATGAGTCCGCTCAGCCGTCGTTCCCTGTTCAGCCGCGGAATCGCCTTCGCCCTGCCCGCCCTCAACCCCGAAGAGACCGAACACTTCGCCAAAGCACTCGCCGACGCCCGCCGCTACCTCGACGGCGACGTCGTGGAGTACTTCAGCCGACAGATCAGCGCCGTGATGGCGTACGGCCGCGTCGCCGGGGCCAAGAAGACGATGCCGATCATGCTGGGTCTCCTGGGAGCGATCGAGCGCAACGCCTGTGACGTCAAGCCCGAGTTCCGGGGTCCGCTGCTGTCGGTGGGTGCCCAGGCGACGGACCAGTGCGGTTGGCTGTACCGCGAACTCCGCGAACCGGCCCTCACGACGTTCTGGCTCGATCGGGGCATGGAGTGGGCGCAGGAAGCAGGCGACACCACGGTTCAGGGCTACCTGCTGCTCAAGAAGTCCCAACTGGCCTACGACCAACGTGACGCGCTGCGCGTGCTCACCTTCGCCCAGGCCGCAGCGCGGGGACCGTGGCTGATGCCCGACAAGGTCCGCGCCGAAGTCGCCCAGCAGGAAGCCCTCGGCATGGCCATGTGCGGCGAACCCCACCACGACGTCGAGCGCAAACTCGACCAAGCGCACCAGATCTTCGACGCGGCCGCCGACGAGCAGCAGTACGGCCTCCTGGGGGCCTTCTACACCGAGCACATCCGACTGGCGCACAACGCCAGCTGCTACATCGAGGCAGGCCAACCCGCCCGGGCTGCGGAGACCTACAGCGAAGTACTGGCCGACGGCGGTCTGCCCGAACGAGACGCCGCCCTGCACCGGGCACGCCGAGCACTTGCACTGGCGCAGAGCGGCGAGCCCGACGAGGCGGCCGCGGTCGCCTTCACATCAGTCCAGGTTGCCAAGGCCATGCATTCACAACGCACCCTTGCAACCCTCGAAGAAGTGGTACGGATTCTCCGCCCGTGGCGCGACCGTCCCGCACCGCGCGAGCTGCGCGAAGCACTTCTTGTTTGATGCTTCCGGGCTCAGTGCGGGTTGTCTCCCGTTAGAGTGGAGTGCTGCTTGCGCTTCGGACGACCGGCGTGGAAACCATGCGGTCTCGACTTCCGAAAAAGGTCTCCACGTGTCGTGGGGAACTCCGTACCCAACCGCTCGGCAGAGTGGTTCGCCGAAATCGGATCGCCGTCCCTGCGCACCCACAAGGGGGCGGTGTCCCATTCTGGTGTCAGCCGAACCCGGGCCGCCCCACTCATCGTCCCATTCCCGGCAGTTCGGATCCGTCTCGACCCACGCGTTGCGTCGCGCGCGTGGTCGAACGCATTGTCGGCGCTGCGCATGTCGGCGCCCACGACGTAGCCCTTGTTGCGCACCGGCACCGACACGTAGTGCGTCTGGCCACCGTGCTCACTCCTCAAGTCCTGGACCTCTATCACGTGTTAGTGCCGCTCCCCAGGGACAACCTCGAACGTCACCGGACCTCCCCCGCTCCGCTGGCGGTACGGCCAGGGATCTTGTACGTGGCAGGAGGACGAGTGCTCCCGAAGGCGAGAGCGTGTAGCTCGATCGGTCGTATTGGCCCGGCATGTCCGATCGAACGGCTCTTGACGTCCACCGACAGTGCTTCTTCCCTATTTTTCGGATTACCCGTCGGCTGTACAGACAGTAAAACTCGTTGTCGGTTTTCCTGGATGTCTTGGTCTTTCCCAGCATGACGGGAGCAGGCGATGCCCACTCGTCGAACGCCACGTCCCGAGGCCGACTCCCTCGACTTCGACAAGGTCATCGCCGCGTTCGGCCGCGAAGTGACCAAGAAGCTCCGCACCCGCGAGGGGTCGCCCGAGGACCACCTGCGCGGGCCTTTCGAACACATGGTGTCCAAGATCGTCGACAGCCTGTCCCTATCGGTCACGATGATCGGCGAGACGCGCCTGCCCGACCTGTCCGTCCGCCCCGACTACGCGGTCGAGGTCGACAACGCCCGCATCGGGTACGTCGAGTTGAAGAGACCCGGCTACGGCACACCGGAGAGTTGGACCGCCCCCACCAAGCACGACCTCAGGCAGTGGGAGGCGCTGCGCCGGTTGCCCAACGTCCTGTACACGGACGGTGAGAGCTTCGCCCGCTACACCTACGGCAAGCTCCGGGGCAGGGTGGCCCGCCTCGAACCCGGCCTTGACCAGGCGGGCGGCAAGCTGCACGCGGTCGGCATGGACTTCGCCCAGGTGATGACCGGCTTCCTGCTCTGGCAGCCCCAACCACCGCACTCCCTGGACGACATGGTGCGCGTGATCGCCAACCTGTGCCGCCTGCTGCGTGACGACGTCACGGCGGAACTGGCGCGCGAGCAGTCCGGCCAGTCGACCAGCGGCACGTTCAGCGGGCTCGCGATGGACTGGCGCCAAGCCCTGTTCCCGAGCTTGACGGACCAGGAGTTCGCCGACCAGTACTCCCAGACGGTGACCTTCGCCCTCCTGCTCGCCCGAGTGGAAGGGGTGGACTTCAACGGCAAGGCGATCCGCGAGATCGCCAGGCTGCTGGGCAAGAAGCACTCGTTGATGGGCCGAGCCCTCACCGTCCTCACCGACCAACCCGAAGAGGAGCACAGCGTCGCGCTGACCACCATGCTCCGAGTGCTGGAGGTGGTCGACTGGGCGCAGTTCCCCGACGACTCCTACGCGACGCTCTACGAGAGCTTCCTGTCCGAGTACGACCCGGAGCTGCGCAAGAAGAGCGGCGTGTACTACACCCCTGCGGAACTGGTCGTCTTCACCACCCGGTTCGTCGACGAGGTACTGCGCTCCCACCTCGGTCGCGGTAGGGGCTTCGCGGAACGCGACGTCATCGTGGTCGATCCGGCGATGGGCACCGGCAGCTTCCTCGCCGAAGTCGTCAACACCGTGGCGCACACCGTCGAAGCCGAGGAGGGACCGGGCGCTGTCGCACCCCACCTGCGCGAGTTCTCGGACCGCCTGATCGGCTTCGAGAACCAGGCCGCCCCCTACGCCGTCGCCGAACTGCGCATCCACAGCCTCCTCAAAAAACGGCACCAGGCCGAAGCCCCGGCCAAGGAGCGCCGCTTCCTCGCCGACACCCTGGACGACCCCCGCGTGCAGATCCTCCAGATGGGCAGCATGTACGGGGCGATGGAGAAATCGCGGCGCGGGGCGAACCGGGTCAAGCAGGAGGAGCCGGTCATGGTGGTGATCGGCAACCCGCCGTACGTCGACAAGGTGCGCGGCACGGCGCCGTGGATCGAGGGAAAGTCGGACAGCAGGGTCGCGGTCCCCAGCCTCGACGCGTTCCGCACACCCGGTCAAGGCAGCCGCGAGTACACGCTGCACAACAAGTACGTCTACTTCTGGCGCTGGGCCACCTGGAAGGTCTTCGACGCCCACCCCCAGCACCCCGCGGGCATCGTCGCGTTCGTCTGCTCCGCGGGCTTCACCACGTCCCCCGGACTCGCCGGCATGCGCCGCTACCTGCGAGAGACCGCCGACGAGGGATGGATCATCGACCTGACCCCGGAGGGGCACCAACCGCCGGTCAACACCCGGTTCTTCCGGGACAACCAGCAGCCCATCTGCGTAGCCGTCTTCGTCCGTCGCGGCCAGGTCGACACCACCACACCGGCGCGCATCCACCGGACCTCGGTCACCGGCACCGTCGCCGACAAGGTCGCGGCACTCGGCACCCTGCACGCGGACTCACCCGAGTGGCAGCAGTGCTCCGACGGCTGGCACGACCCGTTCCAGCCGGCCAGCCGCACCCAGTGGCTGTCCATGCCGGCCATGACCGACCTCATGCCGTGGGCGTCTCCCGGCGTCAAGCCCAATCGCACCTGGGTCTACGCACCCGACGAGGACACACTCGCCCAACGCTGGCACCGGCTGACCTCAGCGCCCGCGGTGACGAAACCCGTCCTCTTCCAGGAGAGTCGCGACGCCAACCTGCGGCGGGTCAACCCGCCACTCCCGGGCTTCCCGCACAGCAACGTCGCCTTCGCCCACGAACAAGGCGACATGCCGCCACCGATCCGCGTGGGATTCCGAGCTTTCGACCGGCAGTGGCTGATCCCCGACTCCAGGCTGATCGCCACGCCCAGGGCGATGCTCTGGTCCGCACTCGGCAGCGAGCAGATCTTCGTCGTGGAACAGCACGCACAGCCGATCGACACCGGACCGGCGCTCGTGTTCACCTCACTGCTGCCCGACATGCACCACCACTCGGGCAGGGGCGGCCGGGCACTGCCCCTGTACGCAGACGCCGAAGCAGCCCGCCCCAACATCACCCCAGGACTGCTCACCCATCTGACGGAGCAACTCGGCAAGCACATCAGCGCAACCGACCTGATCGCCTACCTCGCCGCCGTCACCGCCCACCCCGGCTTCACCCGGCACTTCGCCGCAGACCTGACGACCCCCGGTGTCCGCATCCCCCTGACCCGAGACCCGCACCTGTGGGCTGAGGCCATCCGCGTCGGGGAAGAAGCCGTCTGGCTGCACACCTACGGCGAGCGCTTCGTCGACCCCGCCGCGGACCGCCCGGCCGGGCCACCGCGCAACACCCGTGAACGACCACTGATCCAGGTCGCGATCCCGGACACCGAGTCCGACATGCCGGACCGCATGACCTACGACGAGGACACCAGGACACTGCACGTCGGCTCCGGCAGCGTCGCCCCGGTCGCCCCCGAGGTGTGGAACTACGAGGTCGCCGGCATGAGGGTGCTCAAGCACTGGTTCGGCTACCGCAAGAAGAACCCGTCCGGCAACCGCAAGTCCCCGCTCGACGCCATCGTCCCAACCACCTGGACGCCGTCGGCCACCACCGAACTGCTCGACCTCATCCACGTGCTCGGACGACTCGTGGCGCTCGAACCGCTTCAGGACCAGTTGCTCCGCCGCATCCTCGAAAGCCCACTGATCACGGTCGAGGACCTGACGAGCGCTGGCGTCCTGCCGGTGTCGCCCGCAGCGAAGAAACCGACGAAGGAGGACACCCAGCCGGACCTGTTCTCCTAAGAGTCCGATCCCACGGCAGCGGGCTGGTGGCTACGACACCGTGCGGACCGCGGCCACGAGGTGCGCCAGGTCGACCTCCAACCGACCAGCGAGCTGGCTCACTTGAGGCGGAGCGGAGTCCAGCGGGTGCTGGCTCACCGCAGGTGGGAGCCCTTCCGGGTTGCCGAGTAGTGACAGCGGGGTGCCGAGTGGCGAGAGCTGGTAGACACGCCACCTGGGTGCGGTGGACTCGGCGAAGAAGAGCGTGGCGCCGTCGCGGAGAACCAGAGCGGTCCGGCCGGCATTGCGGGCGAGGACGGCGGACTGCTTCCCCGCCACGGTCGTCGCATGGGCGGCGGTGCGTCGCGGGTTGCGGAATTCGCCGTCCACCACCCAGACGCCGTCCATCAGCCGTGCGGGCAACCCGGCCTGCGCGAAGGCTGCCCGGAGTTCGGCTCGGGGATCGTCGACGACTGCTTCGGCGAGGTGGATGATCTCGTCCACCTCTGATTCGGACACCACTCTGGCGTGTGCCTGGGCGGCGCGGTGGAGGTATTCCACCGCGAGTCGGCGGTCGGCGAACGCCACGGACTCGCGCGCAACCTCCCAAGCGGCTTTGGCGATGATGTCGTGTTCACTTCCGCCGTGCGGCGAGGCGTCTTGGAAGAGCAGGGCGAGGCATACCGCGGTCAGCGAGCACTGGTAGGAGATGGTGCGGCCGGGGAGCGCATCCGTCTCGTCGTCATCGGGCAGCAGGGCGTGAACGAGGTCTCGGACCTCCGTCCGCCAGCTCTCCTCCGTGCCCCACACGCCTGCGGCGAGGAGGTCCAGGTAGAGGAGGACGACGGTCATCCGCAGTTCCAGCGGTGGACGGGCGGGACGGGACACCGCTTTGACCCACCGCGTCGCCCAGGTCCGCAGCTTGCGGTGTTCGGACGGCGGGATGGTCCGGTGCTCCGAGTCGGGCTCGATCTCGGTGTCCACGACATCCTCGTCCTCGCCGTCGGCGAGTTCGGTGTCATCCGGGTCTGCTCCGACCGTCCATCTGGTGACCGTGCCGTCGGGCAGCCGCAGAGAGGAGGGGAAGACGAGACCGGTCAGTGAAGGACCGAGCATCCCCTCCACGTGGTGCAGCCACGCACCCCAGCGGTCTTCGGAGGAGGCGACTTCGACTGCGGACGGTTGCGTTCGCAGGGCGGAGGTGCCGGTGGGCGGCCGCTGCGACACCTGGCTGAGCAGGCGCAGGAGGTCGGCGTTGAAGCGGGCGGCCAGCGCCGGGTCGGTGATGGTCTTGTCCAGCTCGTAGTCACGGACGAGACGGGGCCGGTCCTGTTCGTCCTCGCGCGGCAGACAGCGCACGGGGTCCGTGAGGTACACCGCAGAGGACACGACGCGCTCACCCGAGACCTCCACCCACGCGCGCACAGCGCCGCCGAGCTGTTCCGGCGCCGGGAACCGCAGGGTTGCCGAAGTCTCCCCGGTGGGGCGCCAGACGTGAAACGCCGTCCAAGTCCCCGGGGTTCCGTCAGGAGAGGACTCGATGGTGATCGGCTCGCGGGCGGTGGTCGTCAGTTCCACGACCAGGTCCTGCTCTTGGCGTCGCGCCTCCAGCAGGACCAGCGTGACCGCGCGTCGAGGTTGTGTTGCCAATGCGTGCGCCTTGTTGGGCGGGATCGTGATCGCCGCGGTGCCCTCCGGCAGCAGGCTGTCGGGGACGGGCGCGAGAGCGACCAGTTCGCAGTTGCCGCCTGCGGCAGTGGTGCTCAGCATCGCGGCCGCTGTGCAGTTCGCGCTGCCCACCAACGCCGTGGTGGCCCCGTCGGCAACCCACTCCACGAGCTTGCCGTGATAGGTGCGACTTTCGTCGAGCAACCGGAAGCCGGCCGTCGGCACGGTCGCCGCGACCCCTGCCAGGGCAGCGGCGTCGTACTGCGACAACGTCGGTTGCAGGGCCATGTCCAGTGCGGCGGGGGAGAACCGGTCGACCAGCGCCCGCAGGGCCGCGCCACGCGGGTCGAAGAACGGCGAGCTGACCCGCAGCGCGTCCACGGGCCCCGTCGGCAGCCGGCTGAGGATCGGCTGTCGCAGGTTGCCGAAGATCCGCAGGTCCGGAAGCGAGTCGTCAACCTCGTCGGGGGCCACGTAGCCGCCCACGCGAACGACCGCGTCCGCGATCCACGTGGGCATCGCGACCACCTCGGGCAGATCGACCAACCAGGCGGCGAGGTCGCGTTGCGCGGCCGGTCCCTGCCGCGTCGACGTGCGCAGCACCAGCCAGAGCTCCTGGTTGTGCCCCCACCCGGACCACGTGGGGTTGCCCGAGCCGATCGCCGCCCACACGTCGTCATCGCCGACCAGGACGACGAGCTTGGGGTGGAACGCCCCGGCGCACGCCGCGTGGCCGTGCTGGTAGGTCCTGCCCGCGTACCGGACGTCGACCGGCTCGTGCACGGCCTGCCCCGCGTCCCCGAGAACGGTGATGCGAGCGCCCAGGGCACGCGCGGTGGGAACGCAGTGGCGTTCCAGGAAGACCAGGTCGTGCGTGAAGCCGGTGATGAGGACTTCGCGCAAGCGAGCACCGTCCGATCGGTCACGCCATTCGCGCAGCAGGGTCAAGGGGGAGTGGAACTCGTGATCCGCCCGGCTCATCCGGCCAACTCCAGCAGTTCGGTGCAGAGCGGGGTGACCCCGTCCGCGGTGAAGAGGCCGAGCTGTTCGGCCATCGCCGAGAGCTGGTGGATGCGCAGGCCCACGTTGCCCGCCCCCTCCGCCTGCTCGGCGAAGTACCGGCCGTTGCGCTCGTGCAACTTGCTGAACACGATCATCCGGCCGTCATCACCGACCCGCAGCTTGCGCAGCGCGACCCTGCGGGACTGCGCGATCATGTCGTCCACGAAAGCACGGGCGAGTTCGGGCAGCGGCTGGTCCTCGTGCTCGGACCTGCGGAAAGCGACCCAGTTGGGGTCCAGGAACTGGCCGCGTCCGGATGAGCTGCGGCGACGTCCCAGGAACGCGTCGAGGCTGCGACCCTCCAGGTGCTCAAGGCGCCGTGCGCCGAGCAGCAGCATGGCCAGGTCGGCCTCCGGGGAGAACGGCTCACCGAGGAAGGGCTCCTCCGCGGGCAGCGGGTACCCCTTCCGGTCCACGGCCGGCGGCAAGGACCTGGTGAACTCCCGAACGGTCACGTCGGACACCTCGGAACTGATCCACGCGTGGAGGTCGTCCCTGGTCGCGGTTCCGCTCATGTCGAGCACCTGTTGGACGAGTGCCGCCCACATGCGGCGCCACGCGCCGACCGAGTGGTGCCGGAGCAGCACACCGCGCCACGCCCGCGCTCGCTCGTCGCCGATCAGGACCGGATCGGTGTCGAGGGTGTCGCCGTAGGCGAGGTAATGCCGGAATGCTTCCACGCGGGCCTTGCCGGGCATGCGCTGAACTGCCCGTGCCAGGAAGCGCAGTGTGGCTCGCCGCGTGTGGTCGTCACCGCTCCACTCCTCCGGCAGGTGGCGTCGGTCGCGTGTCGCGGCGAAGAGATCGCGTAATGGTGGCAGGTCAGGGGTGTCCGGAGCCTCCATCGCCAGCGTGGAAAGCCGGTCGACATCGCCGTCGCTCATCTCCTCGCGAGTGGCGAGGTCGATGAGCGGCCGGAACATCCGGCCCACCGAGGGGGGACACGGGTGTTTGCCGGCACGGAGTGCACCGGCCTCGATGGTGACGGTGCCCATGGCCATGCTCGGACCGTTGTACTGGGACCAGAAGCCCCATGAACGAGGCGAGTACGAAGAACGTCCTGGGCTCGCCAGGCCGGTGGCGAAGCCCTTGTTCAGCAGTGATTGGACGGTATCGGTGCCGTGCGCGAACAGGGCTTTGTCGTGAGCTATCGATGTGAGAGCCAGACCGACCTCGGTACGGCGCACCAGCGTCTGGCACGCCGCAGGGTCGAGATCGTGTTTCTCCGCGTGATCGGCCAGCGTCCAGTACAAGGAGTAGTAGCGGACCAGCC
The DNA here is from genome assembly GCF_047689505.1 of Saccharothrix sp. BKS2. Lineage (NCBI taxonomy): Bacteria > Bacillati > Actinomycetota > Actinomycetes > Pseudonocardiales > Pseudonocardiaceae > Saccharothrix > Saccharothrix sp. BKS2. Next base: position 31,428 of record NZ_JAUQOL010000021.1, on the reverse strand, counting down.
GGGTCAGCGTGGACACGCCGGGTACCAGCGTGTCCACCATGCTCGTCACCGGTGCTTCGACCGAGAGCGGGTAGCGACCGCCACGCCGGTCGAGACCGGGCTCGCACCACCGAGGCCCGTCCACCTCAGCGGGGATCACAGTGCTCCGCCCGATCCGAACTCGATACGCACACCTCGTGGTGATCGCTCATGGCCATGACTTCGTTTCACCGTGGCCAGGGAGGGTGCGGCACCTCACGGCGCGACCAACACAGTGGTGTGTAGTCCAGAAGTATGAAGACTGGATGAAGGGGCGGGCGCCGCCAAATACGGTCGATGCGAACGACACTGGTCGGCCACGTGTCCAACAATGCCTGTGCGATGGTCGCTTCCTCACGCTCGGCGGACGCTCCGATCGCTGCTCAAGAGGTCGTGCGGTAGATCGCTTTGTTGTGATCGTGTGCGCGCAGGCCGTGTGGTGCTCAGTCTGTTGACATTGTCAACAGACTGTTGTGGGCGCATTGTGCGGTCCTTGTGTGCTGTTGTCACAAACCGGGGTGCCTTGACGATGTGGAGCGAGTGGGTCGTATTCACGACTGACGGGGGCGTGGGAGGGTGGGAAGGTGACGTCGAGGGTGAAGGTCGTAGCAGGCCGCTTTCGGTTGGCGACTGCGATCGGCAAGGGCAACATGGGCGAGGTGTACCGCGCGGAAGACTTGGCCGGTCCGGGCCGAGATGCCGTCGCTGTGAAGCTCGTCCTGCGTGGCCTGTCAGGCGCTCTGCTCGATCCCGACTTCGACGAGAAAACAGTTTTGCGGTTCGAGCGTGAAGTCCGGATCATGCGCAGGCTCGATCACCCCAATATTCCGCGGCTTATCGCAGGTGGCGTCGACCGGTTGCCCTACCTGGTGATGGAACTGTTGGACGGGCGCACGCTCCGTGACCTCATCGCCGAGTGCCCGCAGTTACCGATTCATTGGGTTGCGGCAATCGGTGCGCAGATGGCCGACGGGCTCTCGGCGGCCCACGCCGAAAATATCGTTCACCGTGATCTGAAGCCGGCCAATGTCATGCTCGTCCAGGGTGGCGGGGTGAAGGTCCTTGATTTTGGCATGGGTCGGATCATCGATGACGCCGAGGGTGGAAAGCTGACCGGCAGCGGTGTCACGGTTGGCACCGCCCGCTATATGGCACCTGAGCAGTTCGAGGCATCTTCGGTTACCCAGGCCGCCGATCTCTACGCGCTGGGCTGCGTTTTGTTCGAGCTGTTGAGCGGTGTTCCGCCGTTTCACAGCGAGTCGGCGCACGAGCTCGGCGAAAAGCACCTGAAGCAACAACCTCCGTCGATCAAGCTCCTACGCTCGGACACGCCTGAAGCATTGGTGCTGTTGATCGAGAAGCTGCTGGCGAAGAGTCCGGCCAGCCGTCCGACCGACGCCGTCACTGTGCGAGAGGCGTTGCTGCCTCTCGTGGCGGGCGGCGAAGATGAAGGGGTTCCGGGCTGGGGCTCCCTCAACCCGGTCGCTTGGGTCGCGGCGAGGCGCGAAGCGGGGCACGAGGCCCCGGTGATCGCGTCCAGTGCGCCGGTGACGACATCCGGAATGGACGTTTTCACGGTGCACGAGAAGCTCATCGCCGATTATCGAGCGTTCACCGAGGGCGGAACGATCATTCGTGACGAAGAGATCGCCGAGTTCGTCCGGCAGGATCTGGACAGCAAGTCCCAGTGGCCGGATCCCTGGTTGTCGTTGAATCCGTTCTTCGCTTCCGGCGGGACGGTACTCGAACTGGCCGGCGATGGGGTGCTGCACAGCGAGTGCGCACGGATCTTCCAGGCCGGCAAGACCGAGGGCGGTACCGTGTGTGACGGCCGTTCTCTGACCCTGCACCGTCACCAACGCGAGGCGATCGACGTCGCGGATGCCGGTGAGTCCTACGTGCTGACCACGGGAACCGGATCCGGAAAGTCTCTTTCCTACATCATTCCGATCGTCGATCGAGTGCTGAAGGAACGGGCCGAAGAGGGGCGCTCCCCGCGCAGACGGGTCCGCGCGATCATCGTCTACCCGATGAACGCTCTGGCCAACAGCCAGCTCAAGGAGCTCGACAAGTTCCTTCTCGACGGCTACGGCAAAGGCCATGAGCCGGTCACCTACGCGCGCTACACCGGCCAGGAGACCGACGAACGCCGCAAGGAGATCCGCGACAACCCGCCGGACATCCTGCTGACCAATTACGTCATGCTGGAGTTGATGCTCACCCGGCCGGACGACCGGAAATCCCTGATCAAAATGGCGAAGGGGCTGCGGTTCCTGGTCTTCGACGAACTGCACACCTACCGCGGCAGGCAGGGCGCTGACGTCGCACTGCTGATTCGCCGGGTTCGCGATGCCTGTGAAGCCGACCGCCTGCAGTGCATCGGCACCTCCGCCACCATGTCCAGCGAGGACACGTTCGAAGACCAGCGGAACGTGGTAGCCGAGGTGGCCACGATGCTCTTCGGCGCCGAAGTGCGCCCGGGCAACGTCATCGGAGAGACGCTCGTGCGCGCCACCAATACCGGAGACGCCACCGTGCCGGTGAAACGACTCCGGGCGGGCGGGCCGCCACGTGCGTACGCGGACCTCGTGACCGATCCTCTCGCCTGTTGGATCGAAACGCGCTTCGGGTTGCGAAAGGACGCCACCGGCCGGCTGGTCCGGCAGAAGCCCGCCAAGATCGAGGACGCTGCCCGCGAGCTGGCCGAAGCCAGCGGCCTCACCGTGCGTGCCTGCAAGGAAGCGATCCAGAGCACCCTCAAGGCAGGCTCGGAAGCACGGCATCCGGTCACCGACCGTCCGCTGTTCGCGTTTCGGCTGCACCAGTTCTTGTCCAAGGGCGACACTGTCTACGTCACGCTCGAAGACAAGGCGTCACGCCACCTGACCCGCGACTACCAGCGCGTGCTGCCCGGCTCGGATGGCAAGATCCTGCTGCCGCTGGCTTTCTGCCGTGAGTGCGGCCAGGAGTACCTGACCGTGTGGCGGACCGACAAGAACGGCGCCGTCCGCTACGAACCCAGGCGGGACACCGCGGCGACCGGTGGACGCGCGGGCGACGGCTACCTCTACCTCGATCCAGACCGGTCCTGGCCCAGCACCACGGAAGAGGCGATCGACGGTCGCCGGCTTCCCGAGTCCTGGCTGGAAGCCGATGAACACGGCGACGAACGCGTGCGCGAGTCGTATCGGCCCAGGCTCCCGGTCGCCGTCAGTGTCGATCCTTACGGCAAAGAGGTGGCGCGTGGTCTCGCCGTCGCTTTCATCCCGGCGCCGTTCCTGTTCTGCCTGCACTGTTCGGTCAGCTACGAGCAGACCCGGGGCAAGGATTTCGCCAAGTTGGCCACCCTGGACCAAGAGGGACGATCGTCGGCTACGTCGCTGGTGTCCGCGTCGATCGTGCGTTCGCTCAAGGCTGTTCCCGAGGAAGCGCTCAGCAAGAAGGCGCGCAAGCTGTTGACCTTCGTCGACAATCGTCAGGACGCATCACTGCAAGCCGGTCACTTCAACGACTTCGTGCAGATCACGCAGCTGCGCGGGGCACTGCACCGCGCGGTCGCGGCTGCGGGGAAGGCAGGCATCCGACACGAACAGCTGGCGTCGAGGGTCGCCGGTGCGCTCGGCCTCGCCCCCGCCGATTACGCGAAGGGCGCCGACAAGCTCGCTCCGGCGTTGCGCAGCCGTGCCGCCAAGACGTTGCAGGACGTCATCGCTTTCCGGCTCTACCTGGATCTTCAGCGCGGCTGGCGGATCACCATGCCGAACCTGGAACAGACCGGCCTGCTCCAGATCCACTACGAGGATCTCGATTGGCTCGCCGACACGGACGACCAGTGGGACGGCACGCACCCGAGCATCCGTGACGCCGAGCCGGACCGCCGGGTGGAGATCCTCCGGACCCTGCTCGACCACCTGCGCCGCAACCTCGCCATCGACGTGCAGTACTTCCGCGAGGATTTCGATTCCCTGCAGCGCGCCAGCGAGGAGCGCCTCGTCGATCCCTGGGTGCTGTCGACGAGCGACCAACCGCAGGTGGGAACGGCCTTCCCGGGAAGTTCCCGCCCGGGGATGAGCCGGTCGAGCCTGTTCGTGTCCGGTCGCGGCAAGTTCGGCAAGTACCTCCGCCGCGAGCACTTCAAGGGCCTGTCGGCGGACGACGCTGCGCAGGTGATCGAGCAACTGCTGGAGCTGCTCGCCGAAGTCGGGCTCGTCGAGCGAGTGGACGTCGCCCCACAACGTTCCGGGCGGTTCCGGCGGGGCGCGGGATCGAGCGCCACCGGTTACCGCGTCGCGGCGAGAACCCTGGTATGGCAGGCCGGAACGGGTGAGACCGGTTCCCACGACCCGCTGACCCGCACTTATGCCAGCGGCGACGGTCCTCGGGTCAACACGTTCTTCCGCGACCTCTATCAAGAGGCCGGCAGTGCGCTCAGCGGTCTGTCCGCTCGGGAGCACACTGCGCAGGTCGATCCAGAAACCCGCGAGCAGCGAGAGGAGGCGTTCCGCGGAGGCGACCTGAAACTGCTCTACTGCTCGCCGACCATGGAACTCGGCGTCGACATCTCCGAGCTGAACGCGGTGATGCTGCGCAACGTCCCGCCGACTCCCGCCAACTACGCGCAGCGCAGCGGTCGGGCTGGCCGATCGGGCCAGCCTGCGCTCGTCACCACGTACTGTGCCACTGGCAACAGCCACGACCAGTACTACTTCCGTCGGTCTGACCGGATGGTGGCTGGGATCATCACCCGACCTCGACTGGACCTGACCAACGAGGATCTGGCGCGCTCGCACGTGCACGCCATCTGGATGGCGGAGTCAGGTCTGAAGCTGGGGCGGGCCATCCCCGACATCATCGACATCAGCTACCACGAGGACACCCGGCTGCCCGATCCCCCATTGCGGCTGCACGACCACATTGAGGCGGGCCGTCGTGAACCGCAAGCGCAGCGACGTACCGTCGAGGCGGCTCATCGCGTGTTCAGCGAGATGCGAGCCGAGTTCGCCGAGACCTCCTGGTGGCATCCGCAGTGGATCGAGGAGACCGTCCGTGCCGCCGGTGAGCGGTTCAACGCGGCGTTCGACCGGTGGCGGCTGCTGTTCAAGGCCGCTCTGATCGATCAAGCCGAGCAGAACCGCCGGGTTCTCGACCACACGCTGTCCAAACGTGACCACGACATCGCCAGTGCCCGCCGGCGTGAGGCCGAGACCCAACTCAACCTGCTCAAGAACGACACCGCTGACAGCAAGTCGGTGCTGTCCGATTTCAACCCTTACCGCTACCTCGCCAGCGAGGGGTTCCTGCCGGGCTACTCGTTCCCCCGATTACCCCTCGCGGCCTATGTGCCCACGTCGGGTCGCCGTTACGGCGACGGAGACTACCTCCAGCGCCCGCGTTTCCTGGCCATTCGCGAGTTCGGCCCGGGAGCGCTGATCTACCACGAAGGAAGCCGGTACCAGGTCACCCGGATCCAGTTGACGTCGGATGCGAGCGGTGACCTGGTCACCACGAGCGCCAAGCGCTGCGGTACCTGCGGCTACCACCACGACATCGGGGAGTCGGCCAGCCGTTGCCAGATGTGTGACGAGCCGCTGCGGGAGAACACGACCGGCCTCTTGCAGTTGCACACCGTCTATACCCGCAAGCGCGAACGGATTTCCTCAGACGAAGAAGAGCGGCGACGGGCCGGTTTCCGCCTGATGACGTCCTATCGCTTCCACGATCACGGCGCCCGCCCCGGCCGGAGGGACGCCCTGGTCTCGGATGTCGACGGCCTGATCGCGTTGGTCATCTACGGGGACTCCGCGACAGTGCGGATCACCAATGTCGGCCGGGTGCGCGCGCGGGAGGATGAACCACCGGGCTTCTGGCTTGACCCGGCGGACGGTCGCTGGCTGAACGAACGCGAAGCCGGCGAAGCTTCGGGGGATTCCAGCGAGCTACCGGTGGTCGACGGCGACGGCAATGAGAAACGCCACAAGAAGCGGGTCATACCCTACGTCGAGGACCGCCGCAACGTGCTGGTCGTCAAGCTCGCAGACCCGCTTGACGAGCCGGTCGCACTGTCCCTGATGTACGCGTTGGAGCGCGGTATCGAGGCTGAGTTCGAGCTGGAGGACTCGGAGCTGGCCGGCGAATTGCTCCCGCCTGATGACGGTCCCCGTGAACGGTTCTTGTTCACTGAAGCGGCGGAAGGTGGTGCGGGTGTCCTGCGCCTGTTGCAATCAGACCCCGACGCACTCCGGCGAGCTGCGGTCAGGGCGCTAGAGATTTGTCACTTCGATTCGGACGGTACAGACCTCGGTGGCCCGCACCCGGACCGGCGCTGTGCGCGTGGTTGCTACGAGTGCCTCCTCACGTACGGTAACCAGGGTAGCCACGGATTGATCGATCGCCATTCCGTGCGTGCTTTGCTCCTGCGACTTGCCGGGGCTCGTGCGGAGACGACGGGTCGGGGTGAGTCTCGCACCGAGCAGTTGGATCGGCTGTCGGTGCAGTCGGAAAGCGGGCTAGAGAAGCGATTGGTCGCTTGGCTCAAGGAGAACGGCTTGCGGCTCCCCGACGAAGCGCAGCCGTTCATCGCCGAGGCGCTTGCCCGTCCCGATTACGTCTACCGGTTGCCCGGCGTGAACGTGGCCGTGTTCGTCGACGGACCCGTGCACGACTACGCCGCGGTCGCCCAGCGCGACGCGGAGGCCGCGAGTCGTCTGGAAGACGCGGGCTGGGACGTGGTGCGGTTTCCCCATGACGGTGATTGGGTTGCCATCGTAAGTGAGTGCGAACGCTATTTCGGGCGCATCGCGGGCATGTGACGACGGAAGAGAACATCATACAGATGAGCAGCTTCACTGCGGGTTCGCTGGTTTCCGCGCGTGGCCGTGACTGGATGGTACTGCCGGAAAGCGCCGATGACATGCTGGTCCTGCGGCCGCTCGGTGGCTCGGACGACGATGTCGCCGCCGTCTTCCCGGCTTTCGAGAACGTCCGGTCCGCCGAATTCCCCCCGCCCTCTCCCGATGACCTGGGTGATGACCTGGCGGCGGGCATGTTGCGCTCCGCCCTGCGAATCGGATTCCGGTCAGGTGCTGGCCCTTTCCGCTCGCTCGCCGGAATCGCGGTCGAGCCCCGCGCATACCAACTTGTGCCGTTGATGATGGCTCTGCGACAGAAGACGGTGCGCATGCTGATCTCCGATGATGTCGGAATTGGAAAAACTGTTGAGGCCGGTTTGATCGCGAGCGAGTTGCTCGCTCAAGGCAGTGCGCGCAAACTTGCCGTGCTGTGCTCGCCTGCACTGGCCGAGCAGTGGCAGCAGGAGCTGCGGACCAAGTTCGGCATCGACGCCGAACTCGTCCTCGCCTCGACCGTGTCCAAGCTGGAGCGCAAGCTCGACCTCGGTCAATCGCTGTTCGACCGGCACCCGCACGTGGTGGTCTCCACCGACTTCATCAAGTCGACCCGGCATCGCGACGACTTCGTCAAGCACTGCCCCGACCTGGTCATCGTGGACGAGGCGCATACGTGTGTCACCGCTGACGAGGTGTCCTCGGCGCAGAGCCAGCTCCGCTACGAGCTCCTTCAGCGGATCGCGAACGATTCCGATCGCCACCTCCTTCTGGTGACGGCGACGCCGCACAGCGGCAAGGAGAGCGCGTTCCGCGCCCTCCTGGGCCTGGTCAAGCCGGAGTTGGCCACGGCGGAACTCGACACCAACGCGGGCAGACGCCTGCTGGCGGGCCACTTCGTCCAGCGCAAGCGAGCCGATGTGCGGCAGTTCCTCTCCACTCGGGACGGGCTGGCCGACGACAGCCTGCGTGAGGACACCGTGTTCCCGGCGGACCGCGAGTTCAAGGACGAGACCTACCACCTGTCCCCGGCATACCGAGCGCTGCTCGACGACGCCATCGCCTACGCCGGGGAACGGGTCAGCGCCGCGGGTGATCGCGGCAAGCGGGAGGCCCGCATCGCCTGGTGGTCCGCGATCGCGCTGCTGCGCTCACTGGTCTCCTCACCGCGTGCCGCGGCGCAGACGCTGCGGACTCGCTCGGCGGCGGCCACGGCCTCGACCGCGCAGGAAGCCGACCTGCTCGGCGCGCCACTGACCCGGGACTCCGCCGACAGCGACGCGCTGGAAGGGCTCGACGTCGCTCCCGGCGCGGAGTTGGACGAGCCGGGAGCGCGGCTGGGAGAACTCGCCGACCGAGCGGCGGCCCTGGAGGGCACTGCGGAGGACTGGAAGCTCGCGGCCTTGCTCAAGCAGGTGAAGGCGTTATTAGGCAAGGGATATCGCCCGATCGTCTTTTGCCGTTACATTCCGACTGCCGAGTACGTGGCAGAGCACCTGGCGCAGGCGCTGGGCAAGAAGACATTCGTTTGCCCGGTGACCGGAACGCTGTCCCCGCAGCAGCGGATCCAGCGTATCGAGGAACTGGCCGAACAATCGCAGGAAACTGCTGGATCCAAGCGGGTTCTGGTCGCGACGGACTGCCTTTCCGAGGGGGTGAACCTCCAACACCACTTCGATTCCGTTCTGCATTATGACTTGGCCTGGAATCCCACTCGGCACGACCAGAGAGAGGGGCGCGTCGACCGTTTCGGTCAAAAGACGAATGTCGTCCGGGTCGTCACGCTGTATGGCAGTGACAATGGCATCGACGGCAAGGTGTTGGAAGTCCTGATCAAAAAGCACCGGCAGATCAGGAAAGACCTGGGAATCTCGGTCTCGGTGCCCGACGAGATGTCGTCCGGGGTGACCGACGCGGTCGTGGAATGGCTGTTGCTGCGCAACCGGCGTCCGGAGCAGGCAAGCCTGTTCGAGGTGGAGACGATCCGCGAACGGGCCGCCGCCGTCGAGGCGCAGTGGCAGTCCGCGGCCGAGCGGGAGAAGGCGTCCCGGTCGCGGTTCGCCCAACGGACAATCAGGCCGGAGGAGGTCGCCAGGGAGGTAGCGGCCGTTCGGGACGCGCTGGGCCGCGCGAGCGAGGTCCGTGGGTTCGTCCGGCAGGCGCTCGGCGCGCTCGACGCCGTGCTCCGCCCCGACGGCGACGACTTCGCCGCTGATGTGTCCGGCACGCCGGCGGGGTTGCGGGACGCGCTCGCCCCGGTCGTCGGAGGTGACCTGCACAAGCCGGTCGCGTTCCGCGCCAGTGCCGCGGTGGCTCGCGGCGAAGCCGCCCTCGTGCGTACCGATCCGGTGGTGGGAGCGCTCGCCGGGTACGTCCTCAACTCCGCGTTCGACGAGAAGGTCTCCGGCCCTCGGCCGGCTCGCCGGTGCGGGGTGATCCGGACGAAGGGCGTCCAGACCAGGACGACCCTGTTGGTCGTTCGCTACCGGTTCCACCTCACGCTGCCGTCCCGGTCGGGAGAACGGAAACTGGTTGCCGAGGACGCCCGTCTGCTCGCCTTCGAAGGTGCGCCGGTGAATGCCCGGTGGCTCACCGCAGATGACGCCCGGGCGCTGCTCGACCTGACGGCGGACGAGAACACCGATCCGGTGTTCAGCAGGCGCACCATGACCAGAGTGCTCGACGGGCTGCCGGAAACAGCCGGCTACCTGGCGTCTTTCGGCGATGAACTCGCCGCCGAGTTGCTCGCCTCACACCGCCGGGTCCGCAGTGCGTCCGGCGAAATCGTCCGCGGCGTGCAGGTGACGGCGCAGAAACCGGCCGACGTCCTCGGCGCCTACGTCTACCTGCCGCTCGCTGGAGGAGCCGCCTGATGTCCGCCGTAACCCGCAACCAGGTCTTCCCCGCCGTCGACACCATCGGTGGACTGCTGCCCGCCGACATGCTCCTGCAGATCTCCGAAGGCAAGGACATCAGGGGATGCGCGCCCGCCGACTACCGCGTGCTCGGCTCGCGGTCGGTGCGTGACGAGGCGGAGCGCCACTGGGACTACCTCAAGGCCATCTGGACCGAGCTGCGCGAGCACCTGCCCGTCGCTCCGGAACAGGACACGCCGGCCGATCCGACCGGCCGGGCGGTCGCGGAGTGGTTGTTGCCGCTGTTCGCCGAACTCGGCTTCGGTGAGCTGACCGCTCTGGGCGCCTCCGGCATCACCTCTGACGACGGCGGTAAGAGCTTCGCGATCAGCCACCGCTGGAACCAGGTCCCGATCCACCTCGCGCCCTGGCGATTCACACTGGACAAACGACCGGGTGGCGCGGGCACGGTGCCGCCGCAGTCCTTGGTCCAGGAGTGCCTGAACCGGACGGATGCGCACCTCTGGGGCGTGCTCACCAACGGCAGGCAACTGCGACTGCTGCGCGACTCCAGCGCGCTGGCCACGGCGTCGTACGTCGAGTTCGACCTGGAGGCCATCTTCGACGGCGAGCTGTTCAGCGAGTTCGTGCTGCTGTACCGGCTGCTGCACGTCTCGCGCTTCGCCGTCGCGGAGGGCGCTCCGGCCGCGTCGTGCTGGCTGGAGAAGTGGCGCCTCGACGCGATCACGTCGGGCACCCGCGCGCTCGATCAGCTCCGGGACGGGGTCCAACAGGCGATCACCACACTGGGCACCGGCTTCCTCCGCCATCCGGCCAACTCCGGCCTGCGGGCGAACGTCGATGTCAGGGCACTCCACAACGCCCTGCTGCGGCTGGTCTACCGGCTGCTGTTCATCTTCGTGGCCGAGGACCGGGGCGTGCTGCACGCGCCGGAGGCCACCGAGCAGGCCCGGGAACGCTACGCCGCCTACTTCTCGACGGCGAGACTGCGCGCCCACGCGAGAAGGCGTCGCGGCACCACCCACGACGACCTCTACCAGGCGCTGCGCATCGTCCTGTCCGCCCTCTGTGACGAGAACGGCCGCCCCGAGCTGGGACTGCCGGGCCTCGGTGGCATCTTCGACCCGACGCCCGCCGACGCGGTGCTCGACGGCCTCGCGTGCTCGAACGAATACCTCCTGACAGCGGTCCGGCATCTCGCGCAGGTGCGCGACGTCGGCTCGCGGCGGGTCAGGGCGGTGGACTACCGGCACCTGGACGCCGAGGAACTCGGGTCCATCTACGAGTCACTGCTGGAACTCGTCCCGCGGCACAGCGCGGTGGACCGCACCTTCGAGCTGGTCGAGCTGGCGGGCAACACCCGCAAGACGACCGGCTCCTACTACACGCCGTCGTCGCTGATCGAATGCCTGTTGAACACCACCCTGGACCCGGTCATCGACGACGCGGTCAAGCGCGGCGAGCAGGTGGCTTCGGCCACCGGTCAAGTCGATCCGGCCGACGCCATCGTAGGTGAACTGCTGTCGCTGACGGTGTGCGACCCTTCCTGCGGTTCGGGGCACTTCCTGGTCGCCGCCGCCCGCCGGATCGCCAAGCGCGTCGCCGCGGTGCGCGAGCGCAACCCCGAACCCGTCACGGAAGCGGTGCGCGAAGCACTGCACGAGGTCATCGCGCGCTGCGTCTACGGCGTCGACCTCAACCCGATGGCGGTCGAGCTGGCGAAGGTGTCGCTGTGGCTGGAAGCCCTCGTGCCGGGCAAGCCACTGGACTTCCTCGACGCCCACATCAAGTGCGGCAACGCTCTGCTCGGCACCACACCGGCGCTCTTGCGGGGAGGCATCCCGGACAGCGCGTTCACCGCGACCGAGGGCGACGACAAGAAGTTCGCCAAGGTGCTGGAGAAAATCAACGCTGAGGAGCGTGAGGGCAGGTTCACCCTCTTCGACATCGAGGACGTCCCGGTGAAGGTCACCAACGCGGCCTTCGCCGCCAGCGTCCAGCAGATCACCGGGAAGTCCTCCGACGAGCTCCGCGAGGTGCGGCGGAAGGCCAAGGCATACACGTCCTGGGCGGAATCGCCGGAGTACGTCAATGCCTTGCGCCTCGCGGACGCCTGGTGTGCCGCGTTCATGTGGATCAAGACCGCAGACCGGCCACGGGCTGTCACCGAAAAAGTTTTTCGATCGCTTGAGGACCCGTCGGCGAAAGGCGCGTCGCCTGAGACCCATGACGAGGTCATCCGGCTGCGCGACCAGTACCGGTTCTTCCACTGGCACCTGGAGTTCCCAGAGATCTTCGCCGCCGGTGCGGGTGACGAGACGTCCACGACCGGCTGGCGGGGCGGCTTCAGTTGCGTTCTCGGCAACCCGCCGTGGGACAGCGTCGAGCTGAAGGAGCAGGAGTTCTTTGCTCAGCGCTCGCCCGAAATCGCCGCAGTAGGCAAGGCGGACGCCCGGAAGAGGTTGATCGCGGCGCTGCGAGACGACCCGGATACGCTGCCATTGTTCACCGCCTATGCCGACGCGAAGCGAGCGGTTTATGCGGAGAGCCACTTCCTGCGTCGATCGGGCCGGATGCCGCTGACGGGCAAGGGAAACCTCAATACCTACGCGGTGTTTGCAGAGACCGTGCGCACCCTGGCTGGTGACCACGGCCGGGCCGGGGTCATCGTGCCCACTGGGATCGCTACCGACGCGCGGACCCAGTACTTCTTCAAAGACCTAGTGCTGCGCGGTTCGCTCGTGACCTTATACGACTTCGAGAACCGCGAGGGCCTTTTTCCGGCGGTCGACTCTCGAATGAAGTTTTGCGTCCTCTCGCTCGCCGGGCAGGCGCTCCGCGAACCGGCGGCCAAGTTCGCGTTCTTCCTCTACGACCCGGCCGAGTTGGACGAGGCCGACAAGGCTTTCACCTTGTCACCGGAAGAGATCATCCTGCTCAACCCCAACACGGGCACCTGTCCGATCTTCCGCTCCCGCCGAGACGCCGAAATAATTCTCGACATCTACCGCCGTGTCCCCGTCTTTGTCGAAGAACCTGACGAGGAAGGTCAAGGTGGCAGCAATCCTTGGGGAATATCGTTCTTGAGGATGTTTGACATGTCTCATGATGCACGGTTCTTTCGAACTCGGGCCGATTTGGAGCAGGAAGGTTGGATACTGTCCGGTAATTTCTTCACTAAGGAAGGGCAGCGCATGCTTCCCCTGTACGAGGCGAAGATGATTCATCACTACGATTACCGCTGGATTACTTACACTGACGACGGGGCGACACGTGATTTCACGCTCTCGGAGAAGCAAGATCCCGATGCGGCGGTTTTACCTCGCTACTGGGTTCCTGATCATGACGTGTCGAGCGCGAGCGGAAAGGTGGACAAAGATGGCCGTGAAATCATGGATCTCGGAGTGTTCAGCCGACTTGCTGCAAAGGGGTGGAGGCGCGATTGGCTCATTGGCTGGCGCGACGTCACCAACTCGACTAATGAGCGAACTGTCGTAGCCGGATTATTCCCGTATAGTGCAGTCGGAAATACTCTTGCGGTTTCGCTTCCGGGCAGTAGGGATGCTAAAGATGTTTCGGCGTTGATCGCCAACGCTTCGTCGTTTGTGTTGGATTATGCCTGCCGTCCTAAGGTGGGTGGAGTTCATCTCAACATCTTCATTCTGCAACAGATTCCAATTCTAACTCCGCAGCAAATTCGTTTGCATAGGTGCTATATTGCGCCCCGGGTGATGGAGTTGACTGTCACGTCGCGCGAATTGTGCCAATTCGCCTTCGATATAAGCGAAAAAGGTGATCCGTTTGTATGGGACGAAGGTCGACGCGCTGTCATCAGAGCCGAGCTCGACGCGCTGTTCTTCCATCTCTATGGGATCGAGCGCGACAAAGTCGACTACATCCTTGACACTTTCCCGATCGTCAAACGCAAGGACGAAGCCAAGTACGGCACATATCGGACCAAGGAGCTGATCCTCGCTGAGTATGACCGCATGGCCGCAGTCGGCGTCAGCCTCACGACCCCGCTCGTCGACGGCGAGAACTACACCTCCACGCTTATCCCGCCGCCAGGACACGGTCCGCGTCATCCTGCCCGAGACGACCAGCCGACGGAGTAGCCGACGATGCCGCAGCTCGCGTTCGCCAACAGCTTCTGGGAGACCTACGACCAACTGGACAAGCAGGTCAGGGCCGGGGTGCGCAAGGCCATGGCCAAGTTCCAGCAGCTTCCGATCGCCGAGCTGTACGCGGACAAGGGGTTACACCTGGAATCCGTCGACAAGGCTCGTGATCCGCGGATGCGCACCATCCGGGTCACCGACTTCTGGCGCGGTGTCGTGCTTGCGCCCGACGACGGTAGCGACATCTTCCTGCTGCTCAATGTCGTTCCACACGACGACGCGTACACCTGGGCCGCGAAACGGCTCTACACCATCAACACGGCTACGCGAGCGCTCGAAGTCCGCAACGTCGTCGCGATCGAGCAGTTGACACCGCCCTTGGAACAAGCTGCCGCGAGCGCACCCGTACTGCTCTTCGCGAAGCACTCCGACACGGTGCTGCGTGACCTCGGCATCGACGACCAGGTGCTCCGCGCCGCGCGGGCGATCAGCGACCGGGCGCAGTTGGAGGCGTTCGGCAGTCTGCTCCCGGAAGACCAGTTCGAGGTGCTGCAATACCTCGCCGAAGGGTTCTCGCCCGAGGAGGTCTACCGGGACGTGGTCGCCGAGCGCAGGCCCGTCGGCGAACCGCCCGAGGCGGAGGACAGCCTGGCCAGGGCGATCACCCACACCCGTATGCGCATCACGCTGGTGACCAGTCCCGACGAACTCGCCGAGATCCTGAACAAGCCGTTTGCGGCCTGGAGGGTGTTCCTGCACCCGTCACAGCGGCGGGTGGCCTACCGCGTCTCCTACAACGGCTCCGCGCAGGTGACTGGCGGCCCCGGCACGGGCAAGACCGTGGTCGCGCTGCACCGGGTGAAGCACCTGCTGTCCCGCTCTCCGGACCGCCGAGTGCTGCTCACTACCTATACCAACGCCCTCGCCAGGGCGCTGCGCGACAACCTGGCGTTGCTGCTCGACAACGAGGAGCAGCTCGCCAGGGTGCACGTCACGACCGTCGACGCCTTCGCGAACCGCGTCGTTCGCGACCATGCCGGGCATGCGCTGTCTCCCGTCTCCGACAACGATGAACGGCAGATATGGCGACGCCTCCGCAGGCAACACAACCTGCCGTGGACCGAACAGTTCCTCGCGAGCGAATTCCGGCACGTTGTGCTCGCCCAGGACGTGCGAACCCAGGATGAATACCTCGAAGTTGAGCGTCGTGGCCGTGGATCTTCGCTCCGCACCGCACAGCGGGAACAGATCTGGGCGGTCATCGAGGCGTTCACGGCCGAGTTGCGCACCGCGGGCAAGACCACTCACCTCCAGATCTGCGCCGAAGCCGCGGACATCCTGAGCGGCGGCGAGCACCGCTTCGACCACGTAGTTGTCGACGAGGCCCAGGACCTGCACCCGGCTCAGTGGCGGGTGCTGCGCGCCGCCGTCAAGGCCGGGCCAGACGACCTGTTCATCACCGGCGACCCGCACCAGCGGATCTACGACTCCCGGGTCTCGCTGCGTGCTGTCGGCATCTCGGTTGCCGGTCGGAGTAGCAGGCTGCGGATCAACTACCGCAGCACCGCCGAAATCCTCGTCTGGTCAGCCAGGCTGCTGGATGGCGTCGCGGTCGGTGAGCTCAGCGGCGAGGGCAACGAGAGTCTGGTTGGATACCGGTCCCTGCTGCACGGCGGGCAGCCGCGGCTGTCCGGGTTCCCGAACGAGCAGGCGGAAGCGCTGGCGATCGCTGGATGGGTACGCGACTGGATCGAGCAGGGAGTTCCGGCTGGCGACATCGCCGTGTGCGCCCGGTTCAACCTGACCCTCGACAAGGTGTTCGATCAGCTCACCGTCGAGGGGATTCCGGCGGTGCGGGTCAAGGACCAACCGAGCGCCAACGTCGATGGGGTCCGGCTGGCCACCATGCACTCGATGAAGGGACTGGAGTTCCGGTGCGTGGCGGTGGCCGGCGTGACCGAGAAGGCCCTGCCGTTCGCGAAAGAGATCACGCCGGCCGACATCGACCTACGGCAGCACGAGAGCGACCTGCTCAAACAGCGATGCCTGCTCTTCGTCGCGTGCACGAGGGCCAGGGAAGCTCTCGCGGTCACGTGGAGCAGCGCCGCGAGCCCGTTCCTGCCCTCCACCGTGAACCGCTAGTCGGTGGTGTCCGGCCTGGGGAGCAGGGACCCGTGAGCCAGCCCATCACGAGCCAGCTCGGCGGCGCGCCGACCCCACCGCGCGAGTTCGGCCACAGACTCTTCGAACTCGTCGAGACGGCGGAACGCCGCGCCGTAAGCGCGTTGGTCGGCAATGCCCATCTGGGGAATCCGCGCACCGCGGACGTCCACGCGGAACGTACCGCTTCCACTGATGGGACGTTTGGCGTTCGCGGCACTTCGCACGAACCCCGCCAGGTAGTCGGTGTCGAGCCGATCATCGGCGGCGGTCACGGCATCGCCGGAAACCTCGACAAGTCCTGCCCTGGCCAGGTCAGCGATCCTTACCGTCGCGCCCTCCAACGAACCGGGCCCTGCCGCGACGGTCGGTAACAGGCCCCTGAGTTCCGCCAGTCGTGCGACCACCGCTGCACGAGCAGCTTCGTAGTCGACGAGGTGATCAGTCCGCGCCGCCGTCACGTAGCGGGCCGGGGTCAGGTCGACCTCCTCGTCGAGCAGGTCGATGGCGGGTACATCGACCGCGTGCGCCATGTCTGGTTCGAGTGTGTCGTCCGGGCCGTAGTCGGTCAGGTCGATCATGCGGATGTAGCCGCTGGGACGTTCCGCGTCGGCTGGCCGCGTCAGCAACCAGAGCTGCACCGGCTGCTGATGAGACGCGACCATGCCGCCCGGCAGCGCGACGACCTGGATGAGCGCGCCGCGGCGGACGAGCTCGGCCCGGATTCGGCGGCCAGCCTTGCGATAGGCGACCGAGGCGGGCATGACAACGATCGCCCGGCCACCCGGCGCGACGTGGGCGTAGCAGTGCTGGAGCCAAGCCAGTTCGCTTTCCGCGCGGGTCGGCACGCCGAACTCCCAGCGCTGGTCCAACAGGAGTTCGTCGCGTCCCCAGTCGCTGACGTTCACCGGTGCCTCGCAGACCACGAGCTCCGCGCGAAGACCCGGCCACTGGTCATGGCGAAGTGAATCCCCAACCCTGATCGCGACTTCAGGTCCGCCGCCAAGTGACGCGCGGAACTCTGCAAGGCGCGCTGCGGCCGGATCCACTTCCTGTCCTACCAGTGAGACTTCGCCAGCTCCCCGGCAGGCGAACAGCAGTGACCCGATCCCACAGGCAGGATCGAACACCGTTCCTCTCACCGGACCGGCGAACCGACGCACGGCGGCGACCAAGCGCGGCGAGGACATCGGCTCCGAGCCAGCCCGTACGGGAGACGCGAGCACCCTTGACAGTAATGCGTCGACGGCCTCGGCCGGTGAACTCTCCCGGGCCAGGTCGAGCAGCTGCGTGCGGGTCTCCGGTTCAAGGCCGCTTGAGCTTCCGGTCGTGAGTGCGTCGGCTACATCGGCGAGAGCTTCGAGAAGCTCGTCGCCGTACTGAGCGCGCAGTGCCTGCCAGAGGAGGACTTCGGGCGAAGGACCTTCGTCTACCTTTCCTTGGCGGCTCAGCCATGCCTTGACGTCAGGTAACGCGAATCGCGCGGTGCGGCCGACCCCGCTCGCAGGGGTGGGGAAGTCCGGATACCGCTTCCGCCAGTTGGACACCGCGGCCCGTGTCACGTTAGCCAGCCTGGCGATCTCGGACGCGGTCACCAGTGACACGGTTCGACCTGCTAAGTCCGTGTTCACATGACGATCGTACACTTCAACCTCATCACAGATGCTATACGTTACGTTGGCAAAGTCAACGTATATCAAGCTACTGCGTCATGGCACGAGTCAGGCAGACGGTTGGCTACGATGCTGCGGGTGTAGATCGAGTTTCATGCCGCGTATGGGGATGGCGTGCTCGGCGGTCGAGCTTTGTCGCCATTCACGCCGCTGTGCGTGGAGCAGATCTGGAGCAGTCGGTGGAGTTGAACGGTGTGCGACGACTTCGAACGGCGGTGAACGGCACCGGCTGACGTGTGGTTTCTCTGTTT
Organism: Saccharothrix sp. BKS2; assembly: GCF_047689505.1. Taxonomy (NCBI): domain Bacteria; kingdom Bacillati; phylum Actinomycetota; class Actinomycetes; order Pseudonocardiales; family Pseudonocardiaceae; genus Saccharothrix; species Saccharothrix sp. BKS2. The sequence goes on along the minus strand of NZ_JAUQOL010000021.1, from coordinate 13,490 downwards.
GTGCTGGTCAGGGAAACGGGCGGACCACGCTGGCGGAGTGAGGCTCAGCTTGTTGACCGTACTTCGCCACAGTTGGCATGCATTGGTGGGTGTTGAGCGCAGTTCATCGACGTGCCGCGGTTCGTGCGTTTCGGGTGTGACCGCGCGGCGGATCGTCTGGCTGGATCAGCCCTGGTGGTGTCTTGAACCGCGCAACCCGATTTGCGGGACGGCGGCCAAGTCGTCGGCGGGAGGCTAGTGCAGGACGTTGACTTCGGCGCGTAGGCGGTGCGCCGTCGAATCCTTAGGCCAATTCGCGATTTGTGCCGGCCCGGCCGTCGTGGGCTTCTCGACCGGGTCTCTGCGAGCGGGCGGGCTATCCGCTGCTGTCGTGAGGAATCGCTGTCTTCTGGATGTGGGGTGTAACGGTCGGTGTGCCCTGGCGATGAGTCGGTCAACACTCCTGACTGCACGAGGAGGACGACGATGGTCGTAGAGCGAAGTGCGGCTGTCGGCGCGCCTCGGAAAGTTACTTCCGACGAGCTGCTCAACCTTCGGGAGAAGCAGTGGTCGCCCCGCCTTCGGGGGTGCTCGCTCGTGGCGGAGTTGGAGGTCAAGGACGAGCACTCGCGGCAGGCGGCGAGGGCCCTCGGTCGGATGTACGACAAGTGCCTCGCCCGAGGGCACGCGGAAGTCATCTTTACGCGGTGGCCCGCCTGCGCCGCCGTTGCCCTCACGGGGATCGCCGCCCGCGAATACCGGCACAACGATGTCGCGGTCACGCAGATGTCCGCGGATCGCTCTTGAGGAGCAGGCACCGGCACCGCGGACACGGTCAGCCCGGGTTCGCGCTCGACCAAGTCTGAGCGAGCGACCTGCAGGGCCACCCAGGGCGGCCGTCCCGTCGATGATCGTGCTGGACGAGTGAACATCGGGTGGCGGCGGTCCGCCTCCCCGACCTGCGGGCCAGCGACCTCACCCCCGCGGCCGGATCGTCTCGTGGCCGAGGGATGACCGATGGCCGGCCACCGGGGTGGCCGGCCATCACCGACGTCGTCACCACTTGTCGGAGGTGACGATCGCCTTCAGCTGGTCGAGGGTCAGCGGCGGCTGCGACGAGTAGAACTCACCGCCCGGCGAGTTGATCGCGGCGCCCTGGGGGTCTTCCTGGTTGCCGACGCGCAAGAGGACGATCGTCCCGTCGGGCCGCTTGAGGCACGCTAGGTGCGACACCGCGCCGGGAGCCGGCCGCGCGGTCCCGGTCGCGAGCCGGGAGCCGTCGGGCAGCGTGCTGACTTCGCAGTCCTCGATGCGGGGGTCGCACCACTCGCCGGGCTCGGAATCGCTGAAGTAGATCGTCAGGCTGACGCTCCCGGTGACGCCCGCGGAGGTCAGGGTCCCGCCGACGAGCGCGCCGACGGAGGTGTCCGGGTCCACCGCCTGCGGTACCACGACCGATCCTGTCCCCGGTGGCTGGGGGTTCGCCGAGGACGGGGGCGGTAGGGCGAATTTCTGGGCCACCTCGAACGTCGCGGTGTCGCCGAGCACCACCCTGAACCGGGCGATCAGGTCGTCCGGCGAGGTGGGGACCGGGCTGCGCGCCGTGGTCGTGGACGGTGCGGTCGACGACGACGAGGTGGTCGGCGGGCTCGCGGCGTGCGTGCCGGAGTCGCCCGGCACCAGCCACACCGCACCCGCGACCAGGCTCGCCACCGCGACGACGGTGGCCGCGACGGGTACCAGCCGCACGGCGCGGCGTGGCCGCGCGATCGGGGCCGTACCCGCGGTCGCGGCGTCGGCGCGCCGCTCCAACTCGGCGAAGGCGTCGTGGAGAGTGCGCAGCTCACTCATGAGGTCTCCTGGAAGTTGGGGGTGCCGGCGGTGAGGTCGATGCGCAGAACGTTGAGCGCCCGGTGGATCTGACTGCGCACGGTCGGTTCCCGGCACCCCAGCTGTGTGGCGATCTCCCTGTCGGACAGGCCCGCGTAGTAGCGCAGGACCACGGCCGCGCGCTGCTTCCTGGGCAGGCCGGCGAGGCGGCGGATCATCGCGTCCCGCTCGGCCCGCTCGTCCGCGCCGTCGGAGATCACCACCGGCTCGACCTCGGCACGCGGTGACGTGCGGGTCAGCCTCCTGCGCCAGGACAGGTACTCGTTGACGACCATCCGCCGCACGTAGGCGTTCGGCTCGGCCATCCCCGAGATCCGTTCCCAGCGCTCGAACGCCCGGCCCAACACGTCGCTCACCAGGTCCTCGGCCAGCCACGTCCGGCAGGTCAAGACCGTGGCGAACCGCATCAGCGCGGGACGCTGCCTTGCCACGTACTCGGCGAACTCCACCGGCAACTCCCGATCGTCGACTCGACCTCGATTTCGCATCCCCAACGTGGAAGTGACCCCTTACGTTGCATTCGGGTCTTCAACGACTGCTGCGAGCCCCGACCTGTACCAGCAGGACCAAGGCATCCTGTGCATCTGATCCGCGTTGATCTTGGTTCGTGGTGCGCGGGCATGAGTCGACCGATGAGCAGTGACAGGCGATCGAGCCATTGTTGCCCGCCTGGGGGCGTGAAGGGGTGCCCTCAGGTGCATGACCGTCGGGTGGTCAACGGGATGTTGTTTAAGGCACAGCAGCCGCCTGGATCGGCATCACCCAGACCCGGTTGAGCCGTATCGAGAACGGCGAGCAGATCACCAAGCTCATACGTTGGGCACACCTTGGGCATCCCTGCGGACCTGATGTGGTTCCGGATGCCGGGTGCGTCGGCACCGTCCAATGACGTGGCTGCGGTGATGAGCAGCGGATTCGGTGTGATGGCACACGACTGCGTGGTCGGTGCCAGGAAGGCGGTGCTGATCATGCAAGGGCTCCTGGGCGCGATCGAACGCAGCGTCCGAGACGTCAAGCCCGAGTTCCGGGGGCCGCTGCTGTCGGTCGGTGCCCAGGCAGCGGACCGGTGGCTGTATCGCGAACTCCGCGAACCGGCCCTCACGACGTTCTGGCTCGATCGGGGCATGGAATGGGCGCAGGAAGCAGGCGACACCCTGGTCCAGGGCTACCTGCTCAAGAAGTCCCAGCTGGCTTACGACCAGCGCGACGCTCTGCGCGTGCACACCTCGCAGTGCGGGGACCGTGGCAGATGCCCGACAAGGTCCGCGGCGAGATCACCCGGCAGGAGGCCCTCGGCATGGCCATGTGCGGCGAACCCCATCATGACGTCGAGCGGAAGCTCGACCAAGCGCACCGGATCTTCGACGTGGCCGCAGGTGAGCAGCAGACGGCCTTCCGGGGGCCTTCTACACCGAGCGCATCCGACTCCCGAAGAGGTAGTGCAGACACCGGCACCGTGGTGCGGCCGTCCCGCGCCTCGAGAGCTACGCGAAGTTCTACGCGCTTGATCACCGTCTGGGCCACCGTGTGCTGTTGGCCCAGGAGGAGGTGGTTGCCGATCGACTGTCCTGATCAGCGGCGGAATCCTCGATCCGGGTCACGTTCATCCAGTGAGCAGAACTGTTCGAACAGGTGCTCCAGCTCGCCGGGCGCGGCAGGAGCGCGCTTGGAGGACAGGTAGCCGATGTGATCGCTGTCCTCGAACAGTAGGTCGTAGAGGCTGTCGAAGTCGTAGTCGTACGGTGTGTTCGGCAGGCCCTGATCAAACGTGTTCAGCATGTCGGCGTCGGTGTGCATGGCCTCGGCGTCTTGGATGATCAGGTCCAGGGCGATCTGTTCGGCCATGTCGTGTGGTCGTGGTTCGACTCCGTCGTGCAGGTCGTCGACCAGGTCGTCGAACGCTCTTGCCATTCGGCGGACGAACTCGGCCCGCTGCCCGTGCATGATTGCAGGCATGAGTTCGAGTTCGGCGGCGGACGCGTTGCGGTCGCTGATGCTTTTGGCACGGTCGAAGTACTGGTTGGCGAGCATCGAGCCTGAAGTGGCCAAGAGGTTCGCGGTACGCGGGGTCAGGTCGGACGTGATGTCGCCGACGTAGCGGGTGTTGGGAGTGTCGGCGGTGAAGTCGCGTTCGAGCAGGTCCGGGACTTTGGCCGCGGTGGGGTCGGCGAGGGTGGTGCGGTGCCGGCGGCGCAGCCGCAGCCCGGCCAGGCCGATACCGCGCATCACCCGGGCGACGCGCTTGTGGTTGACCCGGTGTCCGGTGTCGTGCAGTTCGGCGGTGATGCGCGGGACGCCGTAGGTGCCGTCCGACTCGCGGTGGATGACGCGGATGCGGGCGGCCAGGTCCGCGTCGTGCGCGCCGCGAGCGTCCCGGTCGGGTGCGGTGGCCTTCCAGTGGTAGTAGCTGGACCGGGCGAGGCCGATGACCTGGCACAACCGCTTCACGCCATGGTGGCGCTGATGATCGTCAACGAACTGGAAGCGGTTCACCAGCGCGTCTCGCCCGCGAAATATTTGGCCGCCTTGCGCAGGATGTCGCGTTCCTCCTCCAGCTCGCGGACCCGCTTGCGCAGTGCGGCGTTCTCGTCCTCCGGCGAGGCCGGTGCCGGGGTGCTCGCGGTGACGGCCGCGGGTGTCCCGGTGCGTTGTGCGTCGTCGAGCCGGATCCAGTTGCGCAACGTCTCGTGGTTCACGCCCAGGTCCTGGGCCACCGATTTGATCGTCACACCGGGTCGGGACCGGTAGAGCGCGACCGCCTCGGCCCGGAACTCCGGCGGGTAGTGCTTCATCACCATCTGAACGGGACTCCTGTCCACCCGGATCGTCAGGATCCAAGTGTGTCTGGTGTCCAACACCCAGGGTCAAGTCCCGGATGCAGTCCTTGCACCCTGCCTCTTCGCAGAACGCGCAGTTCTGGCAGTCGTTGGCGCAGTCCTGACAACTGGCGCACTTGCCCGGTGTGCAGGCGGTTGCGGGGAACAGGAGGATGCCGTCGATGGGATCGCTGTAGACCCGGTGTGCCAGGGGCGGCCGACCTCATCGGGCGACCTCGGGAGGATCGATCGGCGGTTGCCGGATGGCGGCGATGACGTTGTCGGGCATGCCGACCAATGCGGCGTCGAGCCGTTGGGTGTGGTTGCGGCGGCCGAGCAGGCGTGAGTTGAGCGCGTCGGCCAGGCGTCGTGCGGCGATGGCGTCGGACACGGTGGCCAGAGCGTGGAGTTGGGTGTGGCCGGGTGGCGGGTGATGGCCATGACGCGGTGCTTGCTGGCCGTGTGGTGTGGCAGGAATGCCTCTGAGGTGCCCCGAGTTCTCCGGACACGTCCCCAAGTAGGCTGAGGGAAGTTCGGAAGGGATCGGTTGCGTGGCAAGGAAGTCGGGGAAGTATTCGCCGGAGTTGCGGGCCGAAGTGGTCGCGGCCGTGATCGAAGGCGGGCGTACCTATGCCGAGGTGGCCCGTGATTTCGGCCTGGTTGCCGAGACCGTTCGCAACTGGGTGGTCACGGAGAGGAAAAAGAATGCCGGTGGCGGCGACGAGGCGGCCGGGGCGATCGACCGGGCGCGTACCGCGGAGTTGGAGCGGCGTGTCCGGGAGTTGGAGCAGGAGAACGCCTTCCTGAAAAAAGCCGCGGCCTTCTTTGCGCGCGAGCAACGGTGAGCGAACGGTACGCGTTCATCGCCGCGGAGAAGGCCCACTTCACCGTCTCCATGATGTGCCGGTTGTTGCGGGTGTCCCGATCGGGCTTCTACGACTGGATGGCGCGTCCGGCGTCGGCACGGGCGCTGCGCCGGAAGGAATTGACCGAACGGATCCGGGCCGTGTTCGCGGAATCGGGTCGCACCTACGGTTATCGACGAGTCCACGCCGAACTCGCGCGTCGGGGTGTGCGGGTCGACGACGAGCTGGTGCGCCGGTTGATGAGCGCGGCTGGACTGGTCCCGGTGCAGGTCAGACGCCGTCGCGGGCTCACCGTGGCCGCCCTGGCGGCCGGGCCCGTGCCCGACTTGGTCGGACGCGACTTCACCGCGGCCCGACCGGGAGAGAAGATGGTAGGCGACATCACCAGGATCGACACCGGCGAGGGACCGCTGTATCTGGCGTCGGTCATCGACTGTTTCTCGAAAAGCGTGATCGGCTGGGCGGTCGACATCCGGTATCCGGCCTCGCTGGTGTGCGCGGCGTTGGCCATGGCGGCGCGGCGCGTTCCACTGCCCGACGGTGCCGTGTTCCATTCCGACCGAGGCAGTCAATATCTGTCACACGATTTCGACGCCACCCTCCGCGGTCATGGGGTCCGGCAATCGGCCGGGCGCACCGGCATCTGTTTCGACAACGCGATGGCCGAGTCGTTCTTCGGAAAGCTCAAGACCGAGTGGACGCATCACCGGACATTCGCCACCCGCGCCGAGGCCCGACATGAGATCGTGAGGTACATCGAAGGCTTCTACAACAAGCGGCGTCTGCATTCAGGCCTGGACTACCGTCCGCCTTCAGAAGTCCTCGATGAGTGGTTTGCGAACCAGAAAGCGGCTTGATAGCCTTCGTTCGGCACAGTCCGGATTTCTCGGGGCACATCATTCAGCCTCTTGACCTATTGGCCTCAGTGGCTTCGCAAGGTGGATTCGGCCGATACGGTCGGAAAGCGGAGCGGCGGTCTGCGGTTTTACGACTGCGACCGCTGCTCCGCTGTTGCTAGTCGCTCGTGCCCGCTTCGCGCGTGCCTTCCACAGGCCACTCGTGCACACCGTATCGGTGGCGTGCTTCATCGGCGAGGTCCGAGTGCTCGTGGCGATCCAGCAGATCTGCCAGGTGGTGGCCGAACAGGGTGTTGTGCTCGTCGCCTGGATTGGGGAGCAAGTCACCTGGGCCGTTCACCGGCTCGGCGTGGTTGTCGACCACGCCCGAACTGTCCACAACGAACACCGCCTGACCGTTGGAATCGGCCGAGCTGCCGTTGGTCGGTTCAAAGGGGATTTCGTGTTGTGCCGGTGTTGGCCGCATGTGCTCGGGCAGCAGGTGTTGGAACGCGCGGTCCACCTTCGCGTCGTTGGCCGCAGCCGACAGTTGGGCGAGTGTGCCGATCAGGTCAACTGTCTCCCGGACCCTCGTCCGGTCCTGGGCCAGCCACCACACCACCGTGCTGCCCACGCTGGTGAGCACCTCCTCACCCAGGTACGAGCGCACCATTCGCTCGTTGTCGATCCGTAGCACGTCGAGCTGCCGCTGCCTGCGCAAAGCCGACAAGTCCTGCAGGTGGGCGCGGTGTTCCTCGCCAACGGTCAACTTGATCGACTTTGCCCACGCCGTGACCGCGTTCGTCCCGTCGGACGCCGGATGGCCCAGTGCGGATGCCAACACGTGCGCAGCGGCGACGCTGTCCTCCGGGTGGTGCAGTTCGGTCACCTGGCGGGCCCTCTTGAGCACCGCTTGGACGGCTAGAGCTGCGGGTTCCGCATGCGTGGTCCCGGAGCGGTATCCCTGTGGGAGCCAGTACACGGTGCAGGCGAAGGCGAACGGGATTTCGTCGACCGAACTGGGCAGGCGCACGGGGGTGATCGCCGCAGTGGCAGGGGGGTCGGGCGCCGGGGGTGGCTCGGGCGGCGGCGCCTGCTGCTCGACGCGTTCCTGTTCGCGTTCATACCGCCACTCCTCGGCCAGCACGCGCTGCTGGACGTGGTGCTGGTGACGACGCAGCACCACTACCGCGGTGGCGGTGAGCAAGACGATTACCACCACGGTGGTGACCCAGGCAACCCACCCGAAGATCGCACCTGCACAGATCGGCAACAACAGGGAGACCGCCGCGCCCGTTGCCGCCTCCTTCATGCTCCTGTCCATCCCTGTCCCTTCGATCCACCGATGTGCAGTGCCGTGTTGATGTGCCGCAACAGCGTTTGGGCACTTTCGACGGCCGTGCGCAGTGCCCCCGGGTCCTCGGCGTGCCGTATTTGGGTCCGGGCCAGCACGAAGAGCTCATTGAGCAGAGCCGCCCGACCGCCACATGCCTCCACCACCAGTGCCGGATCCCTGCCGATCCACTCCCACAACTTCGCGGTCGGGACGTCGTGCGTGGTGACGCTGAACAACCGCCGCCACAGGTTCAACAGATTGCGCCTCATGTGGTGCTCGTTGGCCATGTGTGAGGGCACGACGAGGTCGAGCAGGATGTTGCGGTCGGTTTCTCTCAGGTCACCTCGGACCAACCGGTAGAGCAACCAGCGCTGGAACCCGTAGCGCTCCACCGAACCGATCAGCGCGTCATGCGCGGCAGACCGCACCGACCTGTCGTTGTGACGGGTGAAGTGGTGCAGCCGGACCAGCGCCTGTGGTGGCTGGTTCGGAGCGATGTCGTCCACGCACACGGCTATCAGCACCTGGGCGAACGGAACCGGCAGGTTGTGTTCGCGGGAGCGGAGGTAGACGTAATCCCTGAACCTCTTCGACCACCTGTCGTGGCGCAGTCCGATCGCCAGTGCCTGTGCCGCCAACTCCGGCTTGCGCTTGGCGTCGTCGCCGGTCCACCTGCGTGCCAACTTCATCAGCGGCTCGGGGGGACCTGTGACCAGCAGCAGTTCGGCGAACCGGTCCAGCAGGTCGGCGGCGGCCTGGTACGGCATGGTCGGCAACGAGGGGACGGCCTGCACCCATTGCTCCACCCGTTCCCGTAGATGCGGGAAGTAGGTCCAGAAATGGGTGCGCAGGGCACTGTCCATGGCGAGGTCGGTGAACTCCACCGTGCGGCGCCCGTCAACGCGCAGGCTCACCTGTGCCATGCGCTCGGCCAGGTGGGCGCCGTCCAGGACGTGCAGGTCCTCGCGGGGGAGCTTCACCATTCCGCCGAAGACAGCTTCGGCCGAGACCATGGCTTCCAGCGGTGCTCCGGGGAGGAAGGCAGCGACCACCAGCAGGGCTCGCACCGAAGCCCGTTGTTGGTCGGTGAACAGCTTCGCCGCCTGGGCAGCCCGTTCGAGCCGGGCTCCCAGCGCTGCGGACAGCCACTCCGTCAGGCTCGCGCCGCGTCCCGTGTCACGTGCTTCGACAGTCAGCCGGGCCAGGGCCGCGATACTGCCGACTGCGGAATCCCGCAGGTACTCCCGCAGCCGGTCCGCGGCGGGTAGTGGGTCCGGGAGGCTGATGTGGTCGGGAGCCAGGTGCGCCCGCAGGACCGCGGTGCCGTCGGGGCGCTCGAACCTCACGACGAGCGCGGCCAAGGACTCCGCCAAGTGCTCGACCTGGTCGGGGCGCACCACTACGACCAAGCGGGCCCTCTTGTCGGCCACGGCCGTGCGGTAGAACTCCAGCTGCGGCTGAAGTTCGCGAACGCGGCCCTCGTCCGTCTCGCACAAGTCGAGCAGGAGCGGCTCACCGGGGCGCAGTTCCTCGACGTCGAAGGCGGGGTTGTCCGGATCGTCGGTCCTGTCGTCCAGCACCCGCAGCCGGTCCACGTCGTTCTTGCCGACGTCGGTCAGCAACATCAGCGCCGTGGTGCGCCTACCTGATCCGTCCTGCCCGGTCAGCACGGCCGTGCTGGACCGCGTGAACACGTCGAACGGGAACCGCTTCGGTCGGACGAACCGATCGGCCAAGCGGCGGATCTCCTCGTCCGCGACGACGCGCGACTCGCGACGTCGCCGCAGGGGGACGTGGATGTGGTTGATCTGCGTGCCGTTGCCGCTGTTGACGTTGCCCGTGCTGTGGAAGTCGTAGCTGGTGGTCCTCGGCGTGCCGATGTCGGTCATCACGACCTGCGCTTGTCGTAGTACCGGGTATCGGCGCCGTTGAACTGGGTGCCCGGACCGCTGTTGACGTTGCCCGTGCCGTGGAAGGTGTAGTTGGTGTTCCCCTGGTTGACGTGGTCGCCGCTCTGGTTGAGGTTCCCCTGCACGTCTTGGGCGTTGTTGGCCGTGGAACCGGCTCCGTGCGGGCGGTCTTCGGTGCTCACGTGCTCGTCGACGCCATTTCCACCTGGTTCGGCGCGTGGAAGGAACCCGCTGTGCAGCAGGTCGCCGGTCGGTGACGGAACCCTCAGGTACGCCAGGTCGGCCAGCTGCTTGACCTGCACCGGCGCCGGTACGTAGAGGTCCTGGGGTTCTGCGGTGTAGCCGCTGGCCACGACGTCGTGGAAGGCGCGGGCGGATACGATCGCCGCAACGCGAGTAGCGGGTCCGGAACGGGCCAGCAGGTCGCGCACGGGTTCGGCGTCCAGCAGTCGGTGGGTCTCCACCCGCGACGCCCCGCTGCCCTCGCTGATCAGCTCACGACCCGAATCGGTGACTGCGCCGACGTTGACGCTGACCCGCATCCGAAGCGGCACCGGGTCGGCGTGCACCTGGGCGCGGTAGTCCAACTCGTCCTGCAGGGCTTGGAGGAACGGGGTCAGCAACAGCGGAAGCACCGTGGACGGGAAGCCCAGCGCACAACCGTCACCGGTGCTGATGATGAAGCGCTTCCCGGACCACACCTCGGTCAAGCCGCAGCGTTCGAAAGCCGACCGCAGAACCACCGGCACCAGGTCGGTCACGTCAGCCTGGTACCGCCCCGGCACACCGCTGAAGTCCTTGATGTCCACCACCAGCAGAGCGCGGTAGGGCGGCAGTTCGGACGCCTTGTGGACCACGTCTTCCTCCTCGTTGTGTGCTTGGCGAGGAGCTTGGTGATCGTGGATCGGGAGTGGTGTCCGCCGTCGGACAGTTTGGATGTGACGTGAGTCACAGTCCGGCAATGGCTCTCAGGTGGTCCGGGTTCGCCACGGAGAGGCGCGGGCCGGCTCGCAGAGCTCCGCAGGCTTTGAGATGTCGCACGTAGTGCGCGACGGTGCTGCGAGCCATGCCCAGGGAGTCGGCGACCTCCTGCTGGGAGAACGGCACCCGTTCGGGGTCCGGGGATGCTTCGTCGGCCAGCGCGACGACTTCCAGCAACAGACGCGCGATCTTGCGCTCGGGGCTGAAATGAACCAGTTCTACCTGGTAAGGAACGGTTTGGGACAGTTTTGCGATCGAATAGTCGGTGAGAGCGGCTTCGCCGTCGTGTTCCCGGAGGAAGGTCTTGAAGCGATCGGCCGACAGCATGCGGACCGTACAACGATCGATCGTCTCCACGGTCGCCGTGCGGGGTGAAGCGGAGCGCGCCGCGATCTCACCCAAGAGGTCTCCTGCGCCGCGCAAGGCGAGCAGCGCGCGTCCTCCGTTCCGCTCGGTGCCGAAGACCTTCACTCGTCCGGACACCACCGCCAAGACCGTCGTCCCAGGGTCTCCCTGTCGTAGTAGCGGGACCCCGGGGCCGTGAACGCGATCCACGCCCTGCTCGAGCAGGCGTGCCCACTTCCGCTCTCCGAGCAAACTGCGGAAGCCCCTGGGGGGCCGTGGCATGACGATTCGCACGATGGATGCATACCGCAAGTGTCGGACCGGAAGCGCTACGTCATCGGCATATCACTCGATCGCCACGGACCTCCTCGTCGCGGGTGCTCCTCCGTCGGCCCGACTCGGTGCTGACCCGCTGTGTGAGGTGTTCAGGAGTAGACGACCGCCCGTTCGCGGATCAGGTCCCACGTGCTGACGTCCAGCTCGGCGAAGACGAGCAGTTCGTCGACCGAGTGGAAGGGGAATGGGTGCTGTTGGCGGGCGCGTTCGATCTGTTCGGCGGCGCGGTCGTCGAGTCCGCAGCACTGCGCGATGACGGACGGTGGTGCGGTGTTGATGTCGACCAGGCCGCCGTCGTCGTACTGCCGAGGCAGATCGGGTCGGCCGATCCGGAGGTCTCGCGCGAGTGCCGGGTCGCGTGCGACGAGCGTGCGGGCTTCCTCTCGTTTGGCCCGCAGCGTCAGCGCCGCCGCGACAGCCGGGTCTGCTTCCCAGGGCTGTGGCGGCTGCACGGGCGGTCGGACGGCTTGAGGGAGCCCGTAGACGTCGCGCCGGATACCGCTGAGCTGGATGCAGGCAGCGACCATGATCGCGATGGCGCCGAGAGCACCGATCGTGCTGCGCACGTCCGTGGTCGACGCTGCGGATTGCCCCTGTGAGGGCGGCATGATGAGCATCAGCGCGATGGTCGCTGCTGCGTAGAGCGCGGTCCACCGCCAGAGTGATGGCCTTCGCAGTCGGTGGGCGGCGTGGGCAAAGGGCACAGCGGCGAAGACGCCGGCGCTCGCGATCACCACGACGAAGTACCACCTGCCACGTGCGAGTCGAGCAAGGTTCATGACGGTGGGCCTTTCAGGGCAGACGAGGTCCCTACCAACGGCATATCGCAGGATGGCTCCAAAGGGTTTCACCAATACGCGGTTCGCTCATGTGACTACCGGTTAACTGGCCGTTACTTTCGGTGTCCGATGTGGAAGTGTCGATTCCGGACGCAGTGCTATTGCCGTGAGGACTGCTCCGCGCTCTCCACAAGGGCCACTTGCTCGTACAGTTCGCCGGAGCGAAGCTCTGATACTGGGAGTGACGGGTGGTGGCGCTCGGGAGTGTGTAGGACAAGTCTACGGACATGGCCTACCGATGCGGGCGGAGGGGAACGATGGGTGGTGTGATCTCGATCCGGTTGGCACCCGAGTGGAGCACCGACCCGCTGTAGGTGCGCAAGGTCGATGATCCGATCCCGGCGAACTGCTCGGCTGAGCGGCTGGCGGATGACTTCGACTTACCCATGAACCTCGTCATGGCCATCGACGTGTGGGGCGACGAGTTCCAAACTCCGTGGGACATTCGTTCGACGATTGAGTGACGGCTTCGAACGGCGGTTAACTGCGTCAGTTGGCGATCGACAGCTGCCTCAAGGGTTTGGAGACGGCGACCAACCAGGCTTCGGCCTGGACCGGTGAGGCGAGCAACGCCTGCACCGAGCGCATCAACCGGATGAAGCAGGCGCTGGGTGAGATGCGCAAGCCCGCCCACGACGTCGGTCCGGCTCTGGTCGACATCGCCGACGGCTTCGAGTTCAAGGCGTCAACATGTGGAACAACACCTGAATCGCCCTCGGGTTCACGCTCGGGATCGCCGGTGTCATCGTGGACGTCATCGTCGGTTTGACCGACACCGCACCGCACGTGGCCCTGACGACGAGTGGTTCGAGAACCGGAGTCAGCTGCGCTGACATGTCACGACCACTCCTGAACGAGCGCGACCTCGCGGTGGCGTGCGCGCTGGTCTTCTCGTCCCTCCTCGGGGTCGCGGCACTCGGTTTCGCCCAGATCGCGTCGACCTACCAGTGGTGCGGGAGCGATGTGGGGGGGCAGTTGACGTCGGCGGGAGCAGTGGCCGAGTTGCGTATTGGGGTGACTCCGGCCGTTGGTTGCCGGAGCGGTGCGGTGGCCGTGGGGTTGCCGATGTGGAGCATTAGGTCGTTCGGTTCCGGTCTCGGTCCGGGAGAACGCTCGCACCGATCTGAGATCATGCTGCGTCATGGACCGTTACGGGCAATTCCGTCGCGCGGCGATCGATCGGGATATCCCCGACGACGAGGTCGACAAGTTCGCCGATCAGCTTCGGTTCGCGGTCTGGGCGGGTGTGGGGAGTTCAGACGGGGAGGTTGTCGGGCACAGGGGAGGGCGAGTTCAGGCGGTGGAAGCATCCAGTTCGAGGAGTTCGGTGAATACCTCGCTGGGTTTGCGCCAGTC
>NZ_JAUQOL010000020.1:0-116966 GCF_047689505.1 Saccharothrix sp. BKS2 | reverse complement strand
CGCCGACGGATTCCACGCCGACGGATTCCACGCCGACGGATTCCACGCCGACGGATTCCACGCCGACGGATTCCACGCCGACGGATTCCACGATGACCGACATCGTCGCCGCCGTCGCGCTCGCGCACGCGGGTGACGCCGACGCCGCGCGCGCCCGCCTGCACGACCTCTGGGACCGGATCGGCCCGGTGGGCGACGCCCTGCACCGCTGCACCCTCGCCCACCACCTGGCCGACCTCTACGACGACCCGGCGCAGGCCCTCGTGTGGGACGTGCGGGCGCTCGACGCGGCGGCGGTGCTCACCGACGAGCGGGCCCGCCGCCACCACGAGAGCCTGAGCGTCGCCGGGTTCCGCCCCTCGCTGCACCTCAACCTGGCCGACGGCTTCCGCCGGCTCGGCTCGTTCGAGGCCGCGCGCGAGCACATCACCGCCGCGCGGGAGCACGAGCACGCCCTCGCCGACGACGGGTACGGCGTGCTGATCCGGCGGGTGCTCGGCGAGGTCGCCGAGGCGATCGACCAGCGGTCCACGGAGAAGCGCGCGAGCGCGCCCGGCTGACGCGGGGCAGCGAGGCGCGGCAGGTCGGCGGTGTGGTCGGGTCAGGTGGTCAGGCCGGTGTGGTCACGGCAGTGCGACGCCGGTCAGCTCGGCGCACGCGGCCAGCAGGCGTTCCTGGACCTCCACGTCGTAGGCGACGGGGTTGGCCCGCAACTCCTCGCGCCACTTGAAGTAGCGGCCGGTGACCAGTGCCGCCGGGTCGTCGGAGGTGGCCAGCCAGACCTGCGTCTCCGCGCCCCGGGGCAGCCCGTCGGTGGCGTTCGGGCCGCCCAGCTTGGTCTTGATCCAGCCGGGGTCCACCGCGTTGGTCGGGGTGCCCGGCCACCGGCGGGCCACGGCGAACGCCAGCACGACGTCGAGGAGCTTGGAGTCCGAGTACGCCTGCATCCCGTTCCACGGCCCGCGCTCGTGCTGGAGGTCGTCGAGGTCCGCGACGCCCTGAGCCTCCAGCCCGGAGGTCAGGTAGACCAGCCGGGCCGGGCGCGGCATCAGGGCGGTGAGCAGGTAGGGCGCCAGGACGTTGACCTGGAACAGCAGTTCCAGACCGTCCTCGGTGACGACCCGCTCGGGCAGGCCGCCGCCGAGTCCCGCGTTGTGCACGACCACGTCGAAGGCCCCGGCGGACCCGGCCAGTTCCCGGGTCCGCGCGAGGGACGACAGGTCGCCGACCACGACGCCGGCGGCGCCGGGCACGGCGGCCAGCGCCTGCTCGGCCCGCCCGGCGTCGCGCGCGTGCAGCACCACGCGGTGGCCCTGGCCCACCAGCGTCGCGGCGGTCTCCCGACCGATGCCGTCGGACGATCCCGTGATCAGAACGCTCACCATGGTCGGGAGCGTACCTGGGAGCGCTCCCAAGCGCCGGGGTCCGCCGCTCAGCCGTAGACCTTCATGCTCGCCAGCTGGGCCGCGGGCCACCCGGTGTTCCCGGTGAAGCGCAGCCGCACGTAGCGGGCCCGCGCGCCGGTCGGGAGGGTGATGGTCGCGGTGTTGCCGGTGGCCGGGTCGAAGGTGTGGCCGGCGGCGGCGACGAGCGTGGTGAACGCGCCGCCGTCCGCGCTCGCCTCGACCGCGACGGTCTGGGTGCGGCGGCCCCACGCGGGGTTGGGCGGCAGGCCGAGGACCAGGCGGGTCGGCGCGGCGACGGCGCCGAGGTCGACCTGGAGCCACTGGGGGAAGGCGGAGTTCGCGCTCTCCCAGTAGCTGTGCGGGTCGGCGTCCACGGCGAGGTGGCCGCCGTAGTGCTGGTTCTGGCTGCTCTGCGCGGTGGGCCGGCCCGCGGCCAGGTCCCGCTCGACGGGCGGGTTGCCGTCGGGCATCGGTTTGGTCGGGCGCACCGCGGTCAGCGCGATCTGGCCCTTGAGCATCCGGCCGCCGTCGCCGGTCAGGCGCAGGTAGTAGTCCGAGGAGCAGCGGGTGCCGTCCTCGTCCAGGGCGAGGAAGCCGGAGCCGACCGGGATGCCCGCCTGCGTCTCCGGGGTCTTGGCGATCTGGTTGGCCTCGTTGTACTCGTCGAACATCGAGATGTAGATGCCCTGCACGCCCAGGCGCACCACGTTGTAGAACTGCCGCCACATGAAGTCGCCGTGCGCGCGGTGCCGCCGGGACAGGTCGCCGGGCAGCACGCACGGCTGGTAGTCGATGCCCAGGCGGTTGCACTCGGCCTGGTCGGGGCCGTTGACGTTGGTGTAGAAGTGGTCGGCGTCCGCGACGTTGCCGATCCGGCCGACCATCCACGGCGAGAGCATGTGGAAGCTGCGGTAGACGCCCGCGAAACCCGGCCGGGAGTCCTCGACCTCGCGCCGCCAGTGCGTGGGCACGCCGCCGATCAGGTAGACGCCCTGCCCCCTGAACCAGTCGACGACGTCCTGGCACTGCTGCGGGGTGAACGGGCGACCCGGGTCGTTGAAGCCGAAGCCCCACACGCACACCACGGGCTTGCCGTTCTGCCGCGCGTACATGGGGGAAGAGGTGTAGGCGCGCATCTTGTTCAGCCAGTCGGCCTTGATCTCCGACTGCATGTTCGCCCAGTTGGTGACGTCGTACATGATGTAGAACTTCACGCCGTGCTTCTCGGCCGCCGTGCGCACGTGCGCGGTGACCGCGTCGCGGATGGGCCCCTCACCGCCGGTCGGGTTGAACCGCTGGAGGGCGGCGGTGTCGCAGCCGTACTGCTTCATCCAGCCGAAGTGGACGTCGACGGTCTGGAAGTCGTGGTTGGAGAACACCGTGGCGGGCCGGCCGTCGCCCAGCGAGCCGAACGCGGTGGTGTACCGGTTCGCGTAGTCGGTCATGTCCGGCCACGACATCAGCGCGTGGTTGGTGGGCGACGGCGGCTGCCCCCAGTTGTCGCTCCAGTGCCACCAGCCGTCGAGGGGTGAGCGGTCGCCCCGGGCGGCGAACCAGCCCTGGTAGCCGACGGTGATCTTGCCGACCACGTCGCCGGGTGGGCTCGCAGCCAGGGCGGGGGTGGCGGCACCGAGGGCGGGGACGGCGAGGGCCGACCCGAGGAACGTCCTGCGCGACAGGGACACCGCAACTCCTTCGTTGGAGGGACGGCATCAGCATGGAAGAAGTAAGCAGCATTACGCAAGAACTTGACAGGATTAACCGGAGGTGGTGAACGGTGCCGTCGCCTCGCCGGGGTCCGCACGTTTGATCGCCCCGAGCCGGGCAACACACGGGCATGTCGAGCGCAGGGGAGGTGGCACCCGCGGTGCCGATCGGGGTGAGCGACTCGTGAGCGACGTCCACGACTACCTGGCCGCCCACCGGGAGCGGCTCGTCGGGCAACTGGTCGAGTGGTGCCGGGTGCCCTCGGTGGCCTCCCTGCCCGAGCACGGGCTCGACGTGCTGCGGTCGGCCAACTGGCTGGCCGCCGCGTTGCGCGACCTCGGTTTCCCCGAGGTCGAGGTGTGGGACGCCGAGCGCGCGCCCGCCGTGTTCGCCCAGTGGTGCGCCGCGCCCGGCGCGCCGACGGTCCTGGTCTACAGCCACCACGACGTGCGGCCGGCCGGGAGCGGGCGGTGGGAGGAGACCCCGCCGTTCGAGCCCGCCGAGCGCGACGGGTTCGTGCACGGTCGCGGCGCCTCGGACGCGAAGGGGCAGGTGCTGGCCCACCTGTGGGGCCTGCGGGCCCACCTGCGCGACCGGGACGCCCCCGCGGTGAACCTCAAGTTCCTGGTGGAGGGCGAGGAGGAGACCGGCTCGGCGAACCTGCCGGAGCTGCTGTCCGATCCCCGCGTCCAGGCCGACCTGGTCGTGTTCACCGACACGATGCTGTGGCGGGCCGACCACCCGGCGGTGTGCACGAGCGTGCGCGGCACCACGTTGGCGCACGTGGAGATCCGCGGTCCCGCGCGGGACGTGCACAGCGGCGCGGTGTCCGGCCCCGCGCCCAACCCGGCGCGGGAGCTGAGCCGGGTGCTCGGGCTGCTGTGGGACGACGACGGGCGGGTGACCGTGCCCGGGTTCTACGACCGGGTGCTCCAGCCGTCCGAGCGGACCCGCGCCGCGTACGCCGCGCTGCCCTTCACCGAGGAGGACTGGGTGGAGCGCACCGAGACGCGCGCGGTCGTCGGCGAGGCCGGCTACACCGTGCCCGAACGGCTGTGGGCGCGGCCCGCGGTCGAGGTGCTGACGGTGCTCGCGGGCGACCCGACCGGGCCGCCGCTGGGCGCGGTGCCCTCGGTGGCCGCCGCCGACCTGAGCATCCGCACGGTCGCCGACCAGCGCGTCGTCGAGGTCGGCGAGCAGCTGCGGCAGTGGCTGGCCAAGACCGTGGACGACCGGTACGAGCACGAGGTGTCGGTCACCGACGACACCGCGCAGGAGGCGTACCGGACCCCCGAGGACCTGCCCGAGCTGGAACTGCTGGTGGAGGCGGCACGGGAGGGGTTCGGCCGGCCGGTGGGGCGGATGGGCAACGCGGGCGGCGGTCCCGCCGCCCTGCTGGCCGAGCGGGCGGGCGCGCCGGTGCTGTTCTTCGGCACCGGCCTGCCCGAGGACCGCTGGCACGACAGCGACGAACGCGTTTCGGTGGACGTGCTGCTCGCGGGCGCGGCCACCCTGGCGCACTTCTGGGAGCGGGTGGGTCGTGGGTGACCGGGAGCGCCTGTGCGCGGTGGCGTCCGAGGTGTTCGGGTGGCCGGAGCTGCGCGCCGAGCAGCTGGACGCGATGGAGCAGGTCCTCGCGGGCCGGGACGTCTTCGTCGTGCTGCCCACCGGGGCGGGGAAGTCGGCGGTCTACCAGGTGCCCGGTGTGCTGCTGGACGGGCTGGTCGTCGTGGTGTCGCCGCTGATCGCGCTCCAGCGGGACCAGGTGGCCGCGCTGCGCGCGGCGGGCGCGCCGATGGCGGTGCTGGTCAACTCCGGTCAGTCCGAAGGGGACAACGCGAGGGCGTGGGAGGCGGTGGAGAGCGGCGAGGCGCGGTACCTGTTCGTGTCGCCCGAGCAGCTGGCCAACCCCGAGGTGCTCGACCGGCTGGGGAAGCCGGCGCTGTTCGTGGTGGACGAGGCGCACTGCGTCTCGGCGTGGGGCCACGACTTCCGGCCGGACTACCTGCGGCTGGCGGGCGCGGTGGAGCGGATCGGCCGGCCGCCGGTGCTGGCGCTGACCGCCACCGCGGGCACGACCGTGCGCGAGGACGTGATCACCCACCTGGGGATGGATGACCCGGCCGTGGTGGCGATCGGCTTCGACCGGCCGAACCTGTCGCTGGAGGTGCGGATGTTCACCTCCGACGACGACAAGCGCCGCGCGGTGCTGGAGTGGGTGCGCGAGGCGCCCCGGCCGGGCCTGGTGTACGTGGCGACCCGCAAGGACGCCGCCCGCTACGCGGAGGAGCTGGGCGCCGAGCCGTTCCACGCCGGCATGGGGGCCGCCGAGCGGGAACGCGTGCAGGACGCGTTCATGGGCGGGTCGACCGACCTGGTGGTGGCCACCTCGGCGTTCGGCATGGGCATCGACAAGCCGGACGTGCGGTTCGTCGCGCACGCGTCCGCGCCGGGTTCGCTGGACGCCTACTACCAGGAGATCGGGCGGGCCGGGCGCGACGGCGACCCGGCGCGGGGCGTGCTGTTCTACCGGTCGCAGGACCTGGGGCTCCAGCGGTTCCTCCAGTCCCGGCACGTGGACCGGGACGACCTGCTGGCGCTGGCGGCGTTCGTCGGCGAGCGGCCGGGGCAGCGGGTCACCGAGCTGACGCGCGGGTTCGGCAGTTCGCGCCGCAAGGTCACCACCGGGGTGAACCTGCTGGAGCGGGTCGGCGCGGTGGTCGTGGAGCGGGCGCGGTTCCGGCTGGTGGTCGAGCCCGCGCGGGCCGCGGACCTCGCGGTGGAGGAGGCCGAGCGGCTCCAGCGGCTGGACCGGTCGCGCATCGAGGTGCTGCGCGCCTACGCCGAGACCAGGGCGTGCCGGCGGCAGCACCTGATCGGGTACTTCGGCGAGGTGCTGGAGCGGGCGTGCGGCAACTGCGACACGTGCTGGAGCGGCGACGCGGGCACCGGCGTCTCGGCCAACCCCGAGTACCCGGCGCAGTCCCGGGTGCGGCACGCGGAGTTCGGCGCCGGGACGGTGGTGCAGAGCGAGACCGACCGGTTGACCGTGCTGTTCGAGGAGGTCGGCTACAAGACGCTGTCGCTGGAGGCGGTGCACGCGGCCGACGTGCTGGGCCGGCACCCCTGAGGGTCGCGGTCCCGGGGTTCGCGGCCCGCTCGGGACCACCGACTCGTCGTGCACCCGCCCGCGACCCTGCCTAGCGTCGGGGCCATGGTTGAGGTGGTGGTCGTCGGGGCCGGGCTGGCCGGGCTCAACGCGGCGCGCGAACTGGCCGCGGCGGGGATCGGCGCGGTGGTGCTGGAGGCGGCCGACGACGTGGGCGGCCGGGTCCGGACCGACGTGGTCGACGGGGTGCGCTTCGACCGGGGCTTCCAGCTCCTGCTGCCCGCCTACCCGGCGCTGGCGGGGGTCGACCTGGACGCGTTGGACCTGAGGCACTTCCGGCCGGGCGTGTTCGTGCAGCGCCGCGGGCGGCACGACCTGCTGGCCGACCCGCGCGACGGCGCGCACGCCTGGCGCGGCGCGGTGGCGCAGCGGGTGCTGGGGCCCCGGGACCTGCTCGCGCTGGCCGCGCTGTCGTTGCGGGACCTGGTCGGCCCGGTCCGGGCCCTGCTGGACGGGGACGACCGGAGCACGCGCGAGGAGCTGGCCCGCCGGGGCCTGTCCGACCGGGCCGTGGACGAGGTGCTCCGGCCGTTCCTGGCCGGGGTGTTCCTGGAGCGCGAGCTGACCACGTCGGCGCGGTTCTTCCACCTGGTGTGGCGCAGCTTCGCGCGCGGCGGCGCGGCGCTGCCCGCGCTCGGCATGGGCGAGCTGCCCCGGCAGCTCGCGCGAGGGCTCGACGTGCGGCTGGGCGCGGAGGTGGCCGAGGTGACCGGCAGCGGGGTGCGGCTGGCGGACGGCACGAGCATCCGGGCCCGGCACGTCGTCATCGCCACCGACGGCACGACCGCCGACCGGCTGTGGCCGGGGCTGGGCGCGCCGGCCTGGCACGGCGTCACCACGTGGTACCTCCGGCCGCCCGCCTCGCCGCTGCGGGACCCGACCCTGGTGGTCGACGGCGACGGCGGGCCGGTGGTCAACACGGCGGTGCTCTCCGAGGTCGCGCCCGACTACTCGCCGAACGCGCCGCTGGTGCAGGCGTCGGTGCTGGGGGAGGCGACCGAGGAGGAGGTGCGCGCGCGGCTGGACGTGCTGTACGGCACGTCCACGCGGAACTGGGAGGTCCTGGCGCGCTACGAGGTCCCGAGGGCGGTGCCGGCCATGCCCGCGCCGCACCGGCTGCGCGCCCCGGTGCGCCTGGCCCCGCGCCGGTACGTGTGCGGCGACCACCGGGACACCGGCTCGATCCAGGGCGCCCTGGTGTCGGGCCGCCGCGCGGCGCGGGCGGTGCTGGCCGACCTGGGCCGTGCCGGTCCCACCGGGACGGGGTGACCGCGACCGACGAGGTCACCCGTCCCGGCGCGGAACCTCGTCGGTCGCGGTGACCGGCGCCGTCGCGGCGGTCACCGGGCACGGCGCGTCGCCGCCGGGGTTCACCACGCCGTGGAGCACCGGCGAGGACCCCCGGGCGGCTCGCGCGGGCCGCCTGCCGTTCGACCGGCCGCGTCCGGCTACCCGATCGCCACGCCCACCGGCATCCCGGTCACCTCGTGCCCGGACGCGGAGGCGAGGGCCGCTGCGGCGGGCGGGTAGGCCAGCTCGCCGAGCCCGCCGACCGGCGCGTCCGACGGCACGACCACCACGTCCACCTCCGGCGCCCGGTCGATGCGCAACCACGCGTAGTCGCGGAACGACGACTCCACCACCCGGCCGTCGCGCACGGTGACCTGCGCGCCGAACACGGTGGACATCGCGTCCACCACGCAACCCTCGACCTGCGCCCGCACCCCGGACGGGTGCAGCGCCAGGCCCACGTCCACGGCCGCGACGACCCGCCGCACCCGGCCGTCGGCGTGGTCGGCCACCACCGCGCACACCGAGCCGTAGTCGTCGTGGCAGGCCACGCCGCGCCGGGTACCGGGCGGTGTCGCGCCCGCCCGCGCCGCCGCCGCGTCGAGCACCCGCCGCAACCGCGAGTCGGCGGGCAGCAGCCGGCGGCGCAGCTCCACCTGGTCCACGCCGGCCCGGTCGCCCAGCGCGCTGAGGAAGACCTCCTCCGCGTACTGGAGGTGCCCGGCGTAGACCGACCGCCAGAAGCCGGTGCGCAGGGGCGCGGGGCGAGTCGCCACGTCCACCCGGCCCGGCACGGCGTAGGGGAACCGGTCGCCGTTGAGCCGCACGAAGCTCGGGGGCAGGAACGGCGCGACGGTCAACGGCCAGGTGGCCACGGCGTGCGACCGCCACGTGGGCACGCCGGAGCCGTCGACCACGGCCGAGAGCCGGTGCGCCGACATCGGCCGGTACGAGTCGTGCCGCGTGTCGTCGTCGCGGGTCCACAGCACGGCCACCGGCGCGCCCGCGACCCGGGAGCAGGCCACCGCCTCCAGCACCGCGTCGTTGTCGAAGCGCCGGCCGAACGCGCCGCCCATCAGCGAGGTCTCCACGCGCACGGCCGCCTCGGCGAGGCCGGTCCGGCGGGCCAGGTCCGCGCGCAGGCCGCCGGGGTCCTGGGTGGGCGCCCACACGGTCAGCCCGGTCGCGGTCAGGTGCGCGGTGGCGTTCATCGGCTCCATCGGCGCGTGCGCGAGCAGCGGCAGCCGGTAGGTCGCCTCGAACGCCACCGGTCCGGGCGCGACCGCCGGCGCGGGCAGCGCCGCCTCCAGCTCGTCGAGCCACACCCGGCTGTCGGCGGTCGGCGTGCCGCCGCTCCACGTCACGCGCAGCGCCTCGCGCCCGCGCAGCGCCTCCGGCGTCGACCGCGCGACCACCGCGACCCCGCCCTGGCCCGCCGTCCCCGGCTCCAGGGTGGTCACCGCGACCACGCCGGGCACCGCGCGCGCCGCGGCGTCGTCCACGGCGGTGACCCGGGCGCCGATCCACGGCGGCCGGAGCACCACGGCGACCAGCGCGTCCCGCGGCCGGTTGTCGATGCCGTACCGGGCCCGGCCGGTCACCACGTCCCGCGCGTCCACGCGGCCCGCGCGGGTCTTGCCGATCAGCCGCCACCGCTCCGGCGGCAGCGTCGCGACCGGCACGGAGGCCGGGTCCAGCGCCGCCGCGTCGCGCACCAGCTCCGCGTAGGACAGCCGGCGGCGGCGGTGGTGCACCGCGCCGTCGCGGGCCGCGCACTCCTCGACCGGCACGCCCCACCGCGCCGCCGCCGCGGCGACCAGCAGGCACCGGGCCGTGGCGGCGGCGGTGCGAATGGGGGTGTCGAGCTGCCGCACGGAGCCCGAGCCGCCGGTCATCTGCGACCCGTACCGCGCGGTGTCGCCGGGCGCCTGCTCCACGCGCACGTCGTCCAGGTCGACCACCAGCTCCTCGGCGACCAGCAGGGCGACGACCGTGCGCACGCCCTGCCCGGAGTCCGACTTGGGCACGGTGGCGGTGATCCGGCCGCGGCCGTCCAGCCGCACGAACACGTTCGGCGCCAGGTCCGCCGCCGGCGCCGCCGACGCCAGGCCGGGCAGCGCCACCGGCGCGGAGACCACCAGCACGCTCCCCAGGAAAGCCCGTCGGTTGATCACCGCTCGCCCCGCTTCAGCTGGGCCGCGCGCCGCACGGCCGACCGGATCCGCGAGTACGTGCCGCAGCGGCACACGTTGTCCCGCAACGCCTCGTCGATCTCCGCGTCGTCCGGGTCGGGGTTGCGGGACAGCAGCGCCACCGTCGACATGATCTGCCCCGGCTGGCAGTAGCCGCACTGGGCCACGTCCAGCTCCAGCCAGGCCCGCTGCACCGGGTGGTCGCCGTCCTCGGACAGCCCCTCGATCGTGGTGATCCGCTTGCCCTGCGCGTCGGCGACGGGGGTCACGCACGGCCGCGCCGCCCGGCCGTCCACGAGGGACGTGCACGCGCCGCACGCGCCGACGCCGCAGCCGTACTTGGGGCCCAGCACGCCCAGCTGCTCGCGCAGCGCCCACAGCAGCGGTGTGTCCGCCGGGACGTCCACCACGCGCCGCTCACCGTTGACGTGTAACCGGTACCGACCCACGGTGGCCTCCTCGTTGATCCCGCCGTAGGCCCATCGTGGCGTTCACCGACGCATTGGGCAACGATCCATCGCGATCGGCTCACACCCGCCTCACACCGGCGAAACTGTTGCGGCGGAACCGTTGTGGCGGAACGTTCCCCGGACCCGGTCGTCGTCGCCCGATCAGCCCAGCCGCAGGCGCTTGTGCAGCGCCCACGCCCCCACGGCGAGCAGCGCCGCGCACAGCGCGGCGAACAGCCCCGCCTCGATCGCCTGGAAGGACCAGAACCGGTCCGCCGGGTGGAAGGCCCACCGCACGGTCAGCCCGCGTTCGGCCAGGCACTCCTCGAACCGGCCGACGCACCCCGCGACCCCGGACGGGACCTCGTTGCCTGCGCCGTCGAGGAAGGTCATGCCCCTGCGCCAGGCGCCCTCCGGCAGCTGCGGCGCCACCTCCGACACGGGCGTCGCGTACGACGGGCGCAGCACGCTCGCCACCACGCCCACCAGCGGCACGTAGGCCACGATCGTCAGCACCATGGCCGCGAGGCCGTTGCGCAGCAGCAGGCCCAGCGCCGCGCTCAGGGTGAACGCCAGCGCGGTGTACGCGGCCGGCACCAGGCCCTGCACCTCGAACATCGGGGTGTTCAGGCGGCTGTTGTAGGTCAGGGCGCCCAGCACCTGGTCCGACCACGAGCTCACCAGGCCGAGCACCGCCATCCCCAGCACGACCGGGACCCCGGCCACGGCCAGCTTCGTCGCCCACCACCGGTTCCGGCTGATCCCCTGGGTCAGGCCGAACACGTGGGTGCCCCGCTCGATCTCCGCGGCGAACAGCGGCGCCCCCGCGAAGGTGCCCATGAGCACCGGCAGCGCCAGCAGGACCAGGCGCTGGTAGTCCACGTACCGCTCGTAGGTCGCCTCGACCAGGGCGGGGTCGTGCGCGATGGCCGCCGCGCCGAAGCGCACCCACGTCATCACCGCCGCGAACGCGACGACGACACCGAGGCACACCAGGATCTGGAGTCGCTGCTGCCGCCAGGCCACCCAGGTCATGCCGCCGCCTCCTTCGAGGATCGCAGGTAGCCCAGCGCCAGTTCCTCCAGCGAGGGCTCGTTGTTGTCCCAACCGGGCACGTCGCCGGTGCGCGCCAGCACGGTGGCCTGGCGCCCGGTCGCGCGGAACTCGACCACGCCGGGCGGCGGCTCCAGGTCCCGGGAGCCGATCAGCACGCGGTGCCCGGCCAGCAGCTCGTCGACGTCGCCGTGCAGCCGCACCCGCCCGTCGGTCAGCAGCACCAGGTGGTCGCACACGCCGTCCAGGTCGGCGATCACGTGGGACGACAGCAGCACGGTCAGCTCGGTGTCGGCGACCTCGGCGAGCAGCGTCTGCATCACCTCCTGGCGCGCCACGGGGTCGAGGTCGGCCAGCGGCTCGTCGAGCAGCACGAGCCGCGGCCGCCTGCCCAGCGCGAGGGCCAGGGCGACCCGGGTGCGCTGCCCGCCGGACAGGGTGCCGATCCGGGCGTGCGCCGGCACGCCGGCCTCGCGCACCAGCCGGTGCGCGTACTCCCGGTCCCACGTCGGGTTCAGCTCCTCGCCGGCCCGCAGCATCTCCGCGACGGTGAAACCCTTGTACAGCGGCTTGTCCTGCGCGAGGAACGCGAGCCCGGGGTGCGCGCCGCGGTGGGTCGGTTCCTCACCGAGGACGCGGATCGTGCCGCCGGTCGGGCGCAGCAGGCCGGTGGCGATGCGCATGAGGGTGCTCTTGCCCGCGCCGTTCGGGCCGATCAGCGCCGAGATCCGCCCGGCGGGCAGCGTGAACGCGCAGTCGCGCAGCGCCCAGCCGCGCCGGTAGCGCATGGCCAGCGCCCCGGTTTCGAGTGCGGGGGTCAACGTGCTCACTCACTTTCCTCCGTAGTGCTCGTCGAGGCGTGCTTTGACGAGGGCTTCCACGTACTCCCGGTCCAGCCCCTGGGCCTTGGCCCGGCGCACCCAGTCCGCCAGCTCGGCGCCGATCTCGGCGGCGTCCGGCTGCGGCGGGGCCGAGGACACGAAGGTCCCCACGCCGCGCCGGGCCTCCACCAGGCCCTCCCGTTCGAGCTCGCGGTACGCCTTGAGCACGGTGTTCGGGTTGATGGCGGTGGCGGCGACCACCTCCTTGGCGGTCGGCAGCTGGTCGCCCGGTCGCAGCAGTCCCAGGCGCAGGGCGTGCCTGGTCTGGTTGACGAGCTGCTGGTAGGTGGCGACACCGGAGCGCGGGTCGATCCGGAACTCGATCACCCATGACCCTTTCACTAATTAATTAGTGAAAGTAGGTTGGCGTACGGCGGGGTGGCGTGTCAAGGCGGGGGTGTGGTGTGGGCCGGCGCGGTGGGGGGTGGGAGGGGCTGGGGTGGAGCGAGGCCGGGCCGGGCTGGGTGGGGGCCGGGCTGGGCTGGGCTGGGCTGGGGCGAGGCGAGGCGGGGGCTGGCGTGGTGCTGAGCCGGGCGGTGCTGGGCGGGCGGTGCGGCCGTGCAGTGCGGCCGTGCCGTGTGGTCGTGCCGTGTGGTCGTGTGGTGCGACCGTGCAGTCGTGCGGTGCATGGCGCGGCCGTGCGGTTCGGCGCCGGGTCGCGCGGCGTGTTCTCGGGTTGTGCCTGCCGGCTAGGCCGAGTGGTGCCGCGGCGTCCCGCACGACTCGCGCACGGTCAGGCTGGGCCACAGCGCGACGCGGTGGACCGGCCGGTCCAGCGGGTCGGCCACCCGGGCCAGCGCCAGTTGCGCCGCCAGCGCGCCGAGCCGGTGCTTGCTCGGTCGCACGGCGGTCAGCGGCGGGTCGGCGGCCGCGGCCACCTCGTCGTCGTAGGACACCACCGCCAGCTCGTCCGGCACCGCCAGCCCCCGGTCGCGGGCGCGTTCCACCAGGCCGATGGCCTCGCGGTCGGCGTGCACCAGCAGGGCCCGCACACCCGCGCGCACGCACCCGTCCAGCACGTCGTCGCACACCGCGGCCCAGTCGGCCGACCCGAACGGCGGCACCTCCACCACCGGCGCGGGCCGCAGGTCCAGCGAGGTCACCGCCTCCCGCCACCCGGCCCGGATCGCCTCGTGGTGCGGGCTCGGCCGCGACACCACCAGACCCACTCCCCGGTGGCCCAGGGTCGCCAGGTGCCGCACCGCCAGACCCGCGCCCAGCGCGTGGTCGGTGACCGCGGCGTCCAGACCGATGGTGGGCAGTTCCGGCGGCGGCACGCGCTCGATCAGCACCACCGGCACGGGCAGCGCGCCCAGCCAGCGCATCAGGTCCACGCCCGCCGGGCCGTCCGTGCTCGGCGCGACCAGCAGCGCCTGCACGCCCCGGTCGAGCAGCTTGATCACCTGCCGCCGGTCCTCCGCCGCGTGGTAGCAGGAGGTGCGCAGCGCCAGGCGACTCCCGCCCGCGCCGACGGCGGCCTGCGCGCCCTGGATGACGGCGGGCCAGTAGTAGTCCTCCGACGGGGCGACCATGCCGACCAGGACGTGCCCCGGCGGGACCTGGCCCGACGCCTGCCTCGGCAGGATCTGCCCCGCCCGCGCGACCACCTGCGGTTCGCCGTGGCGCGGCATGGTGACCCCGCCGTGCACGCGGGTGACCAGGCCGCGGTCGGCCAGCGCGGTGACGTCCCGGCGCACCGTCACCGCCGTGACGCCCAGTTGGTCCACCAGGTCCGCCAGCCGCACCACGCCGTTCGCGCGGACCGCCGCCAGGATCAGGTCACGTCGCTGCGCCGCCAGCCTCATCGTCGGTTCCGATCGACTTTGATCGTTCCTGTTCGGTTCGTTGACCTTGAGTGTGCCACGGGCTGGAGTGGGCGACACCACTCCAGCAGGGGGATCGGCGATGACGCTGCACTCTCGACGCACCGTGCCGCGCGCGGTCGCGGTTAGGCCACCCGTGGCGGCCTGTTGGAGTTCCGTTGCCGCGTTCTCGCGTGCCGCCGATGGCCCGCCACCCGCCGTCAACACCACCGCTACCGCCACCACCGACGCGCGCCGCGTCACCCCCCGCCGGCCGATGCACGGCGACGGCGACGGCAGCGGCTTGGAGACGGCCCGGTGCCTGCTGATCGTGGTCGCGCTCAACGCCGGCTCGGCGCAGGACCTGACCCTCGACCTGACCCGCTTCGGCCAGGTCCCCGACGGCGTCACCACCCGCTGGTCCACGGCCACCTCGGGCTCTGGAAATCGTTGTACCCGGCGGCAGGGCCTGCGGGTGTCGGGCAAGCAGCTGCGGGTGCCGTTCACGCAGGCAGAGGTGCAGACGATGCGGATGGACGGGGTGGCGGCATGAGGCGGAAATCGTTTTACCAGGGCGCCGTGGTGGCGCTGGTGCTGGCCGCGTCGGTCGGCGGTCCCGGCACGGCCCACGCCGCCCCCGGGGTGACCCCGCTGTCCGACACGCCGCTGGACCAGTCCGCGCTGTACTTCGTCTCCTACGACGGCCTGGTCAACAACAACGCCTTCCAGGACGGCCTGATCACCCACAACGGCCACCAGTACGCGGCCTGGTACACGGCGAGCCGCAACGCGGTGGTCGCGCGCCGCGCGCTCGGCGGCGCCTGGGAGACCGCTGTACTGCCGCACCGGCTCAGCGCCGACGACTCGCACAACGTGATCTCCCTGGGCGTCTCGCCGCGCGACGGCATCCTGCACGTGGCGATGGACACCCACAACACCCGCGTGCACTACGCGAAATCGATTTCCGGCCTGGTGACCAGCCCCGGCGCGCACCGCTGGTCGGCCTCGCTGTTCGGGTCGGTGCAGCGGACCCTGGGCGGGGTCGAGCTGGGCAACATGACCTACCCGCAGTTCGTCGTCACCCCCGAGGGGGTGCTCCAGTTCAGCTACCGGACCGGCGGCTCGGGCAACGGCGTGAACGAGCTGGCCGAGTACACCGACGGCGCGTGGCGCAGGCTGGGCGCGTGGTCGTCGGCGACCGGCAGCTACACCGGTCCCAACGGGGTCGTCTCCACGACCCGCAACATGTACGTGCACGGTCTGACCTACGACCGGCGCGGTCGGCTGCACGTCTCGTTCACCTGGCGCGAGGGCAACGCCGGGGTGCTGTGCAACTCCGGCGGCCTGACCAACCACGACACCGGCTACGTCTACAGCGACGACCGGGGCCGGACGTGGCGCAACGCCGCTGGGGCGGTGGTCGGCACGACCGGTGGCACCCGCGTCTCGGTCACCTCGCCGGGCCTGGTCGTCGACCCGCTCGACCCCGACCACGGGCTGATGAACCAGGAGGGCCAGGCGGTCGACTCGACCGGCACGCCGCACGTGGTGATCAGCTACGTGCCGGGCCGGTTCACGCAGTGCGTGTCGAACTACGCCCAGCAGCGCGCCCAGTACGGCCGCACCTTCCACGTGTTCCGCACCGCCGGCGGGACGTGGACCAAGCGGGAGGTGCCCGTGCCGCCGGGCAGCACGCAGCGCACCAAGCTGGTGTTCGACCGCGACGACAACGCCTACCTGGTGATGCCGCGCGGCCGGGTCGTCTCGGCGAGCCGGGCCTCCGGCTGGACGGACTGGACCCTGGTGTTCGACCGGCCGTCGATGAACGCCTTCGGCGAGGTCAACGTGGACCTGTCGCGGGTCGCGGTCGACGGCGTGCTGTCGTTCCAGTACCAGCAGCGCTCCAGCGGCACGACCCCGTCGCCGATCCGCGTGGCGGACCTCCGGCTGGGCTGAACCCCCGGCCGGGCCGAATCCCCGGCCGGGCTGAACCCCCGGTGGCGGCGCGGTACCGATCGCGCCGTCACCAGGGGGGCGTCGTCGGCCCGGGTGGGGTCAGTAGCCCAGGTAGCCGGAGCCGGCGGCCATGGAGACCAGGCCCGGGTGGTTGTGGAAGCCGCCGTAGCGCGCGTAGGTGTAGCGGACGCCGGCGATGATGTTGTCCACCGGGTTGTAGATGTCGTTGTGGCCCGACAGCTTGTACGCCTGGAACGTGGGGTCGATGCACTGCATCAGGCCCTTGGACGGCGTGCCGCGCATGGCGTTGGAGTCCCAGGTGTTGACGGCGTTCGGGTTGCCGTTGGACTCCTTGATGATGATCGTGTAGATCTCGTCGAGGCTGCCCTCGTCGATGGCCGTGCCGTTGGCGGCGAGGATGCCGATGGCCTCGCGGATCCAGCCCTCGACCTGCCGCTGCTTGGGCGGCTTGGCCGCCTCGATCGCCTCCTTGGCCGCCTTCTCCTCGGCCGCCTTGCGGGCCGCGTACCCGTCCTGGGCGAAGGTGCTGGCCTGGTTGAACGCGTGCAGCGCGGTCAGCTGCTCCTGGCGGATGATGCGGGCGGTCTCCGACCCCAGGTTGATCGCGTGGACGGTGTCGACCTTGCCGGTCCGGACGCTGGTGTCCGGCACCACGGCGAACTCCGCACCGCCCGCGACCGGGGTGAACTGCCCGGTCATGGTGGCCGCGGCGGCGCCGGCACCACCGCCCACGACACCGACGGCCACGGCGACGCCGGCCAGGCGCTTGGGCAGGACCCGCTCAGGCTCGGCCCGGTGCGCGCCCCGGTAACCGGGAGGGGGCGGCAGCGGGACCTGGAACCGGAAGGTGTCCTCGCTGTTGTTCTTTGGTCGCGCGTGTCGAGCGTGCCGAGCCAACAGTGCAGCCTCCTGCGTCGGGGAATTCCGGCACCGGGCCTGGCGGGGGATCCAGGTGGTCGGGGCCCGGTTTTCGGGGGATTCGGGCCCGTGTCCGTTCGGTGACAGAACCGTGATCTGCGCGCGGAAACGTAACCGCTCGTGATTTCCGGGGGCAAGGACAGATCCGTTATGGGTGACGCGCGTCACGTGACCTAGGGGGTGTCTGTCACTCTCCGTTGAACCGGGGGTTACGGAGGTCTCAAAAATGCAACGAACAGGGATTCGTCCTTTGGAGAGCCGCAGGCGTCTGAAGACCCCGAGCCGCCGCCCGCCCGCTGACGCACCGGCCCGGGTCCTGCCCGGCCTGCCACCCCTCGCGCCGGGCGGGTCCGCCCGGCGCCTCCGGACCGGCTTCACCGCGCTCGACGGCACCGCCATCCGCCCCGTTTCACCCCTCGGAGGAACGCAGGCCGGAACCCGACCGATGCGGAAAACCCACGCTGCGTGTCACTCCCGCTCCGCGCTTCACCGGATCGTGTTCTGGTCTCCGGTGCGCACGAAGAGTGAGGTGGTTATCACCTACATGTGAAGGGCGGGTCCCCGTGTTCGACGCAGCCGCTTTCGACGCCCTGAAGTTCCAGGGCGACCCGCTCGCCGACGCGGTCGTGGCCGACCTGGTCGCCACCAACCGCGTGAGCGTGGTGAACGAGGTGCTGGAGCACTTCCGCGCCAACGACCAGCCCATCCCCGAGCAGTTGCCCGACCTGGTGCGGGACTTCCTGGTCGCCACGGACAACCCGCCGGACTGGGTCGACCACGACCGGGTGGCCAGGGCCTACGGGTTCTTCGTGGACGACGGCGTGCACGTCGCCTCGGTGCTCACCTTCGGCGCCATGGTCAACTGCTACGCCCAGCCCCGCCCCTCGCGGGTGCTGACCCTGACCCACGGCCTCAACCAGCCCCACCGGCGGCTGTCGGAGACCTCGCAGTTCGTCATGAACATGATGGGCCGCGACGCCTTCGGCTCGGGCGGGACGTTCGTGCCCACCATCCAGAAGACCCGCCTCATCCACGCCGCCGTCCGGCACTTCCTCACCACGTCCGGCCGCTGGGACGTCGAGGCCGACGGCGTGCCGGTGTGCCAGCAGGACATGGTCGGCGCGCTCCTCATCTTCTCCGTTCAGGTGATCGAGGGGATGCGCCGCATCGGCATCTCCGTCACCGAGGAGGAGGCCGCCGACTACTACTACGTGTGGCGGGTCACCGGCGCGATGCTCGGCATCCCGGTCGAGGCCCTGCCCGAGTCGCTGGAGGAGGCGCGCGAGCTGAGCACGGCGGTGGTCGAGGCCGCCTACGGCCCCTCCCCGGATGGTGTGGTGCTCACCCGCCACCTGCTCGACCTGTACGAGCGGCTGTTCCCGGGCAAGGTCTTCGACGGCGTCGTGGCCGCCATGGTCCGGCAGGTGGTCAACCCCGAGGTCGCGGACTGGATGGAGGTCCCGAACTCGCGCGGCTGGGGGCGGGTGGTCAGCACGGGCGCCCGCCTGGTGCGGGCGCTGGAGCGCTCGGAGGACAACAGCGCCCTGGCCACCGCCATCCTGGACCGCGCGGGCGCGCTCCTGCTCGGCGGCAGCGTCCGCGACCTCACCAACGGCCAGTCCACCACCCTCAGCATCCCGACCGACCTGCATGAGCGGTGGGCGGCGGCCGGCACGTGCCCGGTGCCGGCCCAGGCCGGACCCGCCAGGGTCGACCTCGCCGAGCCCGGACCCGCCCAGCCCGGACCCGTCCAGCCCGGACCCGTCCAGCCCGGAGCGGCCTCGACCGGAGCCGCCCAAGCCGGACCTGCCTAGCCCGGTCTGCTCAGGCCGGACCTGCCCGAGCCGGACCGTCTGCCCCGAGCCGGACCTGCCGGAGCCGTGGGTGCGGCTCAGTCCCTCCTACCCGCACGGCGGCATCCCGGTGCCGTTCACACCGGGGGTGAACCCGATCTGTCGAACCGCCCGCCCGGGGTCGGGCCTAGATTGGTGCGGGGGCAACGGGATCGGACTTCGGGCGGGGTAACGCGATGAGCGCGACGGGCAGCGGCAGGCAGCCGCACGTGGTCTCCGGGGAGCAGTCGGAGCTGCTGGCGGTGCTGCGCGACGAGGGCGCGATGTCCAGGGTGGCGCTGGGCGAGCGGCTGGAGCTGCCCCGGGCGAAGCTGACCGGGGAGCTGGCCAGGCTCGTGGACGTCGGCCTGGTGCAGGTCGGCGGTCCGGCGGCCAGCCGGGGCGGGCGGCGCTCCACGCTGGTGCACCTGGCCGACGACCTGCGCGTGCTGGGCGTGGACGTGGGCGCCACCTCGGTGCGGGTCGCGGTCACCGACGGCCGGTGCGAGGTGCTGGAGAGCCGCAGCGAGGAGTGCGACGTGCGGGGCGGGCCGGCGCGGGTGCTCAGCCGCGTGGTCGAGCTCGCCGACGTCGTCTACGCCAAGGCGCCGGGCCGGCTGATCGGCGCGGGCATCGGGTTGCCCGGTCCGGTGAGCTTCCGCGACGGCATGCCCGTGGCGCCGCCGATCATGCCCGGCTGGGACCGCTACCCGGTGCGCGACGAGCTGGCCGGCCGGTGGGGCTGCCCGGTGACGGTCGACAACGACGTCAACGCCATGGCGCTGGGGGAGCGGCACGCGGGCGTGGCCCGGTCGCTGGAGGACCTGATCTTCGTCAAGGTCGGCACGGGCATCGGCTGCGGGATCGTGCTCGGCGGGCGCGTCTACCGGGGGGTGGCGGGCACGGCCGGCGACATCGGGCACATCCGGCTGGACGACTTCGGGCCCGCGTGCGCCTGCGGTGAGGTCGGGTGCTTGGAGGCGTACTTCGGCGG
This sequence comes from Saccharothrix sp. BKS2, assembly GCF_047689505.1. Lineage (NCBI taxonomy): Bacteria > Bacillati > Actinomycetota > Actinomycetes > Pseudonocardiales > Pseudonocardiaceae > Saccharothrix > Saccharothrix sp. BKS2. The sequence continues at coordinate 97,296 of NZ_JAUQOL010000020.1, read as the reverse complement.
CGCGGCCCTGGCGCGGGACGCGACCACGCTGGCCCGCAGCGGCCGGTCGGTGGCGCTGGCCGCCGCGCTGGGCGGGAAGGGCTCGCTCAACGCCGAGGACGTGGGCGCGGCGGCCGCGGCGGGCGACTTCGCGGCGGCCAACCTGGTCCGCGAGGGCGGCCGGCGGCTGGGGCACGTGGTGGCGTCCCTGGTCAGCTTCCTGAACCCGGGGATGGTGGTGATCGGCGGCGGCGTGTCCCGGCTGGGGCACTCGCTGCTGGCCGAGGTGCGCAGCGCGGTCTACCGCCGCTCGCTGCCCCTGGCGACGGGCAACCTGCCCATCGTGCTGTCCGAGCTGGGTGACCTGGCCGGCGTGACCGGCGCCGCGTGGTCCGGCACGGACCGCGCCTTCTCCGCAGCGGGCTGACCCGCAGAGATCCGATCTCTCCTCCGTGAAGTCGAGCGGGACTCACGGAACAGCGGCATGTCCGGAACCGGCTGCGCTCGGTGTCGGCACGCCTCCCCTTCTGTCATAAATGGACCGACTTTTGCAACGAACTGACAAAAGTCGGCCCGAGTTCTTGTCAGCGCGCCTGCCGGACTGTCAGGATCTGCCGCAACTCACCCGGGAACGTGAGCTGGACCACCTCCTTTGATCGGCTCCCTCGACGAAGTCGGAGACACGATGCAGGCGCAGACCGAGAGCAGGCGCGAGGCCAACCTCGCCCTCCTCCTGCGCACGCTCCGTGCCCACGGCCCGGTCTCCCGCGCCCAGCTCGCCGCGAGATCGGGTCTTTCGAAGGCGACGCTGTCCCCGCTGCTGGCGGACCTCGACCACCGGGGCCTCACCCAGACCGCGGGCACCACGACCACCCAGGGCCGTCCCGGCGGCCTGGTCCGGCTCCGCCCCGGCGCGGCCTGCGGCATCGGCCTCGACATCCGTCCGGGCAGCCTGGGCGCGACCGTCACCGACCTGACCGGCGAGGTCCACCTGCGCCGCCGGCGGGCCTGCGACACCACCGTCCCCGAGCACGCCCTCGACCAGCTGGCCGACCTGACCCGCCGGGCCCTGGACGACGTCGCGCGGGCCGGCTGGACGGGCGTCACCGTCGCCGTGCCCGGTCGCGCCGACCACCGCGCCGGCACGGTCACCGCCACCCCGCTGCGCTGGCGCGGGGTGGCCGTGGTCGACGGGCTCGCCGCCCGCACCGGCCTGCCGATCGACCGCCTGGACGTGGACAACGAGGCCCACCTCGCCGCCCGCGCCGAACACGACGCCGACCCCGTCGACGACCTCGTCTACCTCAACGGCGACCACGAGGTGGAGGCGGGCGTGATCACCAACGGCGCCCTGGTGCGGGGCGCGGACAACCGCGCCGGCGGGATCGGGCACATGGTCCTGGACCACTTCGGCCCCCACTGCGGCTGCGGCAAGCGCGGCTGCTGGAACACCAGGGTGGGCCTCGACGCGTTCCTGCACGCCTGCGCGCCCCGGCACGACCAGGTGCACGACCCGCACCTGTCCCGGGGCGAGCGCATGTGCATCCTGCGCACCCGCGCCGAACGCGGCGACGCGCGCACGGTCGACGCCCTGCACCGCACGGCCGAGCACCTGGCCACCGGCCTGTCCGTGCTCACCGCGCTGCTCAACCCGAGGCGCATCGTGCTCGGCGGCTACTTCGCCGCCCTCCAGGACTGGCTGGTCGTGCCGCAGCGCCAGGAGGGCACCTCGATCACCGCGTCCACGTTCGGCTTCACCGCCGGCGCGCGCGGCGCGGCGCTGGCGGCGCTGCGGCGCGTGCTCGACGACCCGACCCTGGTGCCGGTGAAGGAAAACGATGTACCGCACGGCGCGGCCCAGGAAGGCACCCGACAGGAAGGCACCCCCGCATGACGTTGCTCAGGATGACGGGCATCGGCAAGACCTTCCCCGGCGTGCGCGCGCTGGACGGCGTGGACCTGGAGGTCGCCGAGGGCGAGGTGCACTGCCTGCTCGGCCAGAACGGCGCGGGCAAGTCGACGCTGATCAAGGTGCTGGCGGGGGCCCACCAGCCCGACCAGGGCGAGATCACCTGGCGCGGCCGGCCCACCACCCTGTCGTCGCCGGTGGCCGCGCTGCGGCTCGGCGTGGCGACCATGTACCAGGAACTGGACCTGGTGCCGGGCATCTCGGTGGCGGAAAACGTTCTACTCGGGCACGAACCCAACCGGTTCGGCTTCACCAGCGGCCGCGCGGCGCGGCAGCGGACCCGCGCGCTCATGGCCCGCCTCGGCCACCCCGAGATCGATCCCGACCGCGAGGTGGGTTCGCTCTCGGCCGCCGGGCAGCAGCTGGTGTCCATGGCCCGCGCGCTGGCCCACGACGCCCGGCTGATCGTGATGGACGAGCCCACCGCCGCGCTGGCCGCCGACGAGGTGGACAACCTCTTCCGCATCGTCGCCGAGCTGACCTCAGACGGCGTGGCCGTGCTCTACATCTCCCACCGGCTGGAGGAGATCCGCCGCATCGGCAGCCGCGTCACCGTGCTCAAGGACGGCCGCACGGTCGCCGCCGGCCTGCCCGCCGACACCCCGACCTCCGAGCTGGTCGACGTGATGTCGGGCCGCGCGGTGGACACCGTTTTCCCGCACCGCGACGTGTCCACCGTGGACGTCACCCGCGAGGTGCTCACCGTCGAGGGGCTGACCCGCGCCGGCGAGTTCCGCGACGTCACCTTCCACGTCCACGCGGGCGAGGTGCTGGGCATCGCGGGCCTGGTCGGCGCGGGCCGCAGCGAGATCCTGGAAACCGTTTTCGGCGCCCGCAAACCCGACGCGGGCGTGGTCAGGGTCGACGGCAGGCCGGTGAAACCGGGCAGCGTGCCCGCCGCCGTGCGCGCGGGCATCGGGCTGGCCCCGGAGGAGCGCAAGGCCCAGGGCCTGCTGCTGGACCTGAGCGTGGCGCACAACGTCACCCTCTCCAGCCTCCCCGCCTACAGCACCGCCGGTTTCGTCGACCGCGACCGGGAGCTGCGCGACTCGCGCGCCACCCTGGAGCGCCTCGACCTGCGTCCCGCCGACCCCCGGCGGCTGGTGGCCGAGTTCTCCGGCGGCAACCAGCAGAAGGCGGTGGTGGCGCGCTGGCTGGTCCGGGGCTGCCGGGTGCTGCTGCTGGACGAGCCGACGCGCGGCGTCGACGTGGGCGCGCGCGCCGAGCTGTACCGGGTGATCCACGAGCTGGCCGCCGCCGGGGTGGCCGTGGTGCTCGTCTCCAGCGAGGTCGCCGAGGTGCTCGGCCTGGCCGACCGGGTGCTGGTGCTGCGCGACGGCGAGGTGGTCGCGGACCGGCCCGCCGGCGAGCTCACCGAGTCGGCCGTGCTGGACATCGTGCTGGCGGGCAGCGCCGTCACCGAGCGGGACGCCACCGAGCGGGACGCCACCGAGCGGGACGTTCCCGAGAGCACCCCCGCGGGGAAGAACCCCGCCGGGAGAACCCCCGCCGGGAGAACCCCCACCGACAAGACCCTCACCGAGAAGGCCGTGACCGAGGAGGTCCAGTGACCGAACTGAGGGTCCTCGACCCGAAATCCGCCCCGCCCCGGGAGCAGCCGCCCCGCCGGCGCGCCCTGGACCTGCGGCTCACCGGCCTGCTGGGCGTGCTGGTGGTGCTGTGCGCCGTCGGGTACGCCACCCGCCCGGACAGCTTCCTGACCGAGGCCAACATCTCCACCATGCTGCGCTTGGCCGCGGCCATCGGCGTGGTCAGCGTCGGCATGACGTTCGTGATCATCAGCGGCGGCATCGACCTGTCGGTGGGGTCGATCGTGGCGCTGTCGAGCGTGTGGATGACCACCGTCGCCACCCAGTCCTACGGGCCCGTGGTGATGGTGCTGTGCGCGCTGCTCGTCGGTCTGGGCTGCGGCCTGGTCAACGGCCTGCTCATCTCCTACGGGAAGATAGTGCCGTTCATCGCCACCCTGGCCATGTACGCCTCCGCCAAGGGCCTGGCCGAACGCCTGTCCGGCCGCCGCACGCAGGTGATCACCGAGACCGGGTTCAGCACGTTCTTCCGCGGCGACCTGCTCGGCGTGCCGGTGCTGATCTGGCTGCTCGCCGCGGTGTTCGCGATCGGCTGGGTGGTGCTCAACCGCACCACGTTCGGGCGCCGCACGTTCGCCGTCGGCGGCAACGCCGAGGCCGCGCGCCTGGCGGGCATCGACGTCAAGCGGCACACCGCGCTCGTGTACGGCATCGCGGGCCTGTGCTGCGGCATCGCCGCCCTCATGGTCGTCGCCCGCACCACCTCCGGCGCGTCCACCAACGGCATGTTCTACGAGCTGGACGCCATCGCCGCGGTCGTCATCGGCGGCACCCTGCTCACCGGCGGCCGCGGCTCGCTGATCGGCACCCTCATCGGCGTCCTCATCTTCACCGTCCTGGGCAACATCTTCACCCAGAACAACCTCGACACCGACATCCAGAACATCGCCAAGGGCGTGATCATCGTCGCCGCGGTGCTCCTCCAGCGCACCACCGCCGCACGTCGCCGAGGCACGCGCACCACCTAGCCGCACCACCCCGTCCGGAAACACCCGACACCTCGCCCGGGAGTACCACCATGCCCTCACTCGACCGCCGCCGCTTCCTCTGGGGCACCACCGCCGTCGGCACCGCCGCCCTCCTGTCGGGCTGCACCTCCAACCAGTCCGGCAACACCGCGCCCGACGCCGTCGCCGCCGGGTCCGGCCAGAACGCCCAGCCGGGCAAGGCGGTGACCATCGGCTTCTCCGCGCCCGCCGCCGACCACGGCTGGATGGCCGCCATGACCAAGAACGCGCGGGCCCAGGCGGAGCGGTTCTCCGACGTGACCTTCAAGGCCACCGAGGGCACCAACGACGTCAACCAGCAGATCAGCCAGGTCGAGACGCTGATCAACGACAAGGTCGACGTGCTGGTCGTGCTGCCCTTCGACGGCAAGGCCCTCACCGAGGTCGGCCGCGAGGCCATGGACGCGGGCATCCCGGTCATCAACGTCGACCGCGTCTTCGACACCCCGCTCGCCTACCGGACCTGGATCGGCGGCGACAACTACCGCATGGGCGTCAACGCGGGCGAGTTCATCGCCGCGCAGATGAAGGCCAAGAACATCGGCAGCCCGATCATCGGCGAGGTCGCCGGCATCGACTCCCTGCCGCTGACCCAGGAGCGCAGCCGGGGCTTCAAGGACGCCCTGGCCCGCAGCGGCTTCCAGGTCGGCCCGCGCGTGTCCGCCCAGTTCACCTCCGAGTCCGGCGAGCAGCAGACGGCCAACCTGCTCCAGTCCGCGAGCAAGCTCGACGCGCTGTGGAACCACGACGACGACCAGGGCATCGGCGTCATGGCCGCCATCGACAGCGCCGGCCGCACCGAGTTCGTCATGGTCGGCGGCGCCGGCTCGCGCAACATGATGGACCTGATCAAGGCCGACAGCGGCGTGATGAAGGCGACCGTGCTCTACAGCCCGTCGATGTCGTCCTCGGCGATCGCGCTGGCCCGCCTGCTCGGCCAGACCAAGGGCATCGGCGACCTCGCGGAGCACGACATCCCCGCGTCCATCACCACCTACTCCGCCGTGGTGACCAAGGAGAACGTCGACCAGTACCTGGACGTCGGCTTCGACTCCTGATCCTTTCACCCCTGCTGTCGCGGAAAGGCTGCTCGATGACGGAAGAGATCGGCGTGGGCATGGTCGGCCACGCGTTCATGGGCGCGGTGCACTCGCACGCCTGGCGCAACGTCCACCGCTTCTTCGACGTGCCCCTCGCGCCGAAGCTGGCCGCGGTCGGCGGGCGGGACGCGGTGCGCACCAAGGAGGCCGCCACCCGGTACGGCTGGGCCGCCGCCGAGACCGACTGGCGCGCGCTCGTCGACCGCGACGACGTCCACCTCGTCGACATCTGCACGCCCGGCGACACGCACGCCGAGATCGCGCTCGCCGCGCTGGCCGCCGGCAAGCACGTGCTGTGCGAGAAGCCGCTGGCCAACACGGTCGAGGAAGCCGAGGCGATGACCGCCGCCGCCGAGGAGGCCGCCCGCCGCGGCGTCCGCTCGATGGTGGCGTTCAACTACCGGCGCGTGCCCGCCATCGCCCTGGCCCGCAAACTCGTGGCGGACGGGGTCGTCGGCGACGTCCGGCACGTGCGCGCGGTCTACCTCCAGGACTGGCTGTCCGACCCCGAGGCGCCGATGACCTGGCGGCTGCGGCGGGAGAAGGCCGGTTCAGGCGCGCTGGGCGACCTCGGCGCCCACATCGTCGACGCCGCCCAGTTCGTCACCGGCTCGCTGATCACCGGGGTGAGCGCGACGCTGGAGACGTTCGTGCCCGAGCGCCCCGACGGCGACGGGCGCGCCGCTGTGACCGTCGACGACGCGGCGGTGTTCCTGGCGCGCTTCTCCTCCGGCGCCCTCGGGACGTTCGAGGCCACCCGGTACGCCCTGGGCCGCAAGAACGCCATGCGGCTGGAGGTCAACGGCAGCCGCGGCAGCCTGGCGTTCGACTTCGAGGCCATGAACGAGCTGTCGGTGTTCCAGTCCGACGGCCCGGACGCCGGGTTCCGCCGGGTCCTGGTCACCGAACCCGACCACCCGTACGTGGGGGCGTGGTGGCCGCCCGGCCACCTCCTCGGCTACGAGCACACGTTCACGCACGAGGCGGCCGACTTCCTGACCGCCATCGGCGAGGGCACCGACCCCGCGCCCAGCTTCGCCGACGGCCTGCGCGTGCAGCGGGTGCTGGCCGCGGTGGAGGAGAGCGCCGGGAACCGGTCCACGTGGACCACGATTGGAGAACCCCGATGAGCCGACCGGTCACGCTGTTCACCGGCCAGTGGGCCGACCTGCCGTTCGAGGAGGTGTGCCGGCTCGCCGCGGGCTGGGGCTACGACGGCCTGGAGATCGCCTGCTCCGGCGACCACTTCGAGGTGGACAAGGCGTTGGCGGACGACGACTACGTGACCGCCAAGCGCGCGGTGCTGGAGAAGCACGGTCTCCAGGTGTGGACGATCTCCAACCACCTCGTCGGGCAGGCCGTCTGCGACGACCCGATCGACTTCCGGCACCAGGCGATCCTGCCCGCGCGCGTCTGGGGCGACGGCGAGCCCGAGGGCGTGCGGCAGCGGGCGGCGGCCGAGATGGCCGACACCGCCCGCGCGGCCGCCCGCCTGGGCGTCGACACCGTCGTCGGCTTCACCGGGTCGAAGACGTGGAAGTACGTGGCGATGTTCCCGCCGGTGCCGCAGTCGGTGATCGACGAGGGGTACACCGATTTCGCCCGGCGCTGGAACCCGGTCTTCGACGTCTTCGACGAGGTGGGTGTCCGGTTCGCGCACGAGGTCCACCCGTCCGAGATCGCCTACGACTACTGGACGACCAAGCGGGCGCTGGAGGCGGTCGACCACCGCCCCGCGTTCGGCCTGAACTGGGACCCGTCGCACTTCATCTGGCAGGACCTCGACCCGGTCGGCTTCATCCTCGACTTCGCCGACCGCATCTACCACGTGGACTGCAAGGACACCAAGAAGCGCTTCGACGGCCGCAACGGCAGGCTCGGCTCGCACCTGGCGTGGGCCGACCCGAGGCGCGGCTGGGACTTCGTCTCGACCGGCCACGGCGACGTGCCGTGGGAGGACTGCTTCCGGGCGTTGAACGCGATCGGGTACCGGGGGCCCGTGTCGGTGGAGTGGGAGGACGCGGGGATGGACCGGTTGCGCGGGGCGGAGGAGGCGGTCGGCTTCATCCGCCGGCACCTGTTCGACCCGCCGGCCGCGTCCTTCGACGCCGCGTTCAGCACGGAGAAGTAGGCGGGGTGCGGCGTCCTGCCCCGGTGGTGGGGCGGGACGCCGCACCGTGTTCGACGTCGCGTCCGCCCGGCGCGGGACCGCGGCGGGGCGGCACGGCGAGGTTCCCGGTGCCGTGGCGGTCGGTGTCAGAGCCAGTCCGCCTCGATCCCGCGGGCGCGCAGCGTCTCCAGCGCCTCCTCGTCGCCCGTGTAGAACAGGGTCATCGACTTCAGGTTGGGGAAGTGCCGCAGGTCGGCGAACTCGTCGACGTCGAACAGCCCGTCCTCGCCGTCCCAGTTCGGCGCGATCTCCAGGTAGATCTCGTTGCCGCCGTCCATTTCGATCTCGGTGATCTTCTCCGCGAGCTCGACGGGGACGTCGAGCGCCTCGAAGTAGGCCAGCGCCTCGGGCACCGGCCCGACGCTCCCGTCGTCGTAGGTGAAGCCCTGCTCGGCGGCGTACTCGCGCAGGTCGAACCTCGGCAAGAGGTCCTGGTTGTACATCAGCTCCTGGACGACGGCGAGCTTGAAGTTGGTGTCGGCGAACGGGATCGACTGGCTCATGCCCCGAACCATATAGGCGGCGGATGATACCGCCACCCGGTGCCCGGGATCGAGCCGCCGGGTCTGGCGAGCGCGGGGGGCGGGTCGGGTCGGCGGGCGGTCCGGACGGGTTACCAGGTCACCGGCAGCGACCGCAGGCCGTAGATCGGGGCGTCGAACCGGAACGCGACCTCCTCGAACGGCACGGCCAGGCGCAGGTCCGGCAGCGCGGTCACCAGCGCGCGCAGCGCGACCCGCATCTCCAGCCGCGCCAGCAGGTGGCCGATGCACTGGTGCACCCCGCTGCCGAACGCCAGGTGGGACTTCGCCGACCGCCGCAGGTCGAGCCGGTCCGGGTCGGGGAACTCGGCGGGGTCGCGGTTCGCGGCGAACAGGGAGGCGATGACGCCCTCGCCCTCCCGCACCGGGCAGTCGCCCACCCGCGCGTCGCCCGCCACGGCCCGCACCACGCCGTGGTGCACGGGGCTCAGGTAGCGCAGCAGCTCCTCGACCGCGTCGTCCACCAGGTCGGGGTCGGCTGCCAGCGCCTCCCACTGCGCGCGGTCCCTCAGGAGCGCCAGCACGGACAGCGCGATCGAGTTCGCCGTGGTCTCGTGCCCGCCGACCAGCAGCAGCACGGTCATGCCGACCGCTTCCCCGACGGTCAGCGACGGGTCCGCCACGAGCCGGCCGACCAGGTCGTCACCCGGCGCCGCGCGCCGGGCCCGGATCAGGTCCTCCAGGTAGGCGTGCAGCTCGTCCAGCGCGGTCCGCACCTGGTCGGCGGTCAGCGACCGGTTCAGGTGGGCGCGGCTGCGGGTGGAGAAGAACTCCTGGTCCTCGACCGGCACGCCGAGCAGCAGGCAGATCACGTCCGACGGCACCGGCAGCGCGAACCCGGCCACCAGGTCGGCGGGGCGCGGGCCGGCGAGCAGCGCGTCCAGGTGCTCCCGCGTGATCCGCTCCACGTGCGGGCGCAGCTCGTTCATCCGCCGCACGGTGAACTCGCCGGTCAGCATCTTCCGGTACCGGGTGTGCTCGGGCGGGTCGGTGACCAGGAAGCTGCCCGGCGCGGCCTTCCGGTCCACCACGGGTCGCAGCTGGGGGAAACCCGGCCGGGCGGGGTCGGAGCTGAACCGCTCGTGGTCGCGCAGGACCGCGCGCACGTCGTCGTACCGGGTGACCAGCAGGGCTTCCTGCCCGTGCCGCAGCGACACCGGGCACACCGGCGCGGTGGCGCGGAGCGCGGCGAACTCGTCGGGCGGGTCGAACCCCGGGCGACGCGGAATCGGGTAGTCCACGGGGATCGACCTTAGCCGCGTGCGGGGACCGCGAGCGGGACCGGGCCGGGGGCGGGTTCGGCGGCGGTGGGGCTCGGTGGCGTTCGGGTCCAGGGCTCGGGTTCGGTGGTGGCCCGGTTCAGCGGCGTTCGGCGGTCACCACCAGCCGCAGGTGGGCGCGGTGCCAGGTGTCCGGCGTCGGCTCGTCGGCGAACGCGGCCACCAGGTCGCCCGCGGTCGTCAGGCCGAGGCGGCGCAGGTCGTCCGCCGCGCTGCGGGCGCGGCCGAGCAGGGGCGGCGGCAGGTGGCGCAGGCCCCGGTGGGCGGCCTCGGCGCACAGCGACAGCGCACCGTCCACAACGGACGTCAGCGGGTCCGGCGCGGGGGCGTCGCCCGGTGCCATCGCGGTGGTGCCGGTGGCCAGGTCCGGCACGACCAGGCCGTCCGGCGTGAGCACCGCGATCGGGTCGACCACCAGGCCGCCGCGGGACCGGCGGACCTCGCCGCTCACGTGCGTGGCCACCGGCAGGGCGCGGGCCAGGGCGTCCAGGGCCGCGGGGCAGTGGGCGCGGTGCGTCGCGGACACCGCGGCGGTGGCGCCCGAGGCGTCGAGGACCACGGCGTCGAGCCGCTGCGCGCCGGGGTGGTAGGCGATCCGCCCGACCCCGGCGATCCGCACCACCCGCACCAGCTCGGCGGCCACCCGGGGGCGGACCACGCGGGGCGGCAGCTCGTCCCACTCGCGCCCCGCCGCCGCGTAGTCGTGGACCACGAGTTCGTCGGGCAGTGCCTCCCACGCGCCGCCGAGCGGGGTGATCGACGTGCTCGACGCGCGGCCCGAGATCCGCACCAGGCGGCCCGCGCTGCGGCTCGCGGACTCCGACACCACGTTCGAGGCCGCCAGGTCGGCCAGGGACGTGCCGCGCACCCGCCGCGCGGCCAGGTCGTGGCCCGTCGGGCGCCCGTCCTCGCCGGCGGGCCACCGGTGCCGCAGCACCAGCACCGTGCCGCCGTCGGCGAAGAACACCTCGGCGGTGCGGTCCTCGGCCGTCGCGCGGACGCGGCAGCCCAGGGACGTCAGCCGGACCCGGCGCAGCGGGGTCTCGGCGGGCTCCTCCGCGCCGAGCACCTGCGAGCGCGGGCCGGTGGCCCGGTCGCGGGCGTGCAGCTCGGTGATCAGGTCGGCCACCCGCGCCGGGTCGTGGTGCGCGCTGCGCCCCCGGTACGCCCGCAGCTGGTCGGCCAGCTCCCCGACGGCCAGCGCGGGCCAGTGCAGGCGGGCCGCGGCCAGGTCCGCGCGGGCCCGCTCCAGGGCCGCCTCGAACACCGGGCCGGCGGTGGCCGCGCCGTCGCGCAGCAGCGCGGCGACCAGCTCCGGCACCGGTCCGAGGCCGGGACCGCCGGTCTCGGTCTCGGGACCGCCCACGTCGAGCCGCACGACGTCGTCGACCAACCCTCGCTCGTCGGCCTCGCGGAACGCCCACACCGCGAGCACCGCCCACTGGTCGCGCGCGGCGGCCGCGGCGTCGGTGTGGGTGTAGCCCAGCTCGCCGGGCACCAGGAACCGCACCGTGCACGACGGCAGCTCGGCCGTCGCCACCGGGTCGGCCTCGGTGGGGCGGCGCAGCCGCACGGGCACGCCCGACCCGCGCAGCCGGCGGGCCGCGGCCAGCACCCGCTCGCCCAGCAGCTCGCGCAACCGGTCGTCGGTGATGTCGCCCGGCGACCACGGGGCGAACTCCGCCGCCCCCTCGTGCTCCCGCTGGTAGGCCAGCACGACCGCCACCCGGTGCCGGCACACGCCCGTCGCCCCGCACGTGCAGCCCGCCCGCTCCAGCCCGGCGCCCGGCGGCAGCGTCGCCACCACGCCGTCGGCGAACCGGCCCGCCACGGTGTCGCCGTCGACCTCCAGCACCGGTCCCGCGCCCGCGTCCAGCTCCTTGGCCGCCCGCTTCACCAGGCCCCGGTTGGCGAGGGCGGCCAGCGCGTCGGCGGTCAGCGACAGCAGGTCCGCGCGCGTCACGCCGGCTCCCCGAGCCCCATCAGCCCATCCTCTCCGCGACGAACTCGGCCAGCTGCCCCGGCGTCATCGCGCCCACGTGCGCGCCCGCGTCCGCCCACCGCTGCGCCAGGTCGCGGTCGTAGGCGGGGTTCGCGTCCTCGTCCAGCGCCGCCAGGCCCAGCACCCGCGTGCCCTGCTCGACCAGGCCGCGCACGGTCCGCACGAGCCGGTCGGCGTCGCCGCCCTCGTAGAAGTCGGTGACGACCGCGACGATCGCCCGCCGCGGGTTGTCCACCAGGCCGGCGGCGTAGTCGACCGCGCGGGCGATGTCCGTGCCACCGCCCAGCTGCACCTTCATCAGCAGCTCCACCGGGTCGGCCACGTCGGAGGTCAGGTCGACCACCTCGGTGTCGAACGCGACCAGGTGCGTCTTGAGCCCCGGCAGCCCCCACAGGCACGACGCGGTGACCGCCGAGTGGATCACCGACCCGGCCATCGAGCCCGACTGGTCCACCACGAGCACCAGCTGCCACCGGTCGACGTGCCGCCGCGTGCGCGAGGTGAACCGGGGCCGCTCGATCAGCAGCCGCTCGTGCTCGGGCTGGTAGTGGGCGAGGTTGGCGCGGACCGTGCCGCGGAAGTCGAAGTCCCGGGCCGGCTTGAGGTTGCTGGGCCGCCGCGACCGGGTGCCGGTGAACGACCGCCGCACCTGCGTGGCCAGCCTGCGCACGAGCTCCCGCACCACCGCCTCCACGATGCGCCGGGCCAGGGCGAGCACCTCGGGGTTCATCAGGTGCTTGGTCCGCAGCACCGCGCGCAGCAGCGCCGCGTTCGGCTCGATCCGCTCCAGCACCGCCGGGTCGGTCACCACCTCGGTGATGTCGTAGCGCTCGACCGCGTCCCGCTCCAGCCGCTCCACGGTCTCCTTCGGGAACAGCCGGTGCACGTCGTCGAGCCAGTCCACGGTGGTGAGCACCGAGCCGCCCGTGCCGCCGGTGCGCACCCCCCGCTCGGCCAGGTCGGGATCGCGCCCGTAGAGCCACTCCAGCGCCGCGTCCCGCCGCGCCGCCTCCTCGGACAGCGGGCCGCCCACCCGCGACGCCGGTTCCCCGAGGATCAACCGCCACCGCTCCAGGTCGCTCACGACAGGCCCTCCCGCACGAGCACCCGGTCCACCTTCTCCTCCAGCGCCCGCGCCTCCGCGACCAGCAGCGGGTCCGCGGGTGTCCGCAGCAGCGCCCGAGCCGACCCCCGCACGCCGCGCCGGGCGAGCAGCGCCGCCGCGATCGCCTCCCGCTCGGCGGGCGGGAAGTGCGCGAACGCCTGCCGCAGCGCCGGGAGCGCCACCAGGAAGTCCTGTTCGGACAGTTCGCCGACGACCTCGTCCAGCACGCCGACCACGGCCCCGTCGGCGACGACCTCCTGCCGGGCCAGCGCGAACAGCCCCGTCAGCCAGTCACCGAGGACGGTCGGGGCGGCCATGCCGCGCACCGCGCCGGCGACGCCCGCCGGCTCCGCACCGCCGCCCAGCGACCAGGCGAACCCGAGGGCCGCGCCACGCAGGTCCGGCGGCGCGTCGGGGGCCGCCGCCACGCGCCGCGCCACGTCCACCGCCCGCGCCCGGTCCGCGCTCAGCACGTCCGCCGCGTGCGCGAGGGCGTCGCGGGCCCCGACGAGCGCCCGCAGCCGACCGGGCTCGGCGGGCGCCGGACCGCCGCGCAGCCCCTCCACCAGCCACAGCACCCGGTCCACCGCCGCGTCCAGCACGGCGGCCAGCGCCGGGCTGCCCGCCGTGCCCAGCAGCCGGTCGTGCCGCCACAGGCCCAGCACGTCGGTCAGCACCCCGCCCAGCGGGTCGAGCGAGCCCGCCGCGGCCACGCCCCGCGCCAGGGCCTCGGTGACCCGGCCCGACAGCTCGTCGACGCCGCACAGCGCCGCGTCGAACAGCACCCCGGCCAGGCCGGTCACGTCCGCGCCCGGCACCCGGTCGCGCAGCACCGCGCCGGCGGCCTCGGCCGGGGTCGCCCCGTGCGCCGCGGCCTCCACCAGGGCGGACTGCCGGTCGTCGTCCGGGGTGGGGTCCCAGCGCTCGGCGGCGACGGCGGTCGTCCCGCCGGACGGTCCGGAGCGGCGGCGGAAACCCGGCACGCCGAGCACGCGCAGCCGGTGCAGGACCCGGCTGCGCTCCAGGTCGAGCGGGTCGGTCAGGTCGAGGTCGAGCCGTTCGCGACCGTCGAGGCCCAGGCGGGCCAGTTCCGCCGCCACGTCCGCGACCAGCGGCGGCGCCGGGGTCGCCGGGTGCAGCCTGCCCACCCGGTCGCCGCTGAGCGCCGCCACGACCTCGACCACGGCGGGGTGGGTGCCGGGGGCCAGGGGACCGCGCACCGACCACGGCGGCGGTTGCGGCAGGTCCTCCGACACCAGGGCGCTGACCAGGCCGTCGAGGACGTCGACCCGGGCCGGGTGCTCGTGGCCGCGCAGCCTGGCCAGGCCCTCGGCCTGCACGCGGGCGGCGATCAGGTCGGCGGTCGACACCGGTTGCCGCCGCGCCCGCAGCCGCGTCACGACCGACTCGACCAGGGCGGTGGCCGCGGCTTCCGGGCCGTCGGTCCACAGCCGGTGGTAGTAGCCGGGGGACGGCATCCCCGACTCGTAGCCGGTGAAGGCGTCCAGCCGCCGGTGCGAGTACGGGACCAGGTAGCTGGCTCCGATCGAGCCCGGTGGGGGCGCGGGCACCTCGGGTTGGTGGGGGAGGTCGGCTGAGGCCGGGGGTGGGGCTCCGGGTGCGGTGGGGTCGGAGGTGGTGAGGTTGGGCGCGGTGGGGCTGGAGGTGGCGAGGTCGGGTGTAGTGGGGCCGGAGGAGGAGGTGGCGGCGGCGGTGAGGGCGCGCAGCGCGGGGGTGTGGAACCCGCCGGTCACCACGAGCACCGGTCGGTCGCCCGCGTCGGCCACCGCCGCCCGCACCCACTCGGCCATGTGCGCCTCGCGCGCGGTGTCGGCCTCGCCCGCCGCGGTGTCGCCGCGCACCAGGTCGAAGTACGCGGTCAGCCGCTCGGCCAGCCCGCTCGGGTCGGCGACCTCCACCAGGTGGTCCCACAGCGCGTCCACGTTGTCCACGGCGAACTCGCGGCACAGCCGGTCCACCACCTCCGCGTACCGCAGTTCGGCGTCGGCGTACCGGTTGCCGCGGTCGGAGAACGCCGGGTGCCACGCGGGCAGGTCGATGAACGACACCCGCGCGCCGGCCTCGCGACCGGCGGTGAGCGCCACCCACTCCGGCGAGTGGTCGCAGAACGGCGTCCACGAGGCGTGCGCGCGTCCCCCGTCGCGGTGGTAGGTGAAGATCGCGATGGGCAGCTCGTGGCCGAGCAGCAGCTCGTCGAGCCGGTCGTTCACGTCCGCCGGCCCCTCCACCAGCACGTGCGCCGGCCGCAGCGCCTCGATGGTCTCGCGGACCAGTCGCGCGCACGCCGGGCTGTGGTGGCGCACGCCGATGAAGACGGCGCCCATCAGCCCGGCAGCAGGTGGCGCGCCCGGTGCAGCGCCCGCCACTGCTCCCCGGTGCGGCGCGGCACCTGCTGCTCCAGGTAGCGGCGCAGCCGGGCCAGGTCGTCGGCGTTGTCCTTCGCCGCCGTCCCGGCCAGGCACTCCACCACGTCCTCCGGCGATCCCGCCTCACCGCGCAGGTACCAGCCGCGCAGGCCGACCGCGTGCGCCACGGACACCGCCTCGGCCGTGCTCATCACGGTCGACAGCCGGTCCGCCGGCTGCCCCGCGCCGCGCAGGTCGCGGAACGTGCGGACCAGCACCTCCAGCACGTCCCGGCGCGGCGGCACCCCGACCCCGGACCGCTCCAGCAGCCGGGTCGCCTCCTGCTCGACCAGCGCCAGCTCGGTGCGGAAGTCCGCGATCGGGAACACCGTCTCGAAGTTGAACCGCCGCTTGAGCGCCGCGCTCATCTCGTTGACGCCCCGGTCGCGGGTGTTGGCGGTGGCGACGACGGCGAACCCGTCGCGGGCGAACACCATGCCGTCCGGGCCGGGCAGCTCGGGGATCGCCACGACCCGCTCGGACAGCAGCGACAGCAGGCTGTCCTGGACCTCCAGCGGGCAGCGGGTGATCTCCTCGAACCGCACCACCTTGCCCTCGGCCATGCCGCGCAGCACCGGCGCGGGCACCAGCGACCGCTTCGACGGGCCCTCCGACACCAGCAGCGCGTAGTTCCACGAGTACTTGATCTGGTCCTCGGTGGTGGCCGCGCCGCCCTGGATCGTCAGGGTCGACTCGCCGCTGACCGCCGCCGCGATCAGCTCGGACAGCAGGGACTTCGCCGTGCCCGGCTCACCGACCAGCATCAGGCCCCGGCTGGTGGCGAGGGTGACCAGCGACCGGTCGACCAGCGAGGGGTCCCCGACGAACTTCCGGCTGATCCCGGCCCGCTCGTCGCCGACGACGAACCGCCGCGCGGCCGACATGCTCAGCGCCCAGCCGGGTGGGCGGGGCGCCTGGTCGTCCTCGCGGAGCCGGGCCAGCTCGTCGGCGAACCGCACCTCGGCGGGCGGGCGCTGGAGCTGTGGATCGGTCATCTCGGGCACTCCTGGTCGCGGGAGGGACGGGCGGTCAGCTCGTCAGGGCGGTGAACTCGGCCAGCAGCTCGGAGGCCGTCACGGCGTCCAGCTCCCCGAAGGTCCGGCCGCTCCGGGGCCGCCACTCCCCGCCGCCGCCGTCGTTCACCCAGATGTCGGTCAGCTTCTGCTCCGGGAACTCGTGCGGGATCCCCACGGCGATGCCGGGGTCCAGGTTGACCACCACCGCGCCGCCGTTCGCCAGGGGCCTGGTGATCCAGCCCTCGACGCCCGCGTCCAGCGGCTCGCCCCGCACCCAGCCCCGCTTGGTCAGGCCCAGCAGCCGGCCCACCGGCACCACCGAGCCCTCGAAGCGCTCCAGCCGCGCCGCGCGCCGCTCCCCGTCGCCCAGCGCGTGCACCGGCCGCCCCAGCTGCGGGAACGGCTGGAGGATCTCGTAGTCCGCGAACACCTCCGACCACGCGGCCAGGTCGTCGCCCAGGTGCAGCGGGTGCGCCACCCCGACCCGCGCGTCCCCGGGCAGCGCGAAGGCGTCGTCGGACGCGTCGGCGAAGGTGCGGTCCTCGGCCACCCGGAACGACGCGCCGCCGTCGGTCACCCACACCAGCCGCCGCACCAGGTGCCACAGCAGCGGGTGGCCCACGAGCAGGTCCCGGAACTCGGCCGCGCTCCACCGGCGGCCCAGCACCATCGCCAGCTCCAGCCGGTCGACCTGGTCGGCGGCCACGGTCCGCACGTCCTTCTTCAGCACCGCGAACCGCTTGTGCTCGGCGGCCGCCTTCTCCTGGTCGTCCCTCGCGCCCGGCTTGGGCAGCTCCTTGCGCCGCTTGCCGTCCTCGTCGAGCACGAACGGCTTGAGCTGCTCGTCGAAGCCGACGGTGAACCGGCGGGGCCCGTAGTCGACCACCAGGGTCGCCGCGTCGTCCAGGCCGAAGTCGGGCACCAGCCGGTCGGCCAGCTGCTCGGCGGTCAGCCCGAGCCCCTCGGCCACCGATTCGACCTTCTCCTGGGCCCGCTGCTTGAGGCCCTTGAACCTGACCTTCCGCGCGATGCCGTTGAGCGACACCAGCGCCAGGTCGGTGCCGATCGCGGCCAGCACGTCCAGACCCGCCACGGCCCTGTTGTGCTGGGACTCGCCCGGCCAGGCGCGGATCAGCGGGACCAGCGCCCGCACCGTGTCGTCGTCGCCGAGGGCACCCTGCGCGGTCAGCGCCCAGCCGTCCCCGGCGGGCATCCCGGCGGTGGTCCACAGCCGGAACAGCTCCCGGCCGAAGCGCGCCAGCGAACCGGGCTCGCAGACCTCCCGCACCACCTCGACGCCCGGGAACGACCCGTCCGGCCCGGTCAGCGCCAGCACGGTCAGCAGGTGGCGCACCGACTCGTCGGGCAGCGCCAGGCCGGTGCCCCGCGCGATCACCTGCGGCAGCACCGCCGGGTCCGCCCAGTCGCCCGGCACGGGCACCCTGGCGGGCAGCGCCGCCAGCGGGTCCGCCGTCAGCAGGTGCTCGACCGCCCGCCCGGCCTCCGGCCCCTGCTCGCGCGCCGCCTCCCGCGCCTGCTCGGGCACCAGCTTCAGCACCGCCTCCGCCGCGCGCCGGGCCGGGCCGACCGGCCCCACGGCGGCCGGCAGCAGCAGCCGGGCCGCGGCGGCGGGGTGGCGGCGCACCCACGCCACCGCGGGCGCGCGCATGCTCTTCAACCGCACCAGCCAGTCCGCGACCAGCGCGGCCACCTCCGGCGACACGAGCGGCTGCACCAGGTCCGCGACGCCCGACGGCGGCCGGCTCGTCGCGACCAGGCAGGCCGGGCGCAGCGCGTCGACCCCGAAGCGCGCCACGACCGCCTTGGCGAGTTCCTCCACGCCCCACGACGCGGACGGCTCCCACCGGGCGAGCAGCGGGCGCACCAGCAACTCGGGCCCGTGGACGAGCAGCGCGTTGCGCGCCTGCCAGTGCAGCCCGCCGGTGTGGAACGACCCGGCGACCTGGTCCCAGCCGGGTGTCCCGGACCACCGGAAGCGGGCCTTCCCGTTGGCCAGCCAGGACTCGCGCTCGCCCTCCCGCCACTCGACCGCCCGGAGGTCGGGCGCGGTGAGGCCCTCGACCACCGGGGGCTTGACCACCCGGCGCTTCACCGTCCACGGTGGACGGACCAGCAGCTCGGGCAGGCCCTCGGTCGAGGTGGCGACCCGGCGCGCGGCCTGCCCGCGCACCTCCTCGACCACGGCCCGCTCCGCGTCGCCCAGCTCCACCCGGTCGGGCAGGTCGGGGTGGCGCTGGAGGTGGCCCCGCAGCAGCAGGCGCGCGGTGTCGCCGGACGCGGCGGCCAGCCGGCGCAGCGCCCGCGCGGGGTAGCGCCGGGACATCGCCAGCACGGCGGGCTGGACGCCCTTGCGGTCCAGCCGTCGCAGCAGCAGGTCGAACGCCTCGTCGACGGGCAGTTCCGCGAACACCTCCAGCAGCACCTTGCGGAAGTCCGCCGACAGGTCCTCGTCGAGCAGGGGCGCCAGCGCCGGGGCCACGGCCGGCCCGATGCCGTCGACCGCCGTGTGCAGCACGTCGGGGCGGGTCAGCCGCCACTTCACCGACTCGGAGGACAGGGCGCGCGCCAGCTGCCCGGCCGTCCCCAGCGCGAGCACCAGCTCCAGCCAGTCGTCCTGGTCGCCGCCCGCCTCGACCTCGGCGCACACCCGCTCCACCCAGTCCAGGCGGTGCGGCATCAGGTAGGTGACCGCGAACCGGGCCACCGGGTCGTCGAGGCAATCCTCCACAGCGGACCGGACGGCCTCCTCCTCGGCGTCCGCCGCCGCCGCGACCAGTTCCCGCACCCGGACCGCCACCACGCCGGGCGAGTAGTGCCAACGCCGACCCTGCGGCGGTGTGGCGAACCGGAGGGTGCGCGGCGTCTCCCGGCGCCCGGAGCTC
The DNA here is from genome assembly GCF_047689505.1 of Saccharothrix sp. BKS2. Lineage (NCBI taxonomy): Bacteria > Bacillati > Actinomycetota > Actinomycetes > Pseudonocardiales > Pseudonocardiaceae > Saccharothrix > Saccharothrix sp. BKS2. Next base: position 78,187 of record NZ_JAUQOL010000020.1, on the reverse strand, counting down.
GTCCAGTGCACCTGCACCCGCTTCGCCTCCACCGCCGCCCGCGCGGCGAAGGCCAGGCCGTGCTCGACCGCCCACGCGTCGGCCAGTTGGGCCAGCACCGCCGCCTGCGGGATGCCCTCGGCCGCGATGAGCTGCGCGACCACGCCCGCGCCGAGCGGTGTGGCCTCGCCCGCCAGGAGGGCCAGGGCGGCGTCGACGAGCTGCCGCTCGCTGCCCGGTTCGTCCAGCGCCTGCCGCGATTTGGCCGGGAACGAGGCCAGCGCCGCGCGCACCGGCTCCACCGCGCCGGGATCGGGCTTCGCGGGCCGCCGCACGTGGCCGCCGCGCCGGGGGTGCACGTGGCGCCACCACTTGCGCGGCAGCGCGAAGGTCGTCTCGTCCGGCAGGTCGTCGGTGGTGGGCGGCCCGGCGGGAGAGGCGGGGGAGGGGATGGGGGTGGCAAGGGGCGTGGCAGCGGGAGTGGCAGCGGGAGTGGCAGCGGGAGTGGGCGTGGATGTGGCGGTGGGCGTGGCAACGGACGTGGGTGTGGCGGCGGGAGCGGACGTGGGTGTGGCTGCGGGAGCGACAGGTCCGGTGGCCGGTGTGGACGGTGAGCCGGTCACCTCGCGGTACCCCTTCTTCTCCTTCTGCGCCACCAGCTTCGCCACGTGCGCGGTCGCGGTGTCCTCCGAGGACAGCTCGGTGACCTTCTCCTGGCCCGCCGAACCCAACCGGCCGAACCGGACGGTCACCACCGCCCCGTCCCGGGAGACCTCCCAGAACTTCGCGGACCCGCCCTCGACGAGTTCCCACCTGCGCACGTCACACCCCCTGCTCGACCGACCTGTGGCGGACCCTACGCGGCAGGTCCGACAATTCCGACGCCCCGCCGCGCACACTGGTTCCGTGGACGAGGTCACAGGACGGGTGTGGGCGGCGCTCGGCGGTTCCGCCGGGGAGGTGTCCTACCGGGGCGCGGGCGACGTGCTGCCCGCCCGGCTCCCGGTGCGGGACGCGGCGCGCGCGACGGTCGGCGCGTGCTCGCTGGCGGCGGCCGGGCTGCTGGCGCTGCGCAACGGCGGACCCGTGCCGGAGGTGGTGGTGGACGAGGGCGCGGTGGCGGTCGCGTTCACCAGCGAACGGCACCTGCGGGTCGACGGGCGTGCGGGCGGGGCGTTCGCGCCGCTGTCCGGGTTCTGGCGCACGGCGGACGGGTGGGTGCGCACGCACGCCAACTACCCGCACCACCGCGAACGGTTGCTGAGCGCGCTGGGCGTGCCCGACGACCCCGACGCCCTGGCGCGGGAGCTGGCCGCGCGGCAGGCCCTGGAGGTGCAGGAGACCGCGTACGCGGCGGGCGGGCTGGCCGTGGCGGTGGCGACCGCGCCCGACCCCGCCCGGCGCCCCCTGGTGGAGGTCCGGCGCACCACCGGCGACCGGCGCGCGCTGCCCCCGGCGGACCGCCCGGCCGACGGGGTCCGCGTGCTGGACCTGACCAGGGTGATCGCGGGTCCGGTGGCCACCCGCGTGCTCGCGTTCCTGGGCGCGGACGTGCTGCGGGTGGACAGCCCCCGGCTGCCCGAGGACGCGCACGCGCACGCGGACACCGGCATCGGCAAGCGCTCCGCGTCGCTGGACCTGGACGACCCGGCCGACCTGCGGACCCTGGAAGCCCTGCTCGACGACGCGGACGTGGTGGTCACCGGCTACCGGCCCGGCGCGCTGGACCGGTACGGCCTGGCACCCGAGGCGCTCCTGGCCGGGCGGCCCGGCCTGGTCGTGGCCCAGCTGTCCGCCTGGGGGTACGCGGGGGAGTGGGCGTCGCGGCGCGGGTTCGACAGCCTCGTGCAGGCGGCCACCGGCATCGCCGCGGTGGAGGGCGTCGACGGCGGACCGGGCGTGCTCCCGGCCCAGGCGCTCGACCACGGCACCGGCTACCTGCTCGCGGCGGCCGTGCTGCGCGGGCTGGCCGAGCCGGGCGGGCGGCACGTGCGGCTGTCGTTGGCGGGCACGGCGTCCTGGCTGCTGCACGAGGTTCGCGCGTCCGCGCCCGAGGGCGACCACGACCCCGGGCGGTGGCTGACCACGACCCCCTCGCCGTACGGGCCGCTGCGCCACGCCCTGCCGCCCGTGCGCTACGCGGGCGCGCCGACGACCTGGGACCGCGGGCCCTCGCTGTGGGGCTCCGACGAGCCCCGCTGGCGGTAGGCGCGGACCGGCTGCTGAACCGCCGCGTTCCGGATCGGGCCGGCGAAGGGCTCGGCCGTCCGCGCGACCGGGCGGATCCGCGTGGTGAGCGGACGAAAGCTTGCCTGAGGTGCTAGGACTGACACGCACGTTCGAATGATCACCTGATCGGGTAACCCTGGCGACGAACGTGCGCACGACGTTGGGAGCACCGGTGGAGGACCGCACGATCGCAGGCCGGTACCGGCTGACCGAGCGGATCGGCTCGGGCGGCATGGGCGTGGTCTGGCGCGCCGAGGACACGCGCCTGCGCCGCGTCGTCGCGGTGAAGGAGCTGCTGTCCCGCAGCGGGTTCGACCAGGAGTCGATCGACCGCGCCGTGCGCGAGGGGCGGATCGCGGCCCGGTTGCAGCACCCCAACGTGATCGCCCTGTACGACGTCATCGAGCACGACGGCCACCCGTGGCTGATCATGGAGTACCTGCCGTCGCGGAGCCTGGCCGCGGTGCTGACCGAGCGCGGCACGCTGCCGCCCGACGAGGTGGTGCGGCTCGGCGGCCAGCTGGCGGCCGGGTTGGCCGCCGCGCACGCGGCCGGGGTCGTGCACCGCGACGTGAAGCCCGGGAACGTGCTGGTCACCGAGTTCGGCACGGTCAAGGTCACCGACTTCGGCACCTCGCGCGCGGCCGACGAGGTGACCGTCACCGCGTCCGGGATGCTCGTCGGCACCCCCGCCTACCTGGCGCCGGAGGTGGCCCGGGGCGAGAAGGGCGGCTTCCCCGCCGACGTGTTCGCGCTCGGCTCCACCCTGTACGCGGCGGTGCAGGGCGATCCCCCGTTCGGGGTGGACGGCAACACGATCGCGCTCCTGCACCGGGTCGCGGAGGGCAAGTTCGCGCCGCCGGCCGACGCGGGTCCGCTCGGGCCGGCGCTGATGCGGCTGCTCGACCCGGACCCGGAGACCCGGCCGACCATGCCCGAGGCCGAGCGGATGCTCCGGGACGTGCGGTTCGACCACAAGCCCGACCGGACCGCGCTGCTGGCCACCCCGCTGGCCACGCTGACCTCGGTGGAACCCGAACCTGCCCCGCAGCCGGTCGCGGAGCCGACGCCGGAACCCGCGCCGGAACCGATCTCGGAACCGGCTCCCCAGCCGGCCTCGGCCTCGGCCCCGGCCCCGACCCCGCCACCGACGCCACCGCCCACCCCGCAGCCGACCCCGCAGCCGCAGCCGGCGCAGCAGTCGGCGCAGCGGCCCGCCGCCCCGCCGACGCCCCCGCCCTCGGCCGCGCCGCCCCCGTCGTCCCCCGCTCCCGAGCGAGAGGAGCGGCGGGGCGACCGGAAGGCGTTGATCGCCCTGGGTGTCGTCGCGCTGGTCGCCGTCGCCGTGGTGGTCTACCTGCTCAACCGGAACGGGGACGACCCGGGGACGGCGGGACCGGACGGCGGCGCCACCGCCACCACCACGCAGGTCACCACGACGGCCGGGCAGCAGCAGCCGCCCGTCGAGCCCACCGGCGAGCAGCCGCCCGGCACGACCACGACCACCACCCCGGCGCCCGAGGGGACCACGACGCCCCCGCCCGAGCAGCCGCCCGCCGACGTCCCAGCCGACCAGGCCGTGGGCAACTACTACGCCCTGCTGCCGGGCAACGACCTGGAGGCCGGCTACGCGCGGCTGACCGACGGCTTCAAGGCCCGGTTCGCGCCCACGTTCGGCGACTACCGGGCGTTCTGGGGCCAGATGAGCGCGGTCACCCTCGGCAACGTGCGGGCCGTGGGCGTGAACGAGGTGGCGGCGACCGTGACCTACCGGTACAAGGACGGCCGCAGCCAGGCCGAGCAGCACATCTACACCCTGGTCAAGACCGAGGGCGGGTGGATGATCGACGGCCAGCGCTTCGCCTGACCACCGGACCCGACCACGCGACCCGACCCGACCTGACCGACCCGACCTGACCGACCCGACCTGACCGACCCGACCTGACCGACCCGACCTGACCGACCCGACCCGACCTGACCGACCCGACCCGACCTGACCGGCCCGCCGCGGCCGGTCAGGTCGGGAACGTGCCGCGCCACACGTCGATCACCAGCACCGGCCGCATCCCCGCCGACTCGTACAGGCCGAGGGCGGGCGTGGGGTTGTTCGAGTCGACGTGCAGCACGGTGCCGACCCGGCCCTCCGCGGTGTCCAGGTGGAACGCGTGCCGCAGCAGGTGCCCGGCCACGCCCCGCCCCCGCGCCGCGGGCAGCACGCCCAGGTGGCCCACGTAGCCGCGGTTCTCGTCGGCGAACTGGTCGGTGCGCTCCAGGAACCCGACCGGCGCGCCGGCCAGTTCCGCCAGCCACAGCCCCGACCAGTCGAAGATCGACTTCCGGTCCTGCGCCTCGTGCCACTCGCGGTAGGTCTTCGGCGCGAACCCGAACTGCCCGGCGAACGACCCGTTCCACACCTCGTGCGCCGCCCGCCGCACCCCGTCGTCGACGGCCTGGCGCAGCACCAGCCCGGCGATCGGCGCGGGCGGCGGCACGGTGCCGGCGTGGTCGACCCGCATCCGGTGGAACGTCGTGCCGACCGCGAACCCGAGCGCCGCCACCTTCCCCCGCAGCGCCTCGTCCTGCCGGTAGACGCCCTGGTCCACGACCACCTCGGCGTGCCCGGCCGCGCGGGCGACCTCCCGGGCCCGCGCCAGCGCCCGCTCGAACAGCCAGTCCACCACGGCCGGCCGCCCGGACACCACGTCCACGTCGGCCCGCGCGCCGTCGCCGCGCCCCTCGACCGTCGCGTACCCCACCGGCTCGTCGCCGTCGAGGACCAGCCAGGCGTCGCGCGCCGGGTCGAGGCCGGGCCTGCCCAGCTCGTCGCGCACGTCGTCCAGGGTGTAGTCGCCGAACCCGATCACCGGGGTCGTGCAGGCGTGCACGAGCCGCAGGATCGCTTCGGCGTCGTCGAGGGCGGGCGGCCGGGTGGTGTGGCCGGTGGGGGCGGTGAGCACGGCGGACATGGTGCGCCGCGCCCACCGCCCGTGTCGACCGGTATTCACGCGGCCGGCGGGGCTCCCGGCGCTAGTCCGGCCACTCCCAGGCCACGCAGAACATGCCCGGCCCGAACCCCAGCGCCACCGCGTGCGTGTAGCCCTCCGGCGACACCGCCATCCGCTGGTGCTCGACCGGGTGCGACCCGTCCGGCTTGACCACGTACCGGCGGACCGACCTGGGCAGCGCCGCCGGGTCGAACTGCACCTCCACCGCGTAGTCCCGCACCGGGGTGCGGAACTGGCTGCAGTAGGTGTCGTCGCCGCGCGGGTAGGGCGGGCCGTCGACCACCGACGCGTACTCGACCACGATGGTCTCGCCGCGCGCCAGCACCCGGTCGAACACCAGCTCCGCGGCCACCACCCCCTCCTCCTCCACGCGGACCACCCGGCCGAGCTCGCACGACCGGATCGGCTCGATCCGCGGCGCGGGGCCGGGCTGGGTGAGGTCGTGCACCGTCACCCACCGGTCGGCCCCGTCGCGCTCGGCGCGCAGCACCTGCCTGGTCCGCACGGTCCGCACGCCCCGGTCCGCCGCGATCTCCACGGCGATGTGCAGGGTGATCCTGCTCATCGCCTCGTCCCGGTCGACCAGGGACAGCACCGGCTCGATCCGCTCGCGGTCGGGCCACATGTCCTCCAGCCCCGGCGCGTCGACCGTGCGCCGGGTCCGCCCGCGCGCCCTGGGCTCGCCCAGCAGCCCGGTCAGCGACCCGGGCGCCAGCCCCAGCACCTCCTCCAGGTGCCGCACGGCCTGGATGGAACCGCGCCGCTCGGGCTTGCTGCGGCCGGACTGCCAGTAGCTGAGCGCGGCGACGCTGATCTCCGTGCCCCGGTCGAGCAGCCGCTGCCGGATGCGGTCCAGGCCCAGGCCGCGGGCGGCGATCGCGGCGCGCAGCGCGGTGGCGAAGGGTTCCTCGGTGGAGACTTGGTCCCGGATGTCCATCTGGCCTCCTGATTCACAGCGCCGGCTGACGTTACGGGTCCGCCGCGCGCACCGGTAGCACCCCAGTCGTCCGTTCGGCGGCGACGCGCGCGGCGTCGGGGCATGTGCTGCGGGTACCCGAAAGCCGCGGCCCCGTCGCGGACCGGTTCCCGTCCGCCGCGCGGCGGTCTAAGGTCGGCCGGTGCTCCAGCGGACGTGGTCGGCGGCGGTGTTGCTCGTGGTGGTCGCGGCGGTGGGCGCGCTCGCCGTGCTGGCGTTCCGCCCGCCCTCCCCGCGCGCCGACGCCCCGCCCGCCGAGTTCGCCGCGGGCCGGGCCGAGGAGCACCTGCGCGCGGTCGCGCAGCGGCCCCACCCGATCGGCTCGGCCGACAACGCGCGGGTGCGCGAGTACGTCGCCGGGGCCGCCCGCGGGTTCGGCGCCGAGGTGTCGGTGGAGTCCGACGACGTGGTCCGCGCGTGGCGCGGGGTGGAGCGGGTCGCGACGACCCACAACGTCGTCGCCAGGGTGCGCGGCACCGACCCGTCCGCCTCCGGCGGCAAGGCGCTGCTGCTGGTCTCGCACTACGACTCGGTGCCCACCGGTCCCGGCGCGGCGGACGACGGCGCGGCGGTCGCGGCGATGCTGGAGACCGTGCGGGCGCTGGGGCAGCGGCCCGTGCGCAACGACGTGGTGTTCCTGTTCACCGACGGCGAGGAGGCCGGGACGCTGGGGGCCGAGGCGTTCGTGCGGCGGCACGGAGTCGGCGACTACGGCGCGGTGCTGAACTGGGAGGCCCGCGGCAGCGGCGGGCCGGTGTGGATGTTCGAGACGGGGCCGGACAACGGGCCGCTGGTGTCGGCGTTCGCGGCGGCCTCCGGCAGGCCCATCGCGAACTCGCTGGCCGCCGAGGTCTACCGGCTGATGCCGAACTACAGCGATTTCAGCGCGTTCCTCGCCGCCGGGGCGCGCGGGCTCAACAGCGCGTTCATCGAGCACGTCCACGACTACCACTCGCCCTACGACGACGTGTCGCGGCTCGACCGCGGCAGCCTCCAGCACCACGGCGACACGATGGTGGGCCTGGTGCGCGAGCTGGGCGACCGGGACCTGAGCGCGGCGGGCGGCGGGTCGGCGGTGTACTTCGACCTGTTCTCGCGGGTGCTGGTGCGCTACCCGGTGTGGTCGGCGGCGCTCCTGGCGGCCGTCACGGTGGGCGCGTTCCTGGCCCTGGTCGTGGTGCGGCGGTTGCGGGTGCTGTTCGTGGCCGGGGTGGCGGCGGGCGCGGTGGTCGTGGCGGGGGCGCTGACGTTCGCGCTGTGGGCGGCGGTGGCGGCGCTGCGGCCGGGCCTGGCGTTCCTGGCGCTGTCCGAGCCCCACGAGCGGGGCTGGTTCGTCGCCGGGTTCGCGGTGCTGGGGTTGGCGGTCCTGCTCGGCGCGGCGCGGTTGGTGCGGGGGCGTGCCCCGGAGGAGGTGGTCGGGGGCGTGCTGGTGCTGCCCGCCGTGCTGCTCGCGGTCACCGCGGTGCTCGTGCCGGGGGCGAGCTTCCTGTTCCAGTGGCCGCTGGCGGTGGGCCTGCTCGCGCTGTGGCGGCCCCGCCTGGCGTTCCTGCCGCCGCTGGTCGCCGCCGCGGTCTACCCGCCGCTGGTGGGCACGCTGCTGGTGGCGCTGGGGATGCCGATGGCGGCGGTAGGCGTGGTGTTCGCGCTGCTGGCGGGCGTGCTGCTGGTGCCGCTGCTCGGCGGGCTGCCGCGCCACGGCGCGCTGGTGGTCGGCGCGGTGGCGGTGGCGCTGCTGGCCGCGGGGACCCTGCGGTTCGGGTTCAGCCCGGCCGAGCCGCGGCCGAACGCGCTGGTCTACCGCCTGGACACGGAGGCGGGCCGGGCGGACTGGCTCTCCGGCGACCCGGAGACCGACGAGTGGACCCGGCGGGTGCTGGGGGAGCACCCGGAACGGGTCGCCGCGCCGCCGCTGCCCGAGCCGGCGCTGCGGGCCGACGCCCCGGTGCTGGACCTGCCCGCCCCGACCGCCGAGGTGCTGCCCGACCCCGGTGCGCTGCGCCTGCGGATCACGCCCGGCGAGCGGGCCTGGCGCACGCACGTGACGCTGCCCGGGGGGAGCTGCCGGTTCGGCGGGCACCGGTTGGGCGGCCGGCAGCTGGAGCTGTACGGCACCGCGCCGCGCGAGATCACCTGCGAGGTCGCCCCGGGCGAGCCGGTGGTGGTGGAGCTGGTGGACCACTGGGTCGGCCTGCCGCCGGGGGCCGCCGACCTGGTCGGCGCCCGCCCGCCCGACACCATGCCGGTGCAGTCCGGGAACCGCCCGTACGACGCCGCGCTGGTGCGGGCCGTGTTCCGCGGTTGACCGCCCGTCTCCCGCACGTGCTCACCAGTCGTGGACGGTCCCGTCCGCCAGGCGGTTCACGGGGAGGTACGCGGCGCGGTAGGGGAACCGCGCCGCCGCGTCCAGGTCCAGTTCCACGCCCAGCCCCGGGGCGTCGGACGGGTGCAGCAGGCCGGCGGTGAACGTGTACGAGGTGCGGAAGACCTCCAGCGTCCGCGCGGTGTGCGGCATGTACTCCTGGATGCCGAAGTTGTGCACCGCCAGGTCCAGGTGCAGCGCCGCGGCCATGCCCACCGGCGAGATGTCCGTGGGCCCGTGCAGCCCGGACCTGGCCCCGTGCACGGCGGCGTAGTCCAGCAGCTTCCTCATCGCGGTCACGCCGCCGGTGTGGGTCACCGCCGACCGCACGTAGTCGATCAGCCGCTCGCCCAGCAGCGTGGTGTAGTCGTGCACGGAGTTGAACACCTCGCCGATCGCCAGCGGGGTGGTGGTGTGCTGCCGGATCAGCCGCAGCGCCGCCTGGTCCTCGCCGGGGGTGGCGTCCTCCAGCCAGAACAGGTCGTAGGGCTCCAGCGCCTTGCCCAGCCGGGCGGCCTCGATCGGCGTCATCCGGTGGTGCCCGTCGTGCAGCAGCGGCAGCTCCGGCCCGAACTCGTGGCGCACCGCCTCGAACACGCCCGGCAGGTGCCGCAGGTACGCGCGGGTGTCCCAGACCTCCTCGACCGGCAGCGCGGTCGGCCGGGCCGGTTCGTAGTCGTACCGGTCGCCGCCGCCCGCCGCGGACGACGCGACGCCGTAGACCGTTCCCAGGCCGGGGACGCCGGTCTGCACCCGGATGGCCCGGAAACCCCGCTCCAGGTGCAGCCGGATCGAGTCGAACAGCTCCGGCAGGTCCCGCCCGGACGCGTGCCCGTAGGCCAGCGCGCCGACCCGGCACGCGCCGCCCAGCAGCTCGTAGAGCGGCATCCCGGCGGCCTTGGCCTTGATGTCCCACAGTGCCGTGTCCACTGCGGCGATCGCGGCCATGGTCACCGGCCCGCGCCGCCAGTACGCGCCCCGGTACAGGTACTGCCAGGTGTCCTCGACCGCCCGCGCGTCCCGCCCGAGCAGCAGCGGCACCACGTGGTCGGCCAGGTAGGACGCCACCGCCAGCTCCCGGCCGTTGAGCGTCGCGTCGCCCAGCCCGACCAGGCCGTCCTCCGTGGTCACCCGCAGGGTCACGAAGTTGCGCCCCGGGCAGGTCACCACCACGTCCGCCGCCGTGATCCTCACTCGTTCCTCCGCACTCCCGCCACCACCGCACCGGACTTCCCCCGGCTCCGGACCGCGCACGTCGGTCGCCGGCACCCGCTCACCGCCCGAGCCGGTGAGCCTGCCCGGACCGCGCCGCACGACACAGGTATATCGTTTTACCAAAAATCAGTCGAGCCCTGTTCAGCGCCAGGTGTAACGTTTTCCGCATGGGAGGAAGTGGCAAGCCGACGATCTCCGACGTCGCCTCGCTCGCCGGCGTATCCGTCTCGGCCGTGTCCAAAGTCGTCAACGGCAAGAGCGGCATCTCCTCGGCCACCCGCGAGCGCGTGCTGGCCGCGGCCGCCAAGCTCCGGTGGACGCCGTCGGCCACCGCGGTCGCCCTGCGCGCCGCCAGGACCCGCGCCGTGGGCATGGTCCTCCGACGCGGGCCGGGCCTGCTCGGCACGGACCCGCCCTTCACCCTGCTGATGGACGGCATCGAGCGCGAGCTGACGCCCCGGGGCTACGGCCTGCTGCTGCACGTGGTCGGCGAGGAGCAGGGCGCCGAGGAGGCCGCCTACCGCAGGCTCGCCGAGGAGGGCCGGGTCGACGGCGTGCTGCTCACCGAGAGCCGGGTCGGCGACACCCGGTTCGCGCTGCTGCGCGACCTCGGCCTGCCCGCCGTGCTGGTCGGCACCCCGTGGGACGACGACCCGATCCCGTCCGTCCGGGCCACCCACCCGGACCGCGGCATCCGCCAGGCCGTCGAGCACCTGCTGCGGCACGGCCACCGGCGCATCGCCTACCTGTGCGGCCCCGGGAGCCGCGTGCACACCCACCACCGCAAGCGGGTGTTCAAGGAGGTGCTGGGGGAGAACGGTTTCGTGCCCAGCCCCTCGGTGGTGGACGGCGACTTCACCCCGGCGGGCGCGGCGGTGGGCGTGGCCGACCTGCTCGCCGGACCGCGCCCCACCGCGATCCTGTTCGCCGACGACTCGATGGCCGTGGCCGGCCTCAGCGCCGCCCGCCGGCTGGGCGTCGACGTGCCCCGCGAGCTGTCCGTCATCGGCCACGACGACCTGCCGCTGAGCGAGCTGGTGCACCCGCGGCTGACCACGGTGCGGCAGGACCTGGTCGGCCTCGGGCAGGCGGCGGCCCGGGTGCTGCTCGCCGCGCTCGGCGAGGTCGAGGACGCCCCCGTGCAGGTCAACCCGCCCGAGCTGGTGATCCGCGAGTCCACCGGCCCGGCCAGGTGACCCCGGTCCCGCGGCCGCGCGCCACGAGACCCCGGGATGTCGGTCCGGCCACGTAACCTGGGTGCCATGCGCACACGGCCGACGCTGAGCTGGACGGCCACCGGCGCGCCGCTGCCGCGCACCACGAGCCTGGACGAGGTCGTGCGGGCGCTCGCGGCGGGCCGGGTCCTGGTGCTCAGCGGCGCGGGCCTGTCCACCGAATCCGGCATCCCCGACTACCGGGGCGCGGCGGGCAGCCTGCGCAAGCACACCCCCATGACCTACGAGGAGTTCGTCGGCAGCCCGGCGGGCCGGCGGCGGTACTGGGCGCGCAGCCACCTCGGGTGGCGCACCATCGCCCGCGCCCGGCCCAACGCGGGCCACCTCGCGGTGACCCGCCTGCACGCCGCCGGCCGCGTGACCGGCGTGATCACCCAGAACGTCGACGGCCTGCACCAGGCCGCGGGCACGCCCGACGTGGTCGAGCTGCACGGCAGCCTCGACCGGGTGATCTGCCTGGACTGCCGCCGCACCGGCCCCCGCGAGGAGCTGGACCGCAGGCTGCGCGCGGCCAACCCGGACTTCGCGGCCGAGGCGTCCCGGATCAACCCCGACGGCGACGTGGACCTGGCCGAGGCCGAGGTGCGCTCGTTCCGGCTGGTCGACTGCGCCGACTGCGGGGGAGTGCTCAAACCGGACGTGGTGTTCTTCGGCGAGAACGTGCCCAGGCCGCGCGTCGAGCGGTGCGGCGAGCTGGTCGACGGGGCCGCCGCGCTGCTGGTGCTGGGCTCCTCGCTGACGGTGATGTCCGGCCTGCGGTTCGTCCGGCGGGCGGCGACCTCGGGCACCCCGGTCCTGATCGTCAACCGGGGCGAGACCAGGGGCGACGCGCACGCGTCCGTCCGCGTCGACCTGCCCCTGGGGCAGGCCCTGACCACCCTGGCCGACCTGCTGGCCTGAGGTCGGGGCTGGCGCGGCACAACGTGTGTACTCCTCAGTAGGGTGAACGGGTTCTTCCCGACCCGATCCCGGAGGAGGCTCATGAGGAACCGGAACGCGGTGTCCCTGCTCGCCGTGTCCGCGGTGCTCACCGCATCCCTGACCAGTCCCGCGACCGCCGCGGCGGCCACCGCGCCGTCCCTGGGTGACTTCGTCCTGGCCCCGAGCAACGCCAACCTGCACTCGGTCGTCGGCCTGCTCGACGCGCAGCTGCCGAAGCTGGGCGTGCAGAACATCCTGCTCCAGGCGAACCGGACCGACGCGCCCAAGGGCGCGGACTGCACCTCGCCCGCGTTGAACACCAACGACCGCCACGTGGTGGGCAAGTTCTGCTTCAACGAGGGCGACACCAACACCACGCAGTGGATGCCGCAGGGCGTGACCACGGTCGCCGACGCCCAGGACGACGAGCTGTGGGGGGACAAGCAGGCCATCCTGGTCAGCTGGTACAACAAGGACACCTCGCCCGCCAAGGGCGTCCGGGTGTCCTTCCTGGACACCGACACGGGCAACTACCAGCACGTGCTGCTGGTCTACCCCTTCGTCAACAACTCCGGCAACGCCTCCTACGAGGCCGTGACCACGCCGCAGTCCGGCGACGGCGGCAGCGTCCACGCGGGCGGCATCGTCTGGTACGGCAACTTCCTGTACCTGGTGGACACCCGGCGCGGCATCCGGGTGTTCGACATGCGCTACATCTTCGACGTCAAGTCGGCGGCCAACGGCGACGTGACCGACCCGGACCGGGTCGGCAGGCAGGACGGCACCTTCTACAGCTACGGCTACCGGTACGTCATGCCCCAGACCTACGGGTGGAGCAACCCGAGCGGCCTGGCGTCGTTCCCGCCGGACCACGGGTGCAACGCCTCCGGCCCGCAGAAGTTCTCCTACATCTCCCTGGACCGCAGCACGGAGCCGGACCTGATCACCACCGGCGAGTACTGCTCCGACCTGGGCGACCCGGACCGCAACGGCCGGGTGGCGACCTGGCCGCTGAACTTCGTCGACGGCACGCCGCTGACCGACGGCAACGGGCTGTGGCGGGCCCGGAGCGCCGACCGCCTGCCCAAGCCGAGGGTGCAGGGCGCGGTGTCCTTCGCCAACCGCTGGTACCTGCACAGCACCGGCGGCGGCACGACCGGTCCCGGCCACCTCCAGGCGGCCGTCCGCAGCGGCATCGGGGTGCTCGCCACCGACGGCGCGGAGCACGACGTGGCCATCGGGGTCGAGGACCTGTCCTACTGGTCGAGCCGCAACCAGCTGTGGACCGTCACCGAGCACGACGGCAAGCGGATCGTCTACGCCACGCCGCGTCCCTGACCCGGGGTTCCCGGCGGGTCCGCACCTCGCGGGCCCGCCGGGACCGCTCCCGGGTCCTGTTCGCGGGCCCGCCGTGACCCGGTCCCGCCGCCCGCCGGGCTAGCGGCCCCGGCGCAGCCTCAGGACGTGGTCCGCGCGCGTGCCGGGCTCGCCGTCCGGGCTGGTCAGCTCCCGCACCACCGACTCGTCCACCTCGACCGACCAGCCCTCGTCGAGGTCGAGCCCGGCCAGCACCTCGGCGTTGGTGGGGAAGTGGTACTCCGGGCGGTCGCCCACCTGCCAGGTCGGCCACCCGGCGTGACCGACGACCAGCAGCACCCCGCCGGGCGCCACGGCACCGGCCGCCCGCGCCAGGATGCGGTTCCGCTCGCCCTCCGCCTCGGTCGACGAGTGCAGGAACTGCGCCGACACCAGGTCGAACTCCCCGGCGGGGAACGACAGCGACAGGTTGTGGCGCTGCCACTCGACCCGCTCGGCCAGCCCCGCCTCGGCGGCCCGCGCCCCGGCCCGCTCCAGCGCGACGGCCGACACGTCGACCGCGGTGACCCGCCAGCCCCGCGCGGCCAGCCACAGCGCGTCCCCGCCCTCCCCGCAGCCCAGGTCCAGCGCCGTGCCGGGGGTCAGCTCGGCCACCTCGCGGGCCAGCAGCGGGTTGACGTTGCCGGTCCAGACCCGCTCGTGCTCGCGGTAGAACGTTTCCCAGAACTCCTCGGTCGTGGTCATGCCCCAATGCTCCGCACCGGCCCGCGTTGGTGACAACAAAAGTTGCTGATCCGGCAACAGCGGACCGATCTTGGGGGACGGCGCGGGTGGGCCGGCCTGGTCCTGGGTACGCCGCGCCGGTCCCGGGTGGGCTACGCCGGTCCCGGGTGTGCCGCGCCGGTCCCAGGTGGGTCACGCCGGTTCCGGGTGCGCCGCACCGGCGCGGTGGTGAAACACCGCGGCTGACCGGGGCCCGGCTCACCCGGATCGGGGTGGCGACGGCCGACCCGGGCGGCCGATAAATCGTTGCGTAATCAGGGAGTTCACTCACTCGTGTAGTTGCCTATCGCTCGAAAGAGAAGGCGCCTCCCGCGTCCTACGCTGCCCCTCCGAACATCGGATCGCCCCCGCTGGGGAAGGGTCGCGTGACTGGTTACCTCGAACTCGCCGCGTCCGCGGTGATGTACGCGCTGGGCGTGGTCGCCCAGTCGGTCGCCTCCCGGCGCGCCGACGACGACCTCGGTGGTCCCGGCCTGCTCGCCCGGCTCGCGCGCGACCGCCTGTACCTGCTGGGCTTCGCCGGTCAGCTGGGCGGGTTCGCGCTGGCCTTCCTCGCCCGCGCCGACCTGCCGCTCTACCTGGTCCAGGCCGGGTCCTCGTGCGCGGTCGGCCTGGCCACCCTGTTCGGCGTGCTCGTCCTCGGCTGGCGGGTGCGGCCGGTGGAGGTCGCCGTGCTCGCGGTGATGGCGCTGGGGCTCGTGCTGCTGGTGGCCGCCGCGACGCCGTCCACAGCGCGTGACCTGCCGCCGCTCGCCGCGTTCGTCCTCTTCGGACTCCCGCTGGCGCTGCTCGCCGCGGCGCAGCGGAAGGTCCGCGCCGTGGTGCCGCTGGCGGCGTTCGCGGGCCTCGCGTTCGCCGTGGTCGCGATCACCAGCCGCACCATCGCCGACGAGCCGCTGCCCTCGCTCCCGCTGAACGCGCTGGCCTGGCTCATGGTCGCGGCCGCCCTCGTCGGGCAGTCCTACCTCGCCCTGGGCCTGCGGCGCGGCTCGGCCACCTCGACCGCCGCCACCATGGACGCCACCACCGTCGTGGTCACCTCGGTGATCGGCATCGCCGCCCTCGGCGACCGCGTCGTACCCGGCCGCGAGTGGTGGGTCGTGCTCGGCGTCGGGCTGGTCGTGTCCGGCGTCCTGCTGCTCGGCTCCGCCGACCGGCTCGCCGCCACCCCCGTGCGGGTGGCCGGATGAGCACCGCCAGCGTCTCGCTGGACCTGGACAACCTCTGGGCCTACCTGAAGACCCACGGCGACCCGGAGTGGGAGCGCCGGCCCAGCTTCCTGGGCACCGCCGTGCCGCGCCTGCTGGAGGTCTTCGGCGCGCACGGCCTGACCACCACCGTGTTCGTGGTGGGCGCGGACGCCGAGCGCGACGACGGAGCCGCCGCCGTGGCCGCGGTCGCCGCCGCCGGCCACGAGGTCGCCAACCACTCCTACGGGCACGAACCCTGGCTGCACCGGTACTCCCGGACCGAGCTGGAGACCGAGCTGGTCCGGGCCGAGGACGCGATCACCGCCGCGGGCGCGCCCCGGCCCCGCGGCTTCCGCGGCCCCGGCTTCAGCGTCACCCGCGAGCTGCTGGAGCTGCTGGCCGAACGCGGTTACGACTACGACGCCAGCACCCTGCCCACCTGGATCGGCCCGCTGGCCCGCGCCTACCACAACCGCACCGCGCCGGGCGGGGGCGACCGCGACCTGTTCGGCGGCTTCGGCCGGGTCCGCGCGCCCAACGCCGCCTACCGCTGGCGCGTCGGCGCGGGGCTGGTCGAGCTGCCGGTGACCACGATGCCGCTGCTGAGGGTGCCCGTCCACGGCTCCTACCTGCTCCAGCTGCACCAGCTCTCACCGCGCCTGGCCCGCGGCTACTTCACCACCGCGGTGCGGCTGTGCCGGGCGCGCGGGGTGCAGCCGTCGCTGCTGCTGCACCCCACCGACGTGCTGGGCGCGGCCGAGGCGCCGGGCCTGGAGTTCTTCCCCGGCATGGCGGTGCCGGGGGCCCGCAAGGTCGAGTTCCTGGGCTGGGTGCTCGACGTGCTGCGCCGGCACTTCGAGGTGGTGGGCACCGGGGAGCACGTGCGCCGCCTGGCGGGACTGCCCGACCGCGACGCCGCACTGCTGGCGCGGTCCGGATGACCGGACCGCTCGCCGCCGGCCGCCCGGCCGCCGAACCCTCGGCCGCCGAGCCCTCGACGGCCGAGCCCTCGACGGCTGGGCCCTCGACGGCTGGGCCCTCGACGGCAGGCTTGCCGCCGGTCGGGTCTCCGCCGGCCGGGCTCTCGCCGGCCGGGTCCTCGCCCGCCGCCCGCCCGGCCGCCGAACTCCCCGCCACCGGTTCGCCGACCGGCCCCCTGGCCACCGCCCTCCTGCGGGCCTTCGCCTGCGCGACCGCCTTCGCCGCCCCCCTGGAGGGCTACCTGCTCCAGTGGCACGGCCAGCTGGCCAAGCTCCCGCCCGTGCTCCTGGTGCTCACCTGGGCCGCGGTGCGCGTCCGGCACCGCACGCCCCCCGCGCCGCACCCCCTCCACGCCCTGCTCGGGCTGCTGGCGGTGGTGCTGCTGGCGTCCTCGGCGCTGCACGCCGGCGGCACCTACACGGCCGAGTACGCCCTCCGCTGGCTCCCGTTCCTCCTGCTCACCACCGTGCTGGTGGACGTGGTGGCGCGCGAGGCCCCGCCGCGGTGGGTGCTGGGCGCGGCGGTCGCCGGCGCGGTCGTGGCGGCGACGGGCGCGCTGCACAGCCTGTTCGTGGCGGGGGAGACCCGCGCCAGCGGCCCGCTGGAGGACCCCAACGACCTGGCCTACTTCCTGGTCGCCGCGCTCCCGCTGCTGGTCGCCCTGCGGCCCCGGGCGGGCGGCCGGGCCGCGACCGCCGGGCTCGCGCTGGTCGCCACCACCCTCGCCGCGGGCGCGGCGGCCACGTTCTCCCGGGGCGGCGCGCTCGCGCTCACCGCCGCCGCGGCGTGGCTGGTGGCCCGCCGCGCGGTCCCGCCGCGCGCCCTGCTCGCCGGAGCGGCCGCGCTGGCGCTGCTCGTCGGCGCCGCGGCGCTGGCGGCCGGTCCCGCGCTCGACCGCGCCTTCCAGGAGAAGACCCACATCGCGGGCACCAACGTGGACACCCGCGAGCTGCGCTGGCAGGCCGCCGCCCGCCTGGTCGCCGAGCACCCGGTGCTGGGCGTCGGTCCGGGGGGCTTCCGCGCCGGCTACCCCGCCGCCTCCCACAACGCCGAGGTCGACGAGCAGTCCCCGGTGGCGCACAACATGTACCTGGAGGTCGCCGCCGAGCTGGGCCTGCCCGGCTTCGCGCTGTTCGCCGCGCTGCTGGCGCTCACCGCGGTCACCGCCGAACGCGTCCTGCGCACCACCACCGACCCCGCGCCGGTCGTCGCCGTGCAGGCGAGCCTGATCGCCGTCGCGGTCGCCTCGGCCTTCCTGTCCCAGCAGTACTACCTGCCCCTGTGGTCCCTGGTCGCGGTCGTGGCCGCGGCCGACCTGCGCCTGAGGAGAACGAGCTACCTTGCGTGTGCTCCACGTGATCAGTGAGATGGGGACCGGGGGCGCCGAAGCCCTGGTCGTCGGGATGACCCGCGCCGGCGGGCGGTTCGGCTGGCACTCGGCGGTCGCGAGCGGCGGCGGCCACCGGGCCGAGGCGCTGCGCGCGCTGGGCGTGCCCACGTTCACCGTGCCGGTCGCGCGCCGCAGGCCCGCCGGCGTGCTGCGCGCCGCCACCGCGACCAGGGCCGCGATCGGCAGCTTCCGGCCCGAGGTCGTGCTGGCCCACAACGTGTCCGCGAGCCTGGTCACCCGGCTCGCCGCGCTGCCCCACCGGCTGCCGCTGCTGACCGTCTTCCACGGCGTGTCCGACGCGGACTACGCGGGCGCCGCGCGCGTGCTCCGGCGCACCTCCCGCACCGTGGTGGCGGTCGCCGACGCCGCCGCCGACCGGTTGCGCGCCGCGGGCGTCCCCGACCCGGTGGTGATCCCGAACGCGGTGTTCCCGCAGGCCGAGAGGGTGGACCGGGCCGTCGTGCGCGCGGTGCACGGCGTCGGCCGGGACGTGCCGGTCGCGCTGTGCCCGGCCCGCCTGGAACCCCAGAAGCGGCACGACGTGCTGCTGGAGGCGTGGGCCAGGCTCGACCCGGACGCGGTGCTGTGGCTGGCCGGCGACGGCAGCCGCCGCGACGTGCTGGAGAAGCTGGCGGCCGACCTGGGCATCACCGACCGGGTCCGGTTCCTGGGCAACCGCTGCGACGTGCCCGACCTGCTGGCCGCCGCCGACGTCACCGTGCTCACCAGCGACTGGGAGGGGATGCCACTGGCCGTGCTGGAGTCGCTGGCCGCCGGTCGCCCGGTGGTGGCGACCGACGTGGACGGCGTGCGCCAGGCCCTGGCCGGCGGTGGCGGGATCGTGGTGCCGCCCCGCGACCCCGGGGCCACGGCGGAGGCGCTGCGCCGGCTGCTCGACGACCCCGGCGTCCGGGCCGACCTGGGCGCGGAGGGACGCGCGTCGGTGCGTCGCGTGCACGACCCGGACGCGCTGATGCGCTCCTACGACGAGCTGCTGCGCACCGCGATCGGCGACGAGCGGTGACCGGTCTCCTGACCCGCCTCGCCCCGTGGCGCCCGGCGTTGACCGCCGTCGGCGTGGCGGTGCTCGTCGCGGCGGCGGTGGTGCTGTTCGTGGAGGTGCGCGGCGAGGAGCACGAGAGCCGCGTGGGCCTGCTCGCCGGACCGGTCGCCTCCGACGGGCCCGCCCAGTTCGGCGAGGTCGTCGCCCTCTCGCTGCCCGCGCTGGTCGAGGTGGCGCGCAGCCCCTCGGTGCTGCGCGCCCCCGCCGAGGCGGTCGGGATCGCGCCGGCGGACCTCGCGGGGCGCGTCTCGGTCGAGCTGGTGCCCGCCTCCGGCCTGGCCCGGCTGTCCGTGCGCGCGCCGACCGCCGACCAGGCGAGCGAGGCGGTGAACCTGATCGCGCGGGCCGTGGTGGACGCCGACCTGCTGGCCCCCGCCGCCCGCCTCCGCCTGCTCGACCGGCCGGAGACCAGGCGGGTCGCGCCGGACCGGCCGCTGGCGTTCGGCCTGGCGCTGGTCGCGGGCGTGGTCGCGGGCCTGGGCGCCTACGCGTTCGGGCACCTGCGGCGCACCCGCGCGGGTGACCGGGTGCGCGCGGCGCTGGCCGCGGGCGGGGTGCGGCACCCGGTGGCGGTGCTGGACGACGACGACCCGGACCTGGTGCGGCGGCTGGCCGTGCTGTGCGGCGCGGCGGCGCGGCCGGCGCGCGTGGTGGCCGTGGTGCCGGAGCTCACCGGGCGCGCCGAGGCGCTGGCCGCCGAGCTGCCGGACAAGACCGGTGAGCCCGCCGACGGCGACGCGCTGATCGCGCTGGCACCCCGGGACCGGGGCCGGCACGACGAGCTGGCCGCCGTGGTCGGCGCGCTGCCCGCCCCCACGACCGTGGTCGGGGTGGTGCTGGCGTGACCGCGCTGCGCACGCGGGCCGCCCGCGGGCACCTGCTGCTCGTCGGGTTGGTGGGCCTGGCGGGTGTCGTAGGCGCGTGGCGCGCGCTGCGGCCCGCGTGGCAGGCGCCGACGCCGACGGCCGCGAACGCGGCCGAGGAGCGGATGCAGGACTTCCGGGACGCGCTGTACTTCCCGATCCGCGAGTTCCTCGACGGCGGCAACCCCTACCACCCGGCGGAGATGTTCGCGCACTGGCCGGTGCGGCAGAACTTCAACCTCTACCAGCCCTACCACCTGGTGCTGCACCTGCCGTTCGCGCTGCCCGGGTACCGGGTGGGCGCGGTGGCGTTCGCGCTGGCCTCGCTGGTGCTCCTGGTCCTGCTGGCGGTGCTGGCGGCGGGCCGGTTGCGCCCGCACGCGCCCCTGGCGGTCGGCACGGCGGTGGTCGCGACGCTGCTGGTGCTCAGCCAGGTGGGCAAGGCCCAGCTGTACGTCGGCCAGGTCAACCCGCTGATCGCGGTCGGCGCGGCGGGCGCGCTGCGGTGGCGCGACCGGCACCCGCGGTGGGCGGCGGTGGCGCTCGCGCTGGCGTGGCTGAAGCCGCAGTTCGGCCTGCCGCTGGCGCTGCTGCTGTTCGCCCGGGGCTCGCGGCGGGTCGCGCTGACCGGCACGGCGGTGGCGGCGGTGGCGAGCCTGGTCGTGGTGGTGCCGCTGGTGGCGCGCGGCGGGCCGGGCGCGTTCCTCGACGCGGTCGCGGCGAACCTCGCGCACGCCGCCCACACCCCCTACGGCGCGGTGGATTCCCCGACGTCCCAACGCATCGACCTCGCGGCCGTGTTCTTCCGGCTCACCGGCTGGTCGCCGCCGGGCGCGGAGGTGGTGGTGCTGGTGGCCGCGCTCGCGGTGAGCGCGGTGCCGGCGCGCCGGCTGGACCGGGCGGGCGCGCCGGCCGCGGCCGACCTGCTGACGTGCCTGGCCGTGGCGGTCGCGGTGGTGCACCAGCCCGGTGACGTGCTCATCGCGGTGCCCGCGCTGGTGGCGGTGGCGGTGGTGTGGTGGCCGCGCCGCCGGGAGCGGGCCTGGCGGCCGGTCGGGTTGGCGCTGCTGCTGGTGGCGGTGCCGTTCGCGCACCTGCACTTCGTCGGCCTCGCGGTCCGGGACGTGCTGGGCGCGCGGGCCGACGTGACCCTGGACGGCGTGGCGGTCGTGCTGGCGTGGGCGCTGCTGGTGGCGTTCGCCTCGAAGGCCCGGTGCGGACGACCGTGACCAACGACGCGGCGGTGCGCGGTTCGCTCTGGTTATTCCTGGTGAACGTGGTCAGCAAGGGCAGCCAGGTGGCGGTCACCCTGGTGCTGGCGGCGTTCCTCACCCCCGGGGCGCTGGGGCTGGTCGCGCTGGCCGTGGCGCTGGTGAACATCGGGCAGGTCGTGCAGTCGATGGGCGTGTACGACGTGATCAGCCGCACCGCGGGCGACCCGCGCCGGGTGGCGGGCACGCTGCTGGTGCTCAGCGCGGGCGCGGGCGCGGTGTCGGCGCTGGTGCTGGTGGCGGCGGCCGACGAGGTGGCGCGGGCGCTGGACGCGCCGGGGGCCGCGCCGCTGGTGCGGCTGGCGGCGCTGAGCCTGCCGTTCTCGGCCGTGGCCGGGGTGCAGATGGGGTTGCTCCACCGGGACCTGGACTTCCGGCGCAGGCTGCTGCCCGACGCCGGGGGCGCGGTGCTCGGCGCGGCGGTGGCGATCGCGCTCGCGGTGGGCGGCGCGGGACCGTACGCGCCGGTGCTGGGGCTGCTGTGCACGGCGGTGTCCGCGCCGCTGCTGGCGGTGCTGGTCGGGGTGCGGGTGCGGCCGGGGTGGGACGCGGCGGCGGCCGGCGAGTCGCTGCGCTGGATCGCGGTCGTCGGGCCGGGCGCGCTGGTCGCGGTGCTGCTGATCAACGTGGACTACCTGGCCGTGGCGCGGGTGCTGGGCGCCGAGGCGGTCGGCGCGTACTCGCTGGCGTACCGGATCGCCTGGGTGCCCTACATCCTGGTGGCGGTGGTGCTGGGCGGTGTCCTGCTGCCGCTGTGCGCGGAGCTGCTGCGCGAGGGGAGGGAGCTGTCCGGTGTGGTCGGTCGGTTCACGCTGGCCGTGCTGGCGCTGACCGGCGGCCTGTACGCGGTGGTGGCGGTGTCGGCGGACCGGGTCGTGGTGTTCGGCGCGAGGTGGGCCCCGGCGGCGCTGCCGCTGGCGCTGCTGTGCCTGTACGGCCTGGGGATCAGCCTGCTGCACGTCTGGTACCAGGTGCTCAAGGCCACCGGGCACGCGCGCCGCTACCTGGCGCTGGAGGTGACCCACCTGCTCCTGCTGGTGTCGGGCCTGGTCCTGTTCACCGCCCGGGGCGTGGTGGCGGTGTCGCTCGTGCACGCGGTGGCGGCGTGGGTGCTGGTACCGGTGACGTGGCGGGCGTTGGCGCGCCGGGGGCTGACCCCGCCGGCGCGGTCCCTGGCGCGCGGCGCGGCGGGGGTGGTGGCGGCGGCCGGGTGCGCCGCGCTGGTGGTGTGGCCGGCCGGTGAGGTGTTCGGGCCGCCCGGTTCGGTGGCGGGCGCGGGAATCCAGGGGGTGGTGCTGGTGGCGGTGTGCGGTGCGGTCGTGGTGGGCGTGAACCGGGACGTGCTGCGGGGGGTGCGGCGGTGAAGGTCGTGCACGTGAGCCAACCCGTGACCGCGGGCGTGGCGGCGGTGGTGCTGGGCCTGGCGCGCGCGCAGCGGGACCGGGGGTGGCAGGTCACCGTGGTGTGCCCGCCGGGGCCGCTGGCCGCGCGGGCGCGGGGCGCGGGCCTGCGGGTGGAGGAGTGGCGGGCCGGCCGCCGACCCGGACCGGGGGTGGTAGCCGAGGCGTTCCGGCTGCGGCGCGTGCTGCGGCGGTTGGCGCCGGACGTGGTGCACCTGCACAGCTCCAAGGCCGGCCTGGCCGGGCGGCTCGTGCTGCGCGGGCGGCGGCCGACGCTGTTCCAGCCGCACCTGTGGTCGTTCCAGACGGCCCAGGGGTTCCTGGGGCGCGCGTCGCGGTGGTGGGAGCGGTTCGGCTCGCGGTGGACCCACCAGCTCGTGTGCGTGAGCGACGACGAGCTGGTGGTCGGGCGGGTCGCCGGCATCGGCGGGTCGGCCGAGGTGGTGTGCAACGGGGTGGACACCGAGCGGTTCCGCCCGAGCGACCGGCTGGCCGCGCGGTGGCGGCTGGGGCTGCCGGACCGGCCCACCGCGGTGTGCGTGGGCCGGCTGACCCACCTGAAGGGCCAGGACCTGCTGCTCTCGGCGTGGCCCGCGGTGCTGGCCGCGGTGCCCGACGCCCGGCTGGTGCTGGTCGGGGACGGGCCGATGGGGCACCGCTGGCGGCCCGCGTTCCTGGACGAGTCGGTGCGGTGGTGGGGCCACGACGACGAGACCGCCGACTTCTACGCGGCGGCGGACGTGGTGGTGCTGCCGTCGCGGGCGGAGGGGATGGCGCTGGTGCCGCTGGAGGCGATGGCGTGCGGCCGGTCCGTGGTGGCGTTCGACGTGGGCGGGGTGCGGCAGGCCCTCGGCTCGGCCGGGGCGGTGCTGCCGGTCGGCGACGTCGCCGGGCTGGCGGCGGCGATCTCGGCCCGGCTGCTCGACACCGCGTCGGTCGACGCGGAGGGCAGGCGCGGGCGGCGGCGGGTCGAGCTGCTGTTCGACCGCAGGCAGGCGAACGAGCAGGTCACGACCCTGGTGGAGAAGCTGGTGGACCGTGGGTGAGCGGCTGAGGGTGGCGTACCTGCTGACCCAGGACGGCGGCGGGCCGGTGGAGGTGGCGGTGCGGCTCGCGCGGGCCCTGCTCGACTCGGGCGAGGCGGACGTGCGGGTGTTCGGGCCGGTGCCCCGGCGCGGGGCCGAGCTGCTGGGCGGGAACCACGAGCGGGTGGAGGTCGGGGGCAAGTCGGACGTGCGCGCCGGGCGCCGGGCGCGGGCGGCGCTGCTGGCCTGGCGGCCCGACGTGGTGCACGCGCAGGACCGGCGCTCCGGGCTGGTCGCGGCCGGGCTGGTCGTGGCGGGGCTGCGCGCGCGGTGCGGGGTGGTGCAGACCTACCACGGCGTGCCGGACGACGTGGGCGAGGCGTGGTTCCGCGGGGTGGCGCGGGCGCCCGGCCCGTCGCCGTACACGCGGACCGTGCTGGCCGCCGACGCGGTGGTGGCGCGGGCGGTGCACCGGACCGTGGTGCCGGCGCGGGCGATGGGGCTGTTCCTCAGCTCCCGGCTGCGGGTGCCCGCGCGGCGGCTGGCGCACATCGACAACTGCGTGGGCGCGGCCCGGCCGCACCCGCCGTCCGGCCCGGTGCGGCGGCTGGTGTTCGTCGGGCTGCTGGTGGCGCGCAAGGGGGTGGCGACGCTGCTGGAGGCGCTGGCCGTGCCCGGGGTGATGCCCGCGGACGCGACGCTGGCGGTGGTCGGGGACGGGCCGGAGCGGGCGCGGGCGGAGGTGCTGGCGGGGCGGCTGGGCGGGCGCGTGCGGTTCCTCGGGTTCCGCCCCGACGTGCCGGAGCTGCTGCGGGCGCACGACGCGCTGGTGCTGCCGTCCACGATGGAGCAGCAGCCGCTGGTGGTGGCCGAGGCGATGGCGGCGGGCAAGCCGGTGGTCGCCACGGACACCGGCGGCGTGGCGGACATGCTCGGCGACGCGGGCCGGCTGGCCGCGCCCGGTGACGTGGCGCAGCTCGCGGCCCGGCTGCGGGCGCTGTTCGAGGACCCGGACCCGGGGCGGACCGGGCGGGAGCTGGCGGAGCGGGCGCGGGAGCGGTTCGCGCCGGGGGTGTGCGCCGGTCGGCACCTCGCGCTGTACCGCGAGGTGCTGGGGCGGCCCGGGGGCTGACCTCGGGTGGCGTTCGCCGGACGGGGGTGCCCCGACCGCGACGAACGCCACCCGGGGTCAGCCCGGCGTGGGTGTCGTGGTCGGGGCCTCGGTGGTCGTGTCGGTCGTCGGCGGGGTCGTGGTCGGGTCCGCGGAGGTCGGGCCTTCGGTGGCCGGGACCTCGGAGGTCGGCGCGTCGGTGGGCGTGGTCGCGGGCGTCGTCGTGGCGGGGTCGGTGGTCGTCGTGGGGTCCGGCCGGGTGGTCGTGGTCTCCTGGGCCGGCGGCCTGACCAGGACCAGCGCGTCGGCGGCGGCCAGCTCGACGGTCGCGGGCACGGGGTCCCCGGTGTCGAGGTCCACCAGCCCCGCCGGCGGCGTCACCACGACCTTCTGCCCGGTCGGGTTGACCGCCACGTACCCGCCGGTGAAGCGGCGGTCCCACACCCCGGAGGGCAGCCGGTTCGCGGTCTCGACCGCCTCGCCCAGCTCGGCCTCCTGGTAGTCCGACCAGTCCGGGTGGCGGTAGTCCTTGGTGGTCGCCCCGCTCCAGCAGGTGTACGGGCTCGCCAGCAGGGCCGCGGTGGCGTAGCCGACCCGCTCCTCCCGCTCGCTCCTGGTGTGCGTGATCAGCAGCAGCCACGTCTCGCCGAGCGCGGCCTGCGAGCGCAGCTCCTTCCACTCGTTGCCCTTGAAGGTGAGCAGCTCGCCCGTGCCGGTGTCGCGGAGGCCGAAGTTCTCCTCCATCGCGCCGTGGTAGCGGGAGTGCGCCGACCAGCGCCCGGCCGTCAGGTGCGACTCGGACACGTTCGGGACCAGCATCTTCCCCGCCTTCTGCAGGGCGTCGCCGGCCGTGGTGAGGAACGCGTCCAGGCCCTCGCGGATGATCCGGTCGGACTCGGCCGCGTCCTCCGCGCCCTTGACGACCGCCGAGGAGTAGTAGCGCAGGGAGCTGAAGTCGTTGTCCGCCAGCACCCCGTCCCAGCCCTCGCGCACCAGCTCGGTGGTCACCGCCTCGGTCCACGCCTTCTGGTAGGAGGGGTCCCACACCGCCATCTGCCAGTGCTTCGGGTACGGCTTCCACTCGATCCGGTGGTTCGCCGTGTCCACCGCGAACCACTGGGGGTTGTGCCGCTGGGCGGCGAAGTAGCCGACGCCGCTGGGCAGGAACGGCGCGTCGTCGTCGCCGATGACCGCGCCGGGGTAGTTGCGGGCGCTGGAGAAGTCCTTGTAGACCAGCACCTTGATGTCCGGGTTCAGCTTCTTGAGCCGGCGCAGGGCCTTGGTCTCGGTCGCGTTGAGCACCACCAGGTCGTAGTGCTGGGCGGCGAACTTCAGCTCCACCGCGCTCGGCGGCTCGCCGATGCCGTACCACCAGGCGCACGGCGCGAGCGGCTTGGGCGGCGGGGCCAGAGGGTCCGCCGGGGGCCTGCCCCCGACCTGGCCGGTGGCGGAGTCGACGGTGCAGCCCGAGCCCGCCAGCAGCAGCGCGGCGGCGCACAGCAGCCCCGCCGCCCGGCGCGCCCGCCGGATCAGCGATCCCTTCGGCACAGCAGCTCACCCACCGTCTGCAACAGGATCTTGACGTCCAGCCACAAGGACCAGTTCGCTATGTAGTAGTTGTCGTACCGGGACCTGTCGACGATCGAGGTGTCGCCCCGGAGGCCGTGCACCTGCGCCAGCCCGGTCAATCCCGTGGGAACGCGGTGCCGGGCCCAGTACAGCTCGTGGATCGCGGAGAACTCGCGCACGAAACCCGGCCTTTCCGGGCGCGGGCCGACGATCGACATGTCGCCCCGGATGATGTTCCACAACTGGGGCAGTTCGTCCAGGGACGAATTGCGCAGGAATCGTCCGACTGGTCCGACCCGGCGATCTCCGGTCACCGACCAGGTGATTTGGGAATCGTCTTCGCCCAGCATTCTCACGCTGCGCAACTTGTAGAGCACGAAAGGCTGATCATCCATCCCGATCCGGACCTGCCGGAAGATCACCGGCCGCCCGCTCTCCAGCAGCACGGCCAGCGCGCACAGGGCGATCACCGGCGACAGCGCCACCAGCGCGCCGGCGGCCAGCAGCACGTCCATGCCGCGCTTGACCCACCAGCTCGGCCTGCTGGTCGGCGCGGTGCCCAGCCGCATCAGCGGGTAGCTGCGCAGCCGCTCGACGTCGGGTCCGTCCTGGTGGAGCTCGTACATCCGGGGCACCACCAGGGTGGTGCAGCCCAGCCGGTGGGCGGTGATGGCCGAGTCGACCACGGACGACTCGCGGGCGCGGGAGAACGCCAGCACCACCGTGCCCACCCCCAACCGGCTGATCGCGTCGGCCAGGTCCCCGTCCAGCAGGTCGACCGGCAGCGCGGCCGGGTCGAGCGCGGGCTCCGGGTCGACGAACCCGACCGGCCGCAGGCCGAACTCCGGGTGCGCGAGCATCGCGCCGACCAGGTCGACGCCGACCTTGCCCGCGCCGACCACGATCGCCCGGTCGCAGCGGTGGAACCGGCGCCGGCACCAGCGGCCGAACGCGAACACCGCCAGCCGCGCGGGCTCGCCGGCCGCGGCGAAGACCAGCACCGATCGCTGGGCGGCGAGCGCGGGCTCGTCCGCGACCAGCCCGACCCCGGTGACCAGGGCGAAGGCCAGCGCGGTCGCGCCGAGCGAGCGGGGCAGGTCCTGGAGCCAGGACAGCCACAGCCGCCGCCGGTACAGCCGGCCCGCGGCGCGGGCGCCCAGCAGCGCCGCCGCCACCACCGCGGCCCACCACCAGTCCGGGCGGCACCGCGCGACCGCGAGCGCCACCGCGCCCGCGTCGACCGCGACCAGCAGCACCGCCACCGCGTTCACCCGCCGGAGCAGGTCCGACCACGAGGACTCGCGCGGCCTCGGCCCCCGCCGCCGCGACGCCGGGGGCCGGGTGGCCGCCGAGCGCAGCCCGTTCACCCCCACCCCGTTCACCGCGGACCGCCCGGGCCGGGGGCCGCGGGCGTGCCGCACACGCCACACCACATCAGGACGTCGTCCTCTCCACCATGAACTCGATATTGGTCACCCGTTCGAGACCAGTCGAACGGGGAAGCGCTAGTCACTCGGTGTAAATTCAGTGCGCCTTCCTTGGATTAGTTCACTCTTTCGGGAACCGCTTTTCCTCTTCTCGGTCAGAGCCGGTCGGTCGGGCACCGGCGAATTCGCCCCGCCGCCCCGCCCGGAAAGCCCGGGGTGGCCGGATCGGGTCGGGACACGCAGGCGAATAATTCTGACCCGACATCCGACATCCAGTGAAATGGGGCCCTTTGACCGTCGATGAAGGCGCCGTGCGCACCACGTCGGAACAGGGCGCACCGGCCCTTTCCCCCGGCCGCGGCACCAGCGCCAGAGCCCACGTCGTGCTGCCCGCCTACAACGAGGCCGCGTCGCTGCCGCCGCTGCTGCGCCGGCTCGCGGACGTCGCCCTCGCCGAACGGCTCACCGCCTGGGTCGTGGACGACGGCTCGTCCGACGGCACCGCCGAGGTGGTCGCCGCCGGCGTGCCCGGCCTGGACCTCAGGCTCGTCAGCCACCCGGTGAACCTCGGGCTCGGCCAGGCCGTCCAGTCCGGCCTGCGCGCCGTGCTCGCGGAGGCCGCCGGGTCCGACCTCGTCGTGGTGATGGACGCCGACGACACCCACGACCCGGACCTGCTGCGCCGGCTGCGCGCGGAGATCGACGCGGGCGCGGACGTGGTGATCTGCTCCCGCTTCGTCGACGGCGGCGACGACGCCACCGCGCCCCCGCTGCGCCGGCTGCTCTCGCGCGGCGCGGCCGTGCTGTTCCGGCGCCTGGTGCGGGTCGAGGGGGTGCGCGACTTCACCAGCGGGTTCCGCGCCTACCGGGCGGACCTGCTCGCGCGGGCCACCCGCCACTGGGGCGAGCGGCTGATCGAGGAGCGGGGGTTCGCCTGCATGGTGGAGCTGCTGCTGAAGCTGCGGCACTGCCGCCCGGTGGTGACCGAGGTGCCGCTGGTGCTGCGGTACGACCGCAAGCAGGGCGCGAGCAAGATCCGCATCGCCCGGACCGTCGGGCAGTACCTGAAGCTGCTGGCGCGCGACCGCCTCGCGCCCGCGCCGCACCGGGCCCTGTGATGGCCGCCGCGCCCCGGGCGGGCGAGCACGTCGCGGTCGTCGGCGGTGGGATCTGCGGCCTGGCCGCCGCGCACCGGCTGGCCCGCTCGGGCACCGGGGTGACCCTGCTGGAGGGCAGCGACCGGCTCGGCGGCCTGGGCACGTTCTTCCCGTGGCGCGACCGGTGGGTCGAGCGGTTCTACCACTGCGTGATGCCCTCCGACGAGCACCTGCTCGGCCTGCTCGACGAACTCGGCCTGCGGTCCTCGATCAGGTGGTCACGCACCCGGATGGGCATGGTCGTCGCCGGGCGCCACCACGCGTTCAACACGGCCCTGGACCTGCTGCGCTTCACCCCGCTGGGCCTCCCCGACCGGGTGCGCTTCGGCGTGGTCACGCTGCTGCTGCGCCGCCTGGGCCGCGGCCGCGACCTCGACGCCGTCCGGACCGAGGACTGGCTGCGCGGCCTGTACGGCGACCGCGTGTGGGAGCTGCTGCTGGCGCCGCTGTTCGGCGCGAAGTTCGGCGCGCGCTTCGGCGACGTGCCCGCGCTGTACCTGTGGCAGCGCCTGGGGCGCGAGGGCGCGGTCTCGGTGCGCGGCTACCCGGAGGGCGGCTACCGGGCCGTCGTGGACGCGCTGAGGGCCTCGATCGAGGACCACGGCGGCGTGGTGCGGCTCGACGCGCCGGTGCGGCGGATCGGCGTCGGCGACGGCGTGCGGCTGGAGCTGCCCGGCGAGGTGCTCACCGCCGACCGGGCGATCTCCACGCTGCCGCTGCCCCAGCTGCGGCAGGTCGCCGACGAGGACCTCGCGCCCCGCCTGCCCGAGGTGGAGCTGCCGTACCAGGGCGTGGTCAACGCGCTGTTCTTCCTGCGCCGCCCGCTGTCGGGCCACTACTGGACGCCCGTGGTGCGCTCCGGCACGGACTTCGACGGCCTGGTCCAGATGACCCCGCTGGCGGGCGTGGAGCCCTACGCCGGCCGCCACCTGGTCTACGCCATGCGCTACACCGACCGCGGCTCCGCGCTGTTCGCGGAGGACGACGCCGCGGTGGCCGAGCGGTGGACCGCGCAGCTGCTGGCCCTGCACCCCGGGCTGGGCCGCGAGGACGTGGAGGACGTGCGCGTGTTCCGGGCGCCGTTCGTGGAACCGGTGTACCCGCTGGGCTACCTGGCGCGGCGGCCGCCGGTGGTGGTCGCCGGCACCCCGCTGCTGCTGGCGACCACCGCCCACGTCTACCCGGACGTCACGAGCTGGAATTCGAGTGTGGGACTCGCGAACCGCGTGGTCGCGACGCCGGCGGGGGCACCAAGACCCGTTCCGGGCTGAGCACCCGCTCGTCGCCGACCAGCCGCCGCAGCGCCGCGGCGATCCGGGTCGACGGCGAGCCGGTGCCGTAGGGGGAGGGGATGCGCTCCAGCCGCTCCCGGTGGCCGGGCACGTCGTCCAGCCACCGCAGCACCTCGGCGCGCACCCCCGCCCCCGGCGCCACCAGGGTGCCGAACGTGCCCTCGATCTCCGGCCGCTCGGTGCTGCGGCGCACCACCACGACGGGCCGCTTGAGCACGCTCACCTCCTCCTGGATGCCGCCGGAGTCGGAGACCACCACCGCGGCGTGCCGGGCCAGGGCGAGGAACGCCGGGTACGCCTGCGGCTCCACGACCCGCAGGCCCGCCAGGAGCCCGCCCAGGTTGAAGCCCTCGACCCGCTTGGCCGTGCGCGGGTGCAGCGGCAGCACCACCGGCAGCGGCAGCCGCAGCAGCTCGCGCAGGATGGTCTCCAGGTTCGCCGGGTCGTCCACGTTCTCCGGGCGGTGCACGGTGGCCAGCACGTAGCCGTCCGGCCGCAGCTCGTGCGCGGCCAGCACGACGTCCTCCTCCTCGCGGCCGGGCAGCGCGGCCACGAGCGCCTCGACCACGGTGTTGCCGGTGATCGCGATGCGCTCGTCGGGCACGCCCTCGGCGAGCAGGTTGGTGCGGTTGAGCGGGGTCGGCGCGCAGCACAGGTCGGCGAGGTGGTCGATGGCCACCCGGTTGTGCTCCTCGGGCATCGCCCGGTCGTAGCTGCGCAGGCCCGCCTCGACGTGCACCAGGGGCACCTCGTTGGCGTTGGCGGCCAACGCGCCCGCGAGCGCGGAGGTGGTGTCGCCCTGCACGACCACCGCCCGCGTCGGGTGCTGCGCCAGCAGCCCGTCGACCGCGGCCACCGCCGCGCCCAGCTGCGCGCCCCGGCGCGCGCCGCCGACCGCCAGCTCGTGGAACCGGCCGGTGCACCCGATGTCGCGGCGGATCCGGTGGTACATCGCGGTGTCGTAGTGCTGCCCGGTGTAGACGACGGTGGCCGCCTGCCCGAGCAGGCGGATCAACGGGGCCAGCTTGATCAGCTCTGGCCTCGTCCCGCACACCAGCGTGACGGCTCCGGGGGCTCCCGTGTCGATCTGACCCACCTCCAGTCGCGGACGCCGCGCCGGGGCGCGATCGCGGAGAAGGTTAGAGTCCCGGTGGTCGATTTCCCTTGTGTCTCAGTCGATCGAGTGAACCTGGCCGGTGTGTAGCCGGTTTGTCGGGGTATGTCACTAGGTTCTCAAGTGGACGAATCCGTCCATCCCCCCGAACACAGGAGGAGAAATGCGCAGACACGTGCCCCTGCTCGCCACGGCGGTGCTCGTCGTGGCGCTCATGGGGCCGTCGAACGCGCGGGCCGGCGACGCGCACCTCCTGCCCGACCTGAGGCAGGCGCCGGTCGGGTGCGCGGGCGGGCAGACCGGCGACCCGGCGGGCTGCACCGACTGGGACGTGTGCGTGGTCGCCGACGCGGAGGCGCCCACCGGGCCGTGCGGGAGCGCGGGCGAGGCGGTCCGGCTGCGCTTCACCACCGCCGCGGACAACGTCGGGGACGGGCCGCTGCTCATCTACGGCAGCCGCGCGCGCGCCGAGGAGCCGACCATGACCGCGCGGCAGGCTTTCCAGTCCTCTGTGGACGGCAAGATCCCCGGGTCGTACGCGGAGGCGCAGAACCCGATCCCGGCGACCCTGTACTACGAGCCCGCCCCGTCGCAC
This sequence comes from Saccharothrix sp. BKS2, assembly GCF_047689505.1. Classification (NCBI taxonomy): domain Bacteria; kingdom Bacillati; phylum Actinomycetota; class Actinomycetes; order Pseudonocardiales; family Pseudonocardiaceae; genus Saccharothrix; species Saccharothrix sp. BKS2. The sequence goes on along the minus strand of NZ_JAUQOL010000020.1, from coordinate 46,720 downwards.
ACCCACTGGCACCTGCTCGACTTCGAGCACTTCCAGCTGCGCACGCCCGACGGGCGGGTGGTGGTGACCGACCGCAAGACCGGCTTCTGCCTGGGCGACCGCTACCCGCTGCACGACGCGCTGCCCCACCGCCCGGACGACCCGGGCACCCCGGAGGGCGCGCTGGCCGACTACCTGCGCCAGAACCGCTGCGGCCACCACGCGCCCGAGGCGCTGGAGGTGGCCGAGGGCATCTCGGTCGGGTACGGCGACGACTACCGGTACGCGGTCGACTTCCAGTGGCTCGACCTGACCAGGGTGAGGTCGGGCGTGTACGACGTGCTGAACGTGGTCAACGGCGACCGCTCGCTGGTGGAGAAGTCCTACGACAACAACACGTCGTCGGTGGCGATCTCGCTCCAGTGGCCGGGGGGAGCCGCGCAGCCGCCGCTGCGCATCACCTCGCCGCCGGTGGTGAAGCTGCTGCGCAGCTGCCCGGGGGAGGCGACGTGCGCGCGGCGGGCAGCCGGTGACGCCCTGCTCGACCCGCTGCCGTCGGTGGTCACCGTTCCGGGGTAGGGGGTGGTTGTCGGGGGTCGCTGTGCTGCCGTGACGGAGTGGCTGCCCCGGTCGCGGGCTGGTCCGGGCTCCTCGTCCGGTGGTGAGACGCAGGTCATGGCCGGTTCGCGTCTCGAATCGGTTCTCCGGTTTGTCGGCGTCGACGGAGGGGAACCCGGTCGCGTCCGGACCAGTCGACCGTGAGGGGCGAGGCAGTGTCGCTGCCCACCGACGACCGCGTGGCCGACCGTGCCGGTGGTCGCGTGCTGGCGGGTCGCTACCACTTGTCCGGGAAGCTGGGCTCGGGCGGCATGGCCGAGGTCCACCGGGGCTGGGACGTGGTGCTGCGCCGCTACGTCGCGGTGAAGGTGTTCCAGGGCGAGGACCTGGTCGCGGGCAGCCGGTTCGACAACGAGGTGCGCACGCTGGCCTGCCTGTCGCACCCGAACCTCGTCTCCGTCTACGACGCGGGGGAGTGCGACGGCACCTCGTTCGTGGTCCTCCAACTGGTCGACGGCCCCACGCTGCGCGACCGGTTGGCCGGTGGCCCGCTGACGCCCGAGCAGGCGCGGGACCTCGGGGCGCCCCTCGCCGACGCCCTCGCCCACGTGCACGAACGCGACGTGGTGCACCGCGACGTGAAGCCGTCGAACATCCTGCTCGACGAGGACGGCATCCCCTACCTGGCCGACTTCGGGCTGGCCCGCTCGGCCGGCTCGACCAGGCTCACCAACGCCCGCCAGGTCGTCGGCACCGCCGCCTACCTGGCCCCCGAGCAGGTGCGCGGTGAGGACGTCGGCCCGGCGGCCGACGTCTACGCGCTCGGCCTGGTGCTGCTGGAGTGCCTGACCGGGCGGCGCGAGTACCAGGGCAGCCAGGTGGAGGCGGCGGTGGCCCGCCTGCACCGCCAACCGGAGATCCCGCGCGACCTGCCCGCCGACCTCGTCCGCCTGCTCAAGCGCATGACCTCGCTGTCCCCGCACCGGCGCCCGACCGCCGCCGAGTGCGCCCGCCTGCTGCGCGGGTCGACCCGGCCGGTGGCGGTGCTCGCCGTCGAGCCCGGCACCGTGGTCCTCAGGGCCCCGGCGCACTCGCGGGCGAAGCTGGCGGTCGCGAGCGCGGCGGTGCTCGCCGCCGTGGGCGCGGCCTGGGTGGTGTCCGGGCAGTTCGAGCCCGTGCCGACGCCCCCGGCGACCGGGTTCCACCAGCAGATGCCCGGTTACCTGATGCCCTGATCCGGCATTCCCCGGCCTCGCATCCCCTGGCCCAACACCCCTGGCCCGACCTCCCCCGCCCCGACATCCCCGGGCCCTACCGCGCTGCCTCGCCCGCCTCCCGGAACACCTCCGCGAGGAACCGCTCCACCACCCCGGTGAACGCCTCCGGCCGCTCCAGGTTCGGCAGGTGACCGGCCCCGTCGACGACGGCGAGCGTCGACCCGGGGATCACCGCGTGCAGGCGCCGCGCCACCTCGACCGGCGTGTACTCGTCCTCCGCGCCGACCACCACCAGCGCCGGCACGGCGACCCGGGCCAGCGACCCCAGGTAGTCGGGCCGCTCCGCCCGCCCGCGCAGCGCGGCGGCCGCGCCCTCGGGTGGGGTCCCGCGCATCATCCGCAACACGTGCTCCGCCACCTCGGGCAGCTCGCGGACGTTGCGCGGGGTGATCATCCGGTCCAGCACCTCGTCGGCGTAAGGGCCCATGCCCTCGCGCAGCACCCGCTCGGCCGCCGCGCGCCTGGCCTCCCGCCCCGCCGGGGTCTCCGCCTCCGGGAAGGTGTCCGCGAGGATCAGCGCACCGACCCGCTCCGGGTGGGCTCGGTGCACCTCCATGACGATCTGCCCGCCCATGGACAACCCGCCCAGCACCACCCGCTCCAGCCCCAGGCGGTCGAGCAGCGCCACCAGGTCGTCGGCGAACACGCCCAGCGGCGTCGTGTCCGGCATCGCCCCCATCCCGCCGGACACGAGCCTCGTCTCCCCGTAACCGCGCAGGTCGGGCACGATAAATCGATACACCCCGCTGAGCCGCTCGACCTGGGGCCGCCACAGCGAGCGGTCGAACGGGTGGCCGTGCACCAGCACCACCGGCGGGCCGCTGCCCTCGTCGTCGTAGGCGATGTCCAGCCCGTTCACCCGCATGAGGACCCCCGTTGCCGTTGACGACCCCAGCCTAGGAACGCCACTATCTCGGTGCAATGAAAACAATGCTCTCGGTGCAATGTGGGGTGCCGTGGACTACCGGGACATCGCGGACCGGATCGCGCGCGACATCGAGGCCGGCCGGCTCAAGGCCGGTGACCGCCTGCCGCCGCAGCGCGGGTTCGCCCGCGCGCACCGCATCGCCGCCTCCACGGCGGCCCGCGCCTACGGCGAACTGGTCCGGCGCGGCCTGGCGGTGGGCGAGGTCGGGCGGGGGACGTTCGTGCGCGCCGCGCCCCCACCCGCCGAACCGGCGCTGGCCGAACCCGCCGACGCCCGCGTGGACCTGGAGTTCAACACCTGCGTGCTGCCCGAGCAGGCCGACCTGCTCGCGCCCGCCCTCCACGACCTCGTCGACCGGGGGTTCGGCGAGGCGATGGCGCCGGTCGGCGTGCGCGGCACGGCCCCGGCCCGCGAGGCGGCGGCCCGCACGATGACCCGCGGCGGCTGGAGCCCCGACCCGCGGCGCGTGGTGTTCACCGGCAACGGCAGGCAGGCGATCGCCGCCGCGGTGGCGGCCCTGGTGCCGGTGGGCGGGCGGCTCGGCGTCGAGGCCGTCACCTACCCGGTGGTCAAGGCGATCGCGACCCGCCTCGGCGTCACCCTGGTGCCCCTGCCGGTGGACGAGGCCGGAGTGCTGCCGCGGGCGGTGCGGGCGGGCGGCGTGCGCGCGGTCTACCTCCAGCCGGTGCTGCACAACCCGCTCGGCACGACCGCGCCCGAGCACCGGCGCGCGGAACTGGCCGAGGTCGTGCGGGAGCTGGACGTGCAGGTCGTCGAGGACGCCGTCTACGCGTTCCTGGGCCCCGGCCTGCCGCCGCTCGCGCCGGAGCGCACCACCGTGGTGGACGGCCTGTCCAAGCGCCTGGCGCCCGGTCTGACCCTGGGCTTCGTCGTCCCGCCCGCGGAGCTGGTCGACCGCGTGGCCGCCGCCGCCCGCTCCGGCGGCTGGACGGCCGGCCGCTTCGCCCTGACCGCGGCCACCACCTGGATGTCCGACGGCACCGTCGAGTCCGTGGTGGACCGCAAGCGAACCCTGGCCGCGCAACGCCAGCACCTGGCCCGCCGGCACCTCGCCGGTTTCGACGTCCGCTCCGACCCGGGCGCCTTCCACTGCTGGTGGCGACTGCCGGAACGGTGGCGGGCCGAGACCTTCGTGGCCGCCGCGGGGAGGCGGGGCATCGCCGTCACCCCCGCCGCCGCGTTCGCGGTCGTGCCCGGCCACGCGCCGAACGCGGTCCGCCTGGCCCTGGCCTCCACTCCCGCCGAGGTGCTGACCAGGGCGCTCGACGTGCTGGCCGCCCTGGCGCACGGCCACCCCGAGGACGAGGCCGTGGACTGAGCGGAGCGCCGGGGTGGGCGGGAATCCCCGCTCACCCCGGCGCTCGCGCACCGCGGACCGGCGGAAGACCTAGCCGCGCCGCCACTTCTGGTTCGCCGTGCCCCCGCACTCCCACAGCTGGAGCACCGCGTCGTTGTCCGGGTTCCAGTCGGCGATGTCCACGCACTTGTTCGCCTGCGGGTTCACCAGGTCGCCCGCCGCCGACAGGACGAACTGCTGGGCCGGGTTGCCGCTGCACCGCGCGACCTGCACGGCCGCCCCGTTCGCGGTCGAGCCCCAGGCCACGTCCATGCACATGTCGTTCTGCGTGCGCACCGTCCCGCCGGTGAACTCCCACCGCTGGTTGGTCCCGCCGGTGCAGTTCCACACGATCAGGCGCTGCCCGTCGGTGAAGTTCCAGTTCGGCACGTCCACGCACTTGCCGTGCCAGGCGCTGACGATGCTGCCGCCGGTGGGCGGAGGGGTGGTGCCGCCGCCACCGCTGAACGGGGTCAGGATGATCCCCGCCGCCCTCGGGTCGCCGTCGTGCACCAGGGACTCCTGCGCCTGCACGTCGTCGAACGCGAACCCGTACGCCTTGCCGTCCACCATGTTCTGGTGCACCAGGCGCGAGTAGTGGTTGGTGATCGCGCCGCGGTAGAAGTCGGCGGGCCCGCCGCCGGGCTGGGTGTCGATCACGCCGAGCGTGGAGCGGTGCAGCGCCGCGCACAGGGTGCGCGCGATCGGGCCGACCACCTGGTCGTTGGGCGCGTGCAGCGCGCCGTCGCAGCCCCACACGTTCGCGGTGGACGGCTTGGCGAACGACGCCACCCGCTGCCCGGCGGAGTTGGTGAAGTTCATGGTGCTGCCCGAGGTGCGGCCGAAGTAGCGCACGTCGGGGCGGTCGCCGAAGGGCACCACGGTCAGCGTCCTGGACGTGTAGGCGTTCCACGCCTGCGTGATGTACGGGTCGAGGTAGTTGCGGTCGAACAGGCCCACGTCGGCCGCCTTGCCCGGCGCGAGCACGCGCAGCACCGTGCCGTCGGACCGGGTGACCACCGAACCACCCCAGCCGGCCTGGCCGCGGATGCCGTTGACCACGTTGTCCCGGCCGTTCGCGACCAGTTCGCCGGTCTTCTTCGTCACGCCGCTCGCGCCGGTCACGGTGACCGCGTGCGGCACGGCGAACATGTCCACCTGGGAGCTGTTGAGCCACAGGCCCGCGTCGTTGTAGGTGAACTCGCTCCAGTCGAACAGGATGCCGTGGTTCGGGTCGCCCGACGCCCACGGCGCGGGCTGCACCAGGCCGTCCGGTGTCAAGAAGAATTTCAGCTTCTCCCCGAACGACATGTAGACGCGGCCGGAGATGAAGCGGGGCACGCGCAGCGTCACGCTGCCGCCCGGCGGGGGACCGGGGATCGACACGTCCGGCGCGGGGGAGGGCGGGTTCGAGCCGGCGGGCCACGGCGTGAAGCCGCCGCCCTGGTTGACGTGGCCGAGCCGACCGCCGGGGCGGATGTCGGTGCCGAGGACGTAGAGGTGGACGGACTCCGACCGGCCGCTGTTGTTGGTGACGGTGAGCGGCAGCAGGTCGGGACCGACGGCCTGCGCCGGAGCACTGGCCACGGTTCCGGCCGCCGCAAGGGCGACGAGCGCGCTCAACAACTTCGTTCGGGTGCGCATCTTGACTCCTAGGGCAGGGTTCGTCCGCCGCCCGGGGTTCCAGGGACGGGCGGCGGAGCCTTCACGAAACTGGTCCAGACCGATTCGTGAGAGCGCTTCCATAGGGTCGGCCGAAGGTCCATTCGATGTCAATAGGAGAGAGTGGGTGCCATGACCTACGACGTCGACGCCGTGCGCGGCCGCTTCCCCTCGCTCGCCTCCGGCACCGCCCACTTCGACGGGCCGGGCGGCACCCAGGTGCCCGCCGCCGTCGCGGACGCGGTGCGGGACGCGCTGACCTCCTCGCTGTCCAACCGCGGCGCGGTGACCGCGGCCGAGCGCGCCGCCGACTCCATCGTGCTGGACGCCCGCCGCGCGCTGGCCGACCTGCTCGGCGTCGAGCCGACGGGCGTGGTGTTCGGGCGCAGCGCGACGCAGTTGACCTACGACTTCGCGCGCACCCTGGCCAAGACCTGGCGGCCCGGCGACGAGGTGGTGGTCACCCGCCTCGACCACGACGCCAACGTGCGGCCGTGGGTGCAGGCGGCCGAGGCGGTCGGCGCGGTGGTGCGGTGGGTCGGGTTCGACCCGGCCACCGGCGAGCTGACGCCCGACGACGTCGCGGCGGTGCTGTCGGAGCGGACCCGGCTGGTGGCGGTGACCGCCGCCGCCAACCTGATCGGCACCTGCCCCGACCTGCCCGCGATCGCCGAGCTGGTCCACGCGCGCGGCGCGCTGTGCTACGTGGACGGTGTGCACTACGCGGCGCACCGCGCGGTCGACGTCACCGCGCTGGGCGCGGACTTCTTCGCCTGCTCGCCCTACAAGTTCTTCGGACCGCACTGCGGGGTCGTGGCCGCGCGGCCCGAGCTGCTCGACCGGCTGCGGCCGGACAAGCTGCTGCCGTCGTCGGACGCGGTGCCGGAGCGGTTCGAGCTGGGCACGCTGCCCTACGAGCTGCTGGCCGGCTGCACGGCGGCGGTCGACTTCATCGCCGACCTCGTCCCGTCGCGGGGCGACCGGCGCACGCGCCTGGCGCGGTCGCTGGCGGAGGCCGGCGCGCACGAGGACCGGTTGCGGGAGAGGGTCGAGGCGGGGCTGGCCGCGCTGCCCGGGGTGATCGTGCGGTCGCGGGCGGCGCGGCGGACGCCCACGCTGCTGGCGACCTTCGCGGACCGCCCGGCGGCCGACGCGCACCGCTTCCTGGCCGGGTTGGGCGTCAGCGCGCCCGCCGGGTCCTTCTACGCGCTGGAGACCTCCCGCTGGTTGGGCCTGGGGGACACCGGCGGGCTGCGCGTCGGCCTCGCGGCCTACACGACGGACGCCGAGGTGGACCGGTTGCTCGACGGCCTCGCGCGGTTCACCGGGGCCGGCTGACCGGCCTGACCGGCCTGACCGGCCTGGCCGGGGGTCCCCTCTAGCGACCCCCGGCCAGGCCGGTCAGGAAGTGGTCCAGGCCCCGCTCGAACAGGGCGTCCCAGTCCTGGTCGGCCAGGTGGTCGTTGGCCGCCAGGGTCGGGTAGGCGTCGGCGCGCGTCCGGAGGTGGTCGCGCGCCGCGGCCAGCACCTCGGCGCTGTGCCAGGTCGACTGCGTGAGCGCGGAGCCGATGACGAAGTTCGCCAGCCCGTGCGTGGCGGCGGCCAGGTGGGCGCCGGTGAAGCCCGCCGACGCCAGCGCGCCCTGGAGGAACTCCGTGCGCTCCAGCACGTTCGGGCCGAGCGCGGGACGGCCGAGCAGGGGCGGCGACCACGGGTGGCGCAGCATGGTCGCCCGCCAGGCCAGCACCAGCGCGCGCACCGCCCCCCGCCACGGCCCGCTCGGCACCGGGACCTCCGCGAAGATCGCGTCCACGGCCAGGTCGAGCACGTCGTCCTTGGTCTTGACGTGCCAGTAGAGCGTCGGCGGCGCGACGGAGAGGCGGTCCGCGAGCCGCCGCATGGTCAGGCCCGCCACGCCGTCGGCGTCGAGCAGGTCCACGGCCGTCGCCACGATGCGGTCCAGGGTCAGCGCGTCCCGGTGCGCCCTGGGCTCCCGCAACCACACCCCGCCCGCCACGCCGCTCGACCGGCCCCCGCGCCCACCCGCCGGTTTTCCCTTCGCGTCCACGGCACGCACAGTAGTACGTTGTTCACACTCTCGACCAACGTTCGAGAGCTGGACCAACGTTAGGGGAATCGGTGCCGCACGTGGAGGTGTCCGACCTGACCTACGCGCTGCCCGACGGCCGCGTGCTGCTCGACCGCGTCTCGTTCCGCGTCGGCGACGGCGTCACGGCCGGTCTGGTCGGCCCGAACGGCGCGGGCAAGACCACCCTGCTGCGGCTCGTCGCCGGCGAGCTGCGACCGGCCTCGGGCGAGGTCGCCACCAGCGGCGGGGTGGGCGTCATGCGGCAGTTCATCAGCGGCGACACCGTGGGCGGGCTGCTGCTGGCCGTCGCGCCCGAGCGGATCAGGCGCAGCGCGGCGGCGCTCCGGGCGGCCGAACGCGCGCTGCGCGAGCGTGACGAGGAGGACACCCAGCTGGCCCTGGCCGAGGCGATCACCGAGCACGTCGACGCCGGCGGCTACGACATCGAGGTCGTCTGGGACACCTGCGCCACCGCCGCGCTCGGCCTGCCGCTGGTCGAGGTCGCCGACCGGCCCGTGGCCACCCTGTCCGGCGGCGAGCAGAAGCGCCTGGTCCTGGAGGCCCTGCTGCGCGGCCCGGACGGGGTGCTGCTGCTCGACGAGCCGGACAACTACCTCGACGTGCCCGGCAAGGAGTGGCTGGAGGAGCGGCTGCGGGCCACCCGCAAGACGGTCCTGCTGGTCTCGCACGACCGGCGGCTGCTCGCCGGCGCGGCGGACCGGGTGGTGGCCGTGGAGGACCGGGACGTGTGGGTGCACGGCGGCGGGTTCGCCACGTTCGCCCAGGCCCGGCTGGACCGCGTCGACCGGCTCGACGAGCGGCGCAGGCGCTGGCAGGAGGAGCACCGCAGGCTGCGCGACACCGCGCAGGTGCTGCGGCAGACCGCCGCGCGCAACGACGCGGTGTCCTCCGCCTACCGCGCCGCGCGGACCCGGCTGGCCAGGTTCGAGGAGGCCGGGCCGCCGCGCCGCCCGCCGCGTCCGCAGAACATCCGGGTCCGGCTGCGCGGCGGCCGCACCGGCAAGCGCGCCCTGACCTGCTCGGAGCTGGCGCTGACCGGCCTGACCGGTCCGTTCGACCTCCAGGTGTGGTTCGGCGAGCGCGTCGCCGTGCTCGGCGCCAACGGCTCGGGCAAGACGCGGTTCCTGCGGCTGCTGGGCGGGGCGGACGACGTGCCGCACACCGGCGCGGTGGAGCTGGGCGCCCGCGTCGCGCCCGGCCACTTCACCCAGACCCACGCCCGCCCCGACCTGCGCGGCCGGGCGGTCGACGACATCGTCATGCGGGACAACGCCCTGGTGCGCGACGACGCCATGGCCGCGCTGGCCCGCTACGAGCTGGCCGCGTCGTGGCGGCAGCGGTTCGAGCAGCTCTCCGGCGGCCAGCAGGCGCGGTTGCAGATCCTGCTGCTGGAGCTGTCCGGCGCGACCCTGCTGCTGCTCGACGAGCCGACCGACAACCTCGACCTGGCGAGCGCGGACGCCCTCCAGCACGGCCTGCGCGCGTTCACCGGCACCGTCCTGGCCATCACCCACGACCGCTGGTTCGCCGCCGACTTCGACCGCTACCTGCACTTCGCCCCGGACGGCCGGGTGGTGGAGGTGGACGAGCCGGTCTGGCACTAGCGCCGCGGCCCGCCGTCAGCCGACCTCGCGCGCCTCCACCAGCACCCGCTGGGAGTGCGCCACGAACGGGCCGTGGCGTTCCACGAAGCGGTGCAGCTCCGCCAGCCGGTCCCGGTAAGCGGCCACGGTGAAGTCGGGGACGATCCAGATCACCTTGCGCAGGAAGTGGACCACGGCCCCGACGTCGTGGAACTCCATCCGCAGCGCCTCCTGCCGCAGGTCGACCACCTCCAGACCGGCGGCCTCGGCCCCGGCCGCGATCGACGGGGCGCTCCGGCCCGGGTCGACGGGCCGGGGACCCATCATGAAGTCGGTCAGCTCGCGCACCGAGCCCGCGCCGACGTGCTGGGCCAGGTAGGTCCCGCCGGGGCGCAGGACGCGGCGCACCTCGTCCCAGCGGGTCGCCACCGGGTGGCGGCTGACCACCAGGTCGAAGTGGTCGGTCGGGAACGGCAGGTCGTCGTGGTCCCCGACGTGGACGACGGTCGCGCCGACCCCCGCCAGGGTGCGCCGGGCGATCGCCAGGTTCGGCGGCCACGACTCCGTGGCCGCCAGCACCGGCGGGGCGACCGGGATCGAGGCCAGCACCTCGCCCCCGCCGGTCTGGACGTCGAGCGCCGCGCGGGCTGCCGCCATCCGCCCGGCCATCAGCGTCGAGTAGCCCCAGGAGGGGCGCTGCTCGGTGGCGCGGCCGTCGAACCAGGAGAAGTCCCAGCCCTCGGTCGGGACGGCCGCGCCCTCGGTCACCAGGTCTTCGAACGTGGGCACGGGGTCGAGGGTGGCAGGCGGACCCCGGTGGCCGCACCCGATTTCACCCCGGCGAACCGCCTCAGCCCGGCGGGGCGGCGGTCGGCAGCGGGGGCAGCGCGGTGCCGGTCGCCGGCGCGGGGTCCGGCGCGCAGAACAGGTCTTGCGCGGGCAGGACCCCGGTCTCCAGGAACCGGTGCGCCTCGCGGACCGCGCAGGACGGCGTGCTCGGGTCGTACGCGCCGTGGTTGCCGGTGTCCACCGTCACCAGCCGGGCCCGGTCGCCCAGCGCCCGCCTCAGGCCCAGCGCGCCGAGGTAGGGGGTGGCCGGGTCGCGCAGGGTCTGCACCATCAGCACGGTGGCGGGTCCCTCGCCGGTCACCTCGACCGGCCGTTCGACCGGGTCGGTCCAGAAGGCGCACGGCCACACGTTCGTGCCCATCCCGCCCGTCAGCGGGAACAGGGCCCGGTGCGCCGCCACCTCGCGGCGGTAGTGGCGCGGGTCGCGGGGCGCGCGGGCGTCACCGCAGAACACGGCCAGCTGGGACGCGCGCCCGTTGTCGGCGGGGACGGCGTTGGTGGGCACGGCGTTGGTGGGTACGGCGTTGGTGGGCACGGCGTTGGTGGGCACGCCGCCTGCGGGGACGTCGGCCCGCGCCGACGACAGGCGCGACACCCCGGGGGCCGGCCCGCCGCGGTCCAGGAACACCCACAGGTCGGCCAGGTCGGGGAACAGCGCCGTGTGGTAGCTGTACGAGAAGACCATGCCGCGGAACACGTTCCCGGTGACGGCCCCGACCTCCGGGTGGTGCGCCGGCTCGGCGTCCAGCCGGGCGGCGGTGTCGAGGTACCGCTGCCGGACCCGCGCCGGGGTCGCGCCGAGGTGGTACGTCGCGTCGCGCTCGGCCGGCCACGCCGCGATGTCGCGCAACCTCGGCTCCAGGCCGTGGTCCCACAGCGCCAGCTGCTCGTGCCACACCCGGCCGGGGTCGACGTTGGAGTCCAGCACGAACCGGTCGGTGCGGTCGGCGAACAGCGTGGCGTAGACGGCGCCGAGGTAGCTGCCGTACGAGCCGCTGTTGTAGGAGATCTTCGACTTGCGGAGGGACCGCTCACCCCGGACCTGCCGCGCGCGGCCCGAAGCGCAGCCGCAGGCCGGTCAGCGCGACGCTGACCAGCGGCCGGGCCGGGAGCCAGTTCAACGGACCCGCCGGGTTCACCTGCCAGGCCGCGCGCAGCGGCGCCACGCGGGCGGTGGCGCGCAACGGGGTGCGGGCCAGGGCCGCGCCCATGACCTGCCAGGTCGAGGTCCCCAGCGGCAGCCGGAGCCCCCGGCGCGCGGTGGCGACGGCCAGGCCGGCGATCGGCCCCCGGTCGTCGTGGGCGGAGGTGGGGGAGTCGAACGTCGCCGGTTCCTTGGGGATGCCCCACAGCTCGCGACCGCCCTCCCGCGACACCGGGCTGTCGACCCAGATCTGGGTGATGGACACGCCGATCCGCCACCCGCGGCGCACCAGCACCGCCACCGCCAGCTCGTGGTAGACCAGGCCGGGCGGCCGGTAGTCCACGAACGCGGTGCCCACCACGGCGCGGCCCCGCACGGTGACCGGGCGGACCGGCGAGGGCGGCAGCCTGGCCGCGTCGACCAACCACAGCGACGCCTGCGCCTCGCCGTGCAGCACCCACGGTTCCGGTGGATAGGTCACGGGGACCATTCTGCGCCGATCAGGGCCGCCGCGTCGTGGTCCCGCCCAGACCCCGGCGCGGGCGGCTCGGCGGCGGGGCCTCCTCGGGTGGGTTCACCGCGGTGTAGGCGGCCAGCCAGCCGGTCGCCCGGTAGTCGCCCCGCCGGGTGAACACCGCGACCCCCGTGGCCCCCGCCTCCGGGTCCGCCCCGTCCTCCGGCTCCGGGTAGGCGACGGTCGACGCGGACGTGGTCGGCTCGGTGCGCGCCCGGCCGCGCCAGGCCACCACCGCCGCCCCGGTGCCACCGGTCGCGACGGCCCCCGACGCGTGCGCGGTCAGCTCGTAGTTCGTGGTGCGCTCGCGCAGCAGCGCGGTGTACCCGGCGTGGTCCAGCACGCACCCCGCCGGCGACCGGCCCGGCGGCCAGTCCGGCGACCGCACGCCCCGCGCCACCGCCGAGCGCCACAGGTCCGGCACGTGCGTCCTCAGGTGCGGGCGGGTCGCCATCTCCTCGCACATCCACAGCAGCCGACCCGAGCCGCGCGCCGGGACCAGCGAGCGCCAGCGCACCCGGTGGTCCAGGTCGGCCGCCACCACGGCGATCCACGGGTGCACCGAGCCCAGCGCGCCCTGCGCGGCCAGCCACGCCAGGAACCGTGGCGCCTGCTCGTACACCTGGTGCAGGGTGGTCAGCGGGATGCCGCCCGCGACCCGGCGGCCCGGCCTGCCGGCGTCGAACAGGTGCGGCGAGCGGGCCGCCAGCAGCAGCGCCGCCCACGCCAGGTCGCCCGGCGCGGTCGACGCCTGGGAACCCAGTCCCTTGACCGACGTGGTGCTGGTGATCCGCGAGGTCCGGCCGCCCGCCTTGATCACCGTGGCCACGGCGGGCCGCACCGGCTCGGGCACCGGGATGCCCGCCAGGTCGGGCACCGCCACCGACAGCACCAGGCTCAGCGCGGTCTCGGCCTCGTCGGGGTCCTGCGGCACGGGCAGCAGGCCGAGCGTGCGGCGCAGGCGGTGGCCGGTGCGGGTGGACACCATCATCCGCGCGGTCAGCCTGCCCAGCTCGGTGATCGCCAGCCGGTCGTCCACCAGGGCCAGGTGCCCCTCGTCGACCAGGAACGACACCGCCTCCTGCACCGGTTCCAGGTCGTCGTCGCCCTGCGCGTGGGCCAGGGTCTCCACCCACCACGCCTGCGCGTCGTCCGTCGTCTGGATCCGGCCCTGGAGCACCTCGGCCAGCACGTGGTCGGGCAGCGACTCGCGGATCCGCGAGTACACCGAGTAGCCCGCCACCAGCCGGGTCTGCCACGCGGCGCGCTGCGTCTCGTCGACGACCAGGTAGGACCAACCCTCGGTCTCGCCCGCGCCGATCCGCCCGGCCCGGCCGAACATCTGGAGCACCGTGGAGGTGTCCATCGGCTCGCCGCCGATCGACACGTCCCGCACGACGACCGCCCGCGCGGGCAGGTTCACGCCCGCCGCCACGGTGGAGGTGGCCACCAGCACGTCCGCCTCACGCCCGCGGAAGGCGCGCTCGGCGGCGTGCTTGTGCTCGTAGTCCGCGTAGTGCAGCCGCACGCCGACGTCCGCGCACACCCTCGTCAGGCCGTCCACGTCGTCGGCGGCGACGGTGTGCACGGGCGCGCCGCGGTCGGCCGCGATCGCCATCGCGGTGGACCGGACGTTGCGCTTGGAGCCGCAGAACACCAGCACGCTGCCGCCCTCGGCGGTGTGCCGGTGGGTCAGGTCGATCACCACCTGCTCGCGCTGCCGGTTGTTCGCGGCGAACCCGGAGGCGGCCGGGATCGTCGGCAGCTGCCAGGTGACCCGCGAGGGCCGCCAGGTGGTGGCGACCAGCTCCGCCTCCAGCCACTCGGCGACCTCGGCGGCGTTGGACACGGTCGCCGACAGGCCGACGATGCGCACCGGCGAGTCCGCGCCGCGCACCCGCGCCAGCAGTGCCTCCAGCAGCGCGCCCCGACCCGGGCTGCCCAGCAGGTGGATCTCGTCCACGACCAGGCAGCCGACCTCGCCCAGCGCCGCCTGGAGCGAGGCGGCCCGGCAGATCGCCTCGAACTTCTCGGTGGTGGCCACCCACAGGTCGGCGGCCTTGACCGCCTCCACGTCCACCGCGTACTCGCCGGACAGCCGCTCCACGCGCAGGCCGTGCGCGCGCCACGTCTCCAGCTCCCGGTCCAGCTCGTCGGTCAGCGAGCGCTGCGGCACCAGCCAGGCGGCCTTGCGGCCCTCCTCCAGGATGGCCTTGAGCACGGCCATCATGCCCATCGCGGTCTTGCCCGCGCCGGTCGGCGCGGTGATCAGCACGTGGGAGTCGCCGTCCACCAGGTGGGGCGCGGCCTGGGTCTGCGCGGGGTTGAGCACCGGGAACGGCAGGAACCGCGCCCAGTCGGCGGGCACGAACCGCTCCACCGGCACGGGCGCGGGCACCTCGCCGGGCGGCTCGTGCAGGTCCCACAGCACCTCGAACGCCAGCCGCGCGGCCCGCGCGGCCTCGCCGGAGACCGGTTCGCACCGCTCCGGCACCACCCCGCCGACCTCGGACAGCCAGGCCGCCGCCGCGTCGGCCGTCACGTCCTCCTGCTCCAGCCAGTGGCGGACCGGGCGGTACGGCACCCCGGCCCGGTCGAGGCGGGCGCGCAGGTCGTCGAACTCGGGCCGGTCGGGCAGGACCACGCGGGCGTCCACGCCGGGCGGGACGTCGGGGACGTCCAGGGCCGGGTCGACGGTCTTGCGCCACCAGACCGGGCGGGACCCGACGGCGGGCGGGAGCGTCGGGAGGTCCGCCTCGCGGGTGGTGGGCGCGGCCTCGGAGCCGTTGAGGATCGACCGGATGCGCGCCGCCATGGCGACGGTGGAGACGCGGCGGCCGGTGCGGACCGGCTCGGGTGCCGGGCCGAGGATCGGGCCGAGGGGTGGTTCCGGGGCCGGTTCGGGGTGGGGGTCGCGGGGCGGCCCGGGATGAGGCTCGGGGTGCGTCCGGGTGTCGGCCGGTGTCGGGGCGGGGGCCGACCTGCGGGTACGCCGCTTCCCGGCGGTGGGACCGGGTTCCGGCTCCGCGCGCCCGGTGGTCGGCGGTTGGGTGGTCGTGGGCTGGGTGGTCGTGGGCTGGGTGGTCGCGGGTCGGGTGGTCGTGGGCTGGGCGGCTGCGGGCTGGGCGGTCGCGGGTCGCGTGATCGGGAGGCGCGTCGCCGGTTCCGGGGTCGGCGGGGTGCGCTGGGTCAGGGCCGCCAGCTGGGCGTCCTCGGCCATCCGCCGCGACACCGCCTCCGGGCGCAGCTCACCCAGCACCGACCGCTGGGACAGCTTCAGCTCCCGCAGCGTGAACGTCGCCGGGCACGTCGGGCACGCCACCGCGGCCTGGAGCTGGTGCTTGCCCCGGTGCGGGTGCGCCCGGTAGAGCCCGTGCAGCTCGCCGGAGCACCTCGGGCACGGCGGGTCGAGGGGCACCGGCGACAGCTGCCACCCGGGCTCGGCGTAGCGCGCGATCGCGGGCTCCGGCCGGACACCCCACCGGGCGGCCACGACCCCGGCGACCGACGTGTCCACCACGGGCGACCCGTGCTCCACTCACCGCCTCCGTCCCGACCCGGCGGGCCGACAAGCGATGCTATGCCGACCCCGACCCCGACCACGCGCGCCGCCTGCCCGCACCGCCGACCCGCTCACCGGCCGACACCCGCGCGACCGACCCGTGCCACCAACCCGCGCGACCGACCTCAGCAGCCCGCCACCAGCAACGGCACCTCCTGCTCGACGGCGGTCAGCGAGCCGTGGTGCCCGGTGAACCCCGCCTGGAACCGCTCGACCTCCGAGCGCACCAGCACCAGCGAGTCCCGGGCCGCCACGACCAGGTCACCGATGCGCGGCAGCACGTGCCCGGCCACCCGGGGCCCGAACCAGCCCGCCGCGACCGCCTCCGCCCGCGATGCCAGCCACACCCTCTCACCCAGCACCGACAACCAGCGTTCCCGCACGTCATCGGGGGTGTCGGTGTACACGTGCCGCACCCGCGCCTCACCGGCGACCGCCCGCACGCCCTCCCGCAGCCCACCGACCGTGTCGAGGTCGACCCGCTCACCGGCGGTGACCATGCCGTGGTCCGCCGTCACCACCAGCGCCCCGCCCTCCGGCAGCCCGGCGGCGACCGCCTCGGCCACCCGGTCCACGAACCGCAGCTGCCACCGCCACGGCTCGCTGCCCGGCCCGTACACGTGCCCGAGGGCGTCCAGGTCCCCGTGGTAGGCGTAGCACAGCACCCGGTCCGCCGACCGCAGCGCCCGACCGACCCGGCTGACCAGGTCGCCGAACCCCAGCACCGCCTCGAACCGCCCGCCGCGCAGCGCCGCCCGCGTCAGGCCGCTGCCCTCGTGCTCCCGCGGCAGCACCAGGCGCACCGCCACCCCCGCCCCGGCCGCCGCCTCGAAGGCCGTCCGCCGGGGCTGCACCGACTCGGGGACCAGCGACTCCCGCAGGTCCACGTGCCCGGCCGCGTCGTACCGGCTCCACCGCAGCGCGTTGAGCAGCTCGCCGCCCTCGGCGAAGGAGAAGCCGACCAGGCCGTGCTCGCCGGTCGGCGCCCCGGTGCCCAGCGCCGCGAGGCTGCTGGCGGTGGTGGCCGGGAAACCGGCCGTGATCGCCCGCCCGGCCAGGGACGACAGGAACGGCGCGTCCTCCCCGTGCTCCCGCAGCAGCCGCCACCCCAGGCCGTCCACCAGCAGCACGCACACCCGGGCCGGCCCGGAGACGCCCAGCACGTCCACCGCGCCCGGCACCCCCATCCCGGCCAGCAGCGACGGCACCACGTCGGACAGCGAGCCCTCCCCGTACCGGGGCACCAGGAGATCCACCCCGCCGACCTTAGGGCGCGCGGCGGGTGACCGCCCCCACTGGCGACCGGTTCCCGCGCCCGGCCCGGTGAGTCGCCGGGTGGTGCCGGTCGGCCGCCCGTCTACTGTCTTGCGCGGGACGGTCACTAGGAGGCTTGAGTGGTTGACGGAACTGGACAGGCGGACCGCCTGACCGGCTTGTTGCGCGAGAACACCGACGAGCTGGTCCGGCGCTGGGTCGCGTCCGTGGCGGAGACGGTGCGCGGGCGGGCGACCGCCGCCGAGCTGGAGCGCGACTTCCGGGAGTTCCTCGCCGTGCTCTCGCCGGTGGTCGGCGGCGCGGACGCGCGCGACGCGAGGTACGCCGAGGTGCGGTCGCTGCTGGAGGAGATGTCCCGCAACCGGGCCCGCAGCGGCTACAGCCCGTCGGAGACCGCGTCCAGCGTCTTCGCGCTCAAGCGGGTGGTGTTCGAGCTGGCCGGGAACGACGAGGACCCGGCGCTCTTCCGGCAGCTCATGGACTTCTCCTCGCTGCTGGACGCGTTCGGCCTGTTCACCTTCGAGACCTACACGCGGGCTCGCGAGGAGATCATCAAGGAGCAGTCCGAGCAGCTGCTGGAGCTGACCACGCCGGTGGTCAAGCTGTGGGAGGGCGTGCTGGCGGTGCCGCTGGTCGGCACCCTGGACTCGGCGCGCACCCAGGTGGTGATGGAGAAGCTGCTGGAGACGCTGGTCGAGACCGGCTCGGAGTACGCCATCATCGACATCACCGGCGTCTTCGCGGTGGACACGCAGGTCGCCCAGCACCTGCTCAAGACGGTGGTGGCGGCCCGCCTGATGGGCGCGGACTGCATCGTCTCGGGCATCCGGCCGCAGATCGCGCAGACGATCGTGGAGCTGGGCATCGAGTTCGGCGACATCACCACCAAGGCGTCGCTGGCCGACGCGCTGCGCCACGCGCTGCGCAAGGAGGGCACCGACATCGTGAGGGTGAGCCGCTGATGGAGCGGGTGCCGATCCTGGAGATCGAGGGCATCCTGCTGGTGTCGATCCAGATCGACCTGCACGACCAGAGCGTGCTGGCGCTCCAGGAGGACCTGGCCGAGCGGATCTCCGCCAGCGGCGCGCACGGCGTGGTGATCGACATCTCCGCGGTGGAGATCGTCGACTCCTTCATCGGGCGGATGTTCGCCACCATCGCCTCCCTGTCGCGGCTGTTCGACGCCGACACGGTGGTGGTCGGGATGCGGCCCGCGGTCGCGATCACGCTGGTCGAACTGGGTCTGACGCTCGGCGGGGTGCGCACCGCGCTGAACCTGGAGCGGGGCATGAGGATCCTGCGGGAGCTGGGCACGCGGCGCCGGGGACAGCTGTGACCACCCCCGGCGAGGCGCCGGAGGAGCTGCCGATCGCCGGTGACGACGACGTGGTGCGGGTGCGGCAGCTCGTGCGCGGGTACGCCCAGCGCGTGAAGCTGTCCCTCGTGGACCAGACGAAGCTGGTCACCGCCACCAGCGAGCTGGCGCGCAACACCCTCATCTACGGCGGTGGCGGCTTCGCCACCGTCGAGGTGGTCACCCGGGGCTCCCGCCAGGGCGTGCGGGCCTCGTTCCGCGACGAGGGGCCCGGGATCCCGGACCTGACGCTCGCCCTGGCCGACGGCTGGAGCAGCGGCAGCGGCCTCGGCCTGGGCCTGAGCGGGTCCCGGCGGCTGGTCGACGAGTTCGACCTGGACACCGGCGTCGGTCGCGGCACGACGGTGACGGTGGTGAAGTGGAAGAGGTGAGCACCTGCCTCCCGGTCACCGAGGACGTGGCGTGGCTGAACGTGGACGAGCCCGCCGAGGTGGGCCGGGTCCGCCGCGCCGCCACGAACCTCGCCGAGCGGCTGGCGTTCCCCGCCACCAGGGTGGCCGAGATCGGGCTCGCGGTCACCGAGATCGGCACCAACCTGCACAAGCACGCGGGTGGCGGCCAGGTGGTGGTGCGCTCGGTGCGCTCGACCGAGCACGCGGCGGTCGAGGTGCTGGCCGTCGACCGCGGCCCCGGCATCGCCGACGTGGAGCTGGCCATGACCGACGGCCAGTCCACCACCGGCACCCTGGGCCTCGGCCTGGGGGCGGTGGCCCGGTCGGCGGACCGGTTCGCCCTGTCCTCCGACCGCGGCCGGGGCACCGTGCTGGTGGCCCGGTTCCACCCCCGCCACGTCCCCCCGTTCGACGACGACGGCACCACCGCCGGTCTGACCAGGGCCATCGGCGGCGAGGAGCAGTGCGGCGACGCCTACGCCGTGCGCCGCTCGGCGAACCGGGTGACCCTGATGATGTGCGACGGCTCCGGGCACGGCCCGCTGGCCGCCTCGGCTTCGCGCGAGGCGGTCCGGGTGTTCTGCGCCCTGCCGCCCGGCCCGCCGGAGGCGGCCGTGGCCCGGCTGCACGAGGCGCTGCGCGGCACCCGCGGCGGCGCGGTCGCAGTGGCCGACCTGGACCGGGAGGCCGGCGTGGTCCGGTTCGCCGGGCTGGGCAACATCGCCGCGGCCGTGGTCACCCGCGAGCGCAAGCACGGCATGGTGTCGGTGCCCGGCGTGGCGGGCTACCAGGCGCGCACCGTCCGCGCGTTCGACTACGCGCTGCCCCCCGGCGCGGCGGTCGTGCTGCACTCCGACGGCCTGACCGAGCGCTGGACGCCGGACGGCGACCTGGTCACCCGGCCTCCGCTGGTCGTCGCGGCCGCGCTGATGCGGGACGCGGGCGTGCGGCGGGACGACGCGGGCGTGCTCGTGGCGGTGGCGCCGTGACGGGTCCCGGGACGGGGGCCGAGGCAGGCGGACGATCGGGGGACGAGGTGCTGTTGCGGGTCACGGTGCACCGCGAGGCCGACGTGTTCCCGCTGCGGCAGCACGGTCGTGACGCCGCGGCGGCGCTGGGGCTGGACGGGCAGAACCAGATCAGGGTGGCCACCTCGCTCAGCGACGTGGGCCGCGAGCTGGTGCGCCTGACCACCCCCACCACCCTGGTGTTCCTGCTGCGCCGCCCGCCCGCGCCCGCGCTGCTGATCCGGGTCGAGACCGGCGAGACCGGCGGACCGGGCTGGGACACCGCGCGCAGGCTCATGGACGAGGTGCTGGCCGAGGGCTGGGCGACGACCCTGGTCAAGGCGCTGCCCGTGGGCCACGAGCCGCTGCGGGCCGAAGAGGTCGAGCGGCTGCGGGGGCTGCTGAGCGTCCGGGACGCGGCCGACTCGCTGGACGAGCTGCGCTCCCAGAACCAGGACCTGGTGCAGACCCTGGAGGACCTGGAGGCCAAGCAGCGCGAGCTGGTGCGCCTCAACGAGGAGCTGGAGGACACCAACCAGGGCATCATCGCCCTGCACAAGGAGCTGTCCGACGAGCTGGAGCAGACCAACCAGGGCGTCGTGGCGCTGTACGCGGAGCTGGAGGAGAAGAGCACCCAGCTGCGCGAGGCGGCCGAGGCGCGCACCCGGTTCTGGTCCGGCATCAGCCACGAGCTGCGCTCGCCGGTCAACTCCGTGCTGGGCCTGGCCCGGCTGCTGGCCGACCCCGAGGGCGACCCGCTGACCGACGAGCAGCGCCAACAGGTCGGGTTGATCGAGGAGGCCGGTTCGACCCTGCTGGCCCTGATCAACGAGCTGCTGGACACCGCCAAGGCCGAGTCCGGCAGCCTGCGGCCCCGGCTCGCGCCGGTGGACCTGCCGCTGCTGCTGGCCCGGCTGCACGGCTCGGTGCAGCCGCTGGTCCGCTCCTCCGACGTGGAGCTGGTCGTGGACCACCCGCCACCGATGCCGGAGCTGATCACCGATGAGGTCATGCTCGGGCGCATCCTGCGCAACCTGCTGTCCAACGCGCTGAAGTTCACCGAGCGCGGCCGCGTGCGGCTGGCCGTGCACCTGGACCCCGACACCGTGCGCTTCGTCGTCACCGACACCGGCATCGGCATCCCGGAGGCGGAGCAGAACCGCATCTTCGAGGACTTCTACCAGGTCGCGGGCCCGCTCCAGGTCGGCGCGAGCGGCACCGGCCTGGGCCTGCCCTACGCCCGGCGGCTGGCGGGCATCCTCGGCGGCGACCTCGCGCTGCGCAGCACGCCCGGCGAGGGCACCGAGGTCTCCGTGCGGCTGCCGCTGCGGCAGGCCGACGACTCGGCGGCCGCGCTCGCGCTGGTCGTGGTGCCGGAGGAGGCGGTCCGGACCCGGCTGGTGACCGCGCTGGAGGGGCTCGCCGAGCGGGTCCTGGAGGTCTCCGACGGCCGCGGGGCGCTGGCCGCCGCCCGCCGCGAGCGGCCGGACCTGGTGGTGGTGTCCGTGGACGTGCCCCAGGTCAGCGGCACCGAGATCCTGTCGGTGCTGCGCGGGGCCGAGGAGTCGCGGTCGGTGCCGGTGCTGCTGGTGAGCCACGACGTGGACAGCGGCCTGGAGCGCACCGCCGCCGGTCACGCCGCGGCCGTGCTGCCGGTCGCGGCCATCGCGCCCGCCCCGGTCCGCGACGCCGTCCGGGCCGCCCGCACCGCCGTCCGGCTCCCCACCCCTCCCACCGAGGCGGACCGATGACCCCACCCGTCGTGCCCGCCCGCATCCTCGTCGTGGACGACACGGTGGCCAGCCGGTACGTGCGGGTCAGCTGGCTGCGCCGGGGCAGGCACGAGGTGGCCGAGGCGGTCACCGGCGGGCAGGCCCTGGACCTGCTCGCCGCCCAGGAGTTCGACCTGGTCGTGCTGGACGTGAACCTGCCGGACATGTCCGGGTTCGAGGTGGCCGAGCGGATCAAGGGCGACCCGCGCACCGCGGCCGTGCCGGTGGTGCACGTCTCGGCGGCGTTCCGCGAGGCCGAGGACCGGATCACCGGCCTCAACCGCGGCGCGGACGCCTACCTGACCGAACCGCTGGAGCCCGGTGAGCTGCTGGCCACCGTGGAGGCGGCGCTGCGCTACTACCGGGCCCGCGCGCTGGCCGAGCGCCTGGCCGACCGGCTGGCCAAGCTGACCGCGACGACCCTGCGGATCAACGCCGCCGCCACGTTCGACGACCTGGTCGACGCGGCGGCGGAGGGCACCGCGACGGTGCTGGGCGCCCCGGCCACCGCGCTGGTCACCAACCCCGAGGGCGAGCTGCTGATCGGCCGCGCCGAACCCGGCGCGCCGGCCGGGCTGCGCCGCGAGCCCGCGAGCCTGCTCGACGGCCTGCCGCCCGACACCGGGACCCTGCCGGACCCGCCGTGGGAGCCCGGCGTGCCCGCGACGGTCGTGGTGGCGCGCGGCAACCCCCGCCGCCCGCCGATCCGCGTCGCGGTCGCGCCGGGCGCGGTGGCCACCGACGAGGACCACAACCTGCTGCGGCAGCTGGCCCAGGCGACCGCGCTCACCGCCGAGGGCCTGCGCGCCTTCACCGAGGAGCACAACCTCGCGCTGACGCTCCAGCGCAGCCTGCTGCCGCGCCGGCTGCCGTCGCTGCCCGCGCTGCCGATGGAGGCCCGCTACGCGCCCGCGTCCGCGCACGCCGAGATCGGCGGCGACTTCTACGAGGTCACCGAGCTGGACGACCGGCTGCTGATCGCCATCGGCGACGTCACCGGGCACTCGCTGCACGCCGCCACGATCATGGGCGAGGTGCGGCACGCGCTGCGGGCCTACGCGGTGGACGAGAGCGACCCGGCGAAGATCCTGCGGCGCCTCGACGCGATGCTGCACAAGTTCCACTCGACCCAGGGCCTGACCACGATGTGCCTGATCCTGGTCGACCCGGCCGAGGAGACCGCGGTGGTGGCCAACGCCGGCCACATCCCGCCGCTGCTCGCGGACGCCTCGGGCGCCCGCTACCTGGACGTCCGGGGCCCGCTGCTGGGCATCGGCCTGCCCCGACCGCCCGCGTCGGAGGTGGTGCTGCCGGTCGGCGGCCTGGTGCTGCTGACCACGGACGGCCTGGTCGAGCACTCCGGGGCCGACCTGGACGAGGGCATGGAGCTGCTGCGGACCGCGGTGTCGCACGACGACGACATGGACGCGCTGTGCGACCGGCTGCTGGCCGAGTTCGGGCGGAACAAGAAGGACGACATCGCCCTGCTGGCGTTCCGCCGCGAGCACCTGGCGCCGCGCGGGTGACCGGCCCGGGATGATGGCCGGCACGGCTCCACCACGGCCGCTGCGGGTGCTGCTCAGCCGTACGCCCGGGCTGGGGCGTTATCCCGGGACCGCTCGTTCGCCGAGGACGCCGTCCGGCGCGCGGGCGGGCAGCCGCCCCGTCTGACCGGGACCGCCGCCCCGCTCACTCCCCCGCGGCCAGGCGGATGTCCAGCCCCGGCGCGGTGGACAGCCCCGACAGCTGGACGATGCGGGCCGGCGCGGAACCGGGGCGGAGGGTCCACGTCATCCGGTGGCCCGCGTCCCGCGCGGTCGCCGCGGCCTCCAGCAGCAGCGCGACGCCCGAGCTGCTGAGGTACTCCAGGCCGGTCAGGTCGAGGTCAACCGAGCCGCCCCGCACCCGGGCCAGCAGGTCGGCGCGGGCGGCGGCGACACCGGCCGCGTCGAGGTCGCCGGTCAGCCGCACCACCCCGTCCCCGGCGACGGGTCCGGCGGGCGGGGGCTCGGCCCGCGGGTGCCGCGGCTCGGCGGGCACCAGGAAGTCCACGGTGGTGCCGCCGGGCCCGCGCTCGAACACCACCTCGTCGGCCAGCTCGCGGATGATCTCGATGCCGCGCCCGCGGTGGCCCTTGTCCGCGGGCTCCGGCCGCCACCGGCCGTGGTCGCGCACCACCACCCGCACGTCACCGCCCGCGGTCCGGTCCAGCAGGTAGTCGAAGTTGCCGGGGCCGTCCGGGTAGGCGTGGTCCACCGCGTTCGCCGCCGCCTCGCCCAGCGCCAGCTGCACGTCGCACAGCAGGTCGGTCGACACGCCCGCCAGCGCCGCCCAGGCCCGGACGTCGCGGCGCATGTCGGACAGCGCCTCGGGCACCGCGGGCACGTCGCGCCGGTCCAGCGGGTCGGGTACCCGGCGCAGCACCACCAGCGCCACGTCGTCGTCCTGCCCGTCCGCGAGCAGCGCGCCGACCACCTCGTCGGCCAGCTCGTCCGGCCCCGACCCGTGCGCCTTGCCCGCCACCTCGGCCAGCCGGGCCAGCCCCACGTCGACCACGGAGGTGCGCCGCTCGACCAGACCATCGGTGTAGAGCACCACCGAGGCGCCCACCGGCACGCCCACCCGGCGGTCCCGGTACGGGGCGCGGTCCGGCGTGCCCAGCACCGCGCCGCCGGGGCCGTCGGTGTCGTCCGGGTGGTCTGCGTCGGCGTTGCCGGATCCGGCCAGGAACCGCGCGCCCTCCGCCGAGACCAGCAGCGCGGGCGGGTGCCCGGCGGCGGCCCAGCACAGCTCGCCGGTGGCCCAGTCGAAGGTCAGGCACACGCACGTGCTGCCCAGCGCGCCGGGCGTGCGGCGCGCGAACGCGTCCAGCCGCTCCAGCGCGGCGGCGGGGGAGTGGTGGTCGAGCAGGTACCCGGCCAGGGCGCTGCGCAGCTGCCCCATCACCGCCGCCGCGGTCGGCCCCTTGCCCACCACGTCGCCCACGGACAGCGCGACCGAGCTCTCCCCGATCGGCAGCACCTCGTACCAGTCGCCGCCGATCTGCCCGTGCGCCGCCGCGGGCAGGTACCGGGCCGACACCGCGACCCGGGGCAGCGGCGGCAGCTCGCGCGGCAGCAGGCTGTGCTGGAGCGTCTCGGCGATCTCGCGCTCGCGCTGGAGCAGCAGCTCGCGCTCGGCCTCGACGCGCCGCCGCTCGGTGACGTCCCGCCCGATCGCCTGCAACCCGGTCGGCGTGCTCTGGATGCTCAGCTCCAGCGGCACCGCGTCGCCGTCCGCGCGCCGGAACTCCCACACGTCGCTGATCACCCGTCCCGGAGAGCCCGCCAGCTCCGCCAGCCGGGCTGCGGGCCCCGGGGCGACCAGCTCGGTCAGCGACCGCCCCAGCAGGTCCTCCCGCGCGTACCCGAGCAGCTCGCACGCGGCGGGGTTGACATCCACGAACCGCAGGTCGCGGTCGACGGTCCAGATGCCGTCCGTGGCACGTTCCACCAGCAACCGGTGTCTCTCCTCACTGGCGCGCAACGCGCGGTCGGCGTGCGTGCGCTGCAACGACTCCCAGCACCGGTTCACCACGACGGTGACCAGCTCCACGTCCGCCTCGGTCCAGTGCCGGACTGTAGCCTGGTGCACCGCCATCGCCGCGACGAACCTGCCGCCCCTCAGCAGCGGCAGGCAGATCACCGCGCGGATGCCCGTGACCCGGTAGGCGTGCAGGTCGCCGGCCCCCAGCCGCGGGTCGTCCAGGCTGTCGCGCACCACCCACGGCTCCCCGGCGCGCATCGCCCGCACCGCGCCCGCGCCGAAGGCCGACATGGCGAAGCGGCCCGGCAGCGGCGGCAGCCCGTCGGTGTAGTCGCCGCTCATCAGGAAGTGGTCCTCGTCGGCCTCCGCCTCCGCGAAGGCGCACCGGTTCACGCCCAGGTGCTCGCCGAGCAGCCGCATGGCCGCCGACATCACCTCCTCGGCGTCGACCAGCCGCCGGAGCTCCCGGTCCAGCTCGCCCAGGAACCGGTCGCGCTCCTCGCGCAGCCGGGCGCCGGTCACGTCGACCAGCACGCCGCGCAGCCGCGCGGGCGCGCCGTCCGCGTCCCGCACCACCCGGACCCCGTCGCGCACCCACCGCACGGCGCCGTCGGCCGCGACCACCCGGTAGACCAGCTCGAACTCGTCGGGTCCGTCAGGGCGGGGCCGGCGCTCCCGCGCGACCGCCCCCCGGTCGTCGGGGTGCACCACCGGGTCCCACGACTCCGGCGACCGGCCCGGCGGTAACCCCAGCAGCCGCTCGGCGTGCCGCGAGACGTAGGTGAGCCGCCCGGTCCGCGCGTCCGCCTCCCACACGACGACGGGCAGGTCGTCGACCAGGCTCGCCAGGTCGGTCGGCCCCGGCTCGCGCGGTCCTGTCATTCGGTGGCTCCTCGTCGGTGCGGGCACCCAGGTTAACCTCGAGCGCCCCACCGCACAGATCACCGTTGAGGGGGAGGTGCCCGCAGGGACGCGGCCGGGGTGTGATCTTCTGGTGTCAGGCGGTGTCGTTGAGCCCACAGCGCACCTGCGCGAGTGAACCCGCTCTGGAGAACGGATCCGCATGTCTTCCCACGACTTCGAAACGTCGACGAGCCGCGTCGACGAGGGCCTCACCGTGATCGCGGCACGCGGTGAGCTGGACATCGCCACCGTGCACAAGCTGCGCGAACCACTGCTCGACGCCGTCGGCGAGGGCCGGGACGGCGTGGTCGTGGACCTGACGGACGTGCGGTTCTTCGCCTCGATCGGCATCGAGGCGCTGCTGCTGGCGCACGAGCGGACGCGCGCCGGCGGCGGTGTGCTGAAGATCGTCACGCCGCGCCTGGTGCGGCGCACCCTGACCTCGGTGGGGCTGGGCGAGGTGCTGGAGCTGCACGACACGCTGGAGGGGGCGCTGGGGTGAGCGCCGGGCCGGGTCGTCAACTTTAGTCTGACGACGGCATACCGGGTCGTCCGTTAAATTCTCGTCAAGACCTTGGACGAGGGGGACGCCCATGGCCGACAACTCCTTCAGCCCGCCCGGCGCGGGGGACCTGTTCCCGCCGCCGATCCTCGGCGGGGTGACCAAACCGATGATGCTGGTCGTGCTGTCGGTGGTGATCATCGCCGCGTTCTTCCTGCTCACCACGCGCAGGATGAGGCTGGTGCCGAGCCGGGTGCAGTTCGCCGCCGAGTCGGTCTACGACTTCGGCCGCAACACCGTCGCCCGCGAGCAGATCGGGGCGGACGACTTCCGGCCGTTCGTGCCGTTCATCGTGTCGATCTTCTGCTTCGTGCTGGTGAACAACATCTTCGGCGTCGTGCCGCTGGTGCAGTTCCCGACCATGGCGCACATCGGCTTCCCGGCCGCGGTGGCGCTGCTGCTGGTGTTCCCGCTCTACCACTACGTGGGGATCAGGAGGCACGGCCTCGTCGGCTACCTGCGCAACCAGTTCATCATCCCGGACGTGCCGAAGCCGGTGCTGTGGCTGCTGCTGATCCCGACCGAGGTGGTCCTCAAGTTCTTCTTCGACCCGGTGAACCTGGCCATCCGGGTGTTCGCCGCCATGTTCGCCGGTCACATGCTGGTGCTGGTGTTCACCCTGAGCGGCGAGTTCCTGCTGCTGGAGGCCGGGCCGCTGCTCAAGCCGGTGTCGCTGCTGAGCTTCGCCCTGGCGATCGGCGTCACCCTGCTGGAGGCGCTGATCCAGGTGTTGCAGGCGTACATCTTCGCGACCCTGTCCGCGCACTTCATCGGCCGGGCGCTGGCGACCCACCACTGAGCGGCCGTTCCGGGGCGGCCGGCCCGGGGCTACCGGGGCGTGATGCCGTTGAGCACGGTCGACACCAGCGCGTCCACGTACCCGGGCGGCACCTCGACGGCCGTCCCCGGGTTCCGGTAGAGGCGGGGCAGCACCAGTTCGTGGCACGCCCCGACCACCAGCGTGGCGACCGCGTCGACGTCGGTGCCCGCCGCCACCCGGCCGCGGTCGCGCTCGGCGGCCAGGTAGTCGGCCAGCGCCGCGTGCAGGCCGCGCCCGTCGGCCATCGGATCGGGCAGCGCGTCGAAGCGGGCGAACACCTCGGGCCGCCCCACCAGGCCCGCGAACGCGGGCAGGATCGCCGCGTGCACCTCCAGGGCGTGCTCGACGAACGCGCGCAGGTCTGCCGCGAGCGACCCGCCGGTGTCCGGCCGGCCCAGGCGGCGTCCGGTCGACCGGACGTGCTCGTGCAGGGCCAGCGCGAGCAGTTCCTCCTTGTCGGCGAAGTGGTTGTAGAGCACGCCGACCGCCACGTCCGCCGCGCGGGCGATGTCGCGGACGGTGAGGCCCGCGGTGCCGCGCTCGGCCACCAGCCGGGTCGCCGTCGCGATCAGGTGATCGCGCAGGCTCACGTCGCCGTCGCGCAGGGCCGCTGCTCGTCTGGGTGCCATCGCGCAGCATCGTAAGGCCGGGTCCGTCAGGTCCGTGCGGTCACCAACCACGCCTCGCCGCGCAGCCGCACCGCGCCCTCCCCGGCGTGCGGGGCCAGGGCGTCGGCCACCGCCCGCCGGACGCGGTCCCGGGCGGCCGGGTCGGCGTCGCGCAGCGCGAACCGGACCGGGCCCCACGCCAGCAGGAAGTCCGTCGCGTCCGGGACGTCGCGACCCCACACCCCGGCGGCCTCGACCGGCTCGGCGCGGACGTCCCGGAACCCGGCCGCGCCGAGCACGTCCCGGACCACGTCCGGGTCGGCCAGCGACAGCGGGCCCGCCGGACCGGGCTGCGGCCCGCCGCCGCCGAGCGCGGCCAGCACGTCGGCGAGGCCGCCCAGGCCCCGCATCGACAGGAACGCCAGCCGCCCGTCCGGGCGCAGCGCGCTGCGGACGTTGCCGAAGGCCCGGACCGGGTCGGCGAAGAACATGACCCCGAACCGGCTCAACGCGACGTCGAACCCGCCGGGCGGGAACGGGAAGACCTGCGCGTCGCCCTGCTCGAACGCGGCGTCGGCCACGCCCTCCGCGACGGCCAGGGCCCGCGCGCGGGCCAGCATCGGGCCCGACAGGTCCAGGCCGAGCGCTCCCCGGCCGCGCCGGGCCGCGAGCCGGGTGAGCTGCCCGTTGCCGCAGCCGACGTCGAGCACGCGGTCGGCGGGGCCGATGTCGGCGGCGGTGAGCAGTACATCGTTGTAGCCGCTGTTGACCGCGTCGTAGCGCTCGTGGTGGTCGGCCCAGTGGGTGCCCTCGTAGCCGTTCCACGCCTCGGCCTGGTGGGTGTTGACGACCTCGTGCACGAGCGCCCCTCTCGTTGTGAACATGCGTTCATGAACAAGCGTTCATGGGCTTGGCGGGCTTGTCAAGGCGGGTCACCGGTCGCCCGGCTAGGGTCCCGATCATGACGGTCGTCCGCTCGCTGGTGTTGTTCGCGCTGGCCGCGCTCGCCGAGATCGGCGGGGCGTGGCTGATCTGGCAGGGCGTGCGCGAGCACCGCGGCCTGCTGTGGATCGGCGCGGGGGTGGCGGCGCTGGGCCTGTACGGGTTCGTGGCGACGTTGCAGCCCGACGCGAACTTCGGCCGCATCCTGGCCGCCTACGGCGGGGTGTTCGTCGCCGGGTCGCTGGCGTGGGGGATGCTCGTGGACGGTTTCCGCCCGGACCGCTGGGACTACGCGGGTGCGGGAATCTGCCTCGTCGGCGTGGCCATGATCATGTACGGCCCGCGCGGCTGAGGCCCCGGGTCGGGGGTGCCGCGTGGCTGAGACCGCCGGTCACGGGTTGCCGCACGGCTGGGCCCCGTCGCGGTGCCGCGCGGCTGGGCCCCGTCACGGGTTGCCGCGCGGCCGGAGCCTGCCCCCCGGCAGCGGGGGCGCGGGCAGCCGGTCGCCGGGGTAGCCCTCGACCCGCCCGAACCGCTCCGACCCCTCCTGCCACTGCTCGCGGTACCGCGCCACCTCGTCGTGGCTGCGGCCGACGAAGTTCCACCACATGACCAGCCGCTCGCCGAACGGCTCGCCGCCGAGCAGGACCACGCGGGCGGGCGCGTCCCCGGGGTTGTCCAGCCGCAGCCGGGAGGCGCCCACCCCGAGGCAGCCCAGCGCGCCGCCGGCCAGCGCGGTGCCCTCCAGCTCGACCCCGCCCAGGTCGACCAGCACGCCGTGCTCGAAGGCCGGGTCCACCTCCAGCACGAGCCGGGCGCCGGGGTCCAGCACCAGTTCGGCGCCCAGCAGCGGGGTGGAGGTGCGCACGGGGGAGGTGTGGCCGGCCAGCGTGCCCAGGAACACCCGCGCCGTCGCGCCGTCCAGCCCGACCGGCTCGGGCACGTGGTGCTGGAAGTCGCGGGGCGCGTCGCGGTCGGCGTCGGGCAGCGCGATCCACAGCTGCACGCCGTGCAGCACGGTCGTGGCGGGGGTGGACACCTCGGAGTGGCAGATGCCGTGCCCGGCGGTCATCAGGTTCAGCTCGCCCGGCCGCACCAGCGCGTGCACGCCGAGGCTGTCGCGGTGCTCGATCTCACCGCTGAACAGCCAGCTCGCGGTCTGGAGCCCGGTGTGCGGGTGGGGCGCGACGTCCATGCCGCCGCTGACCGAGACGTCGTCGGGGCCGTAGTGGTCGGCGAAGCACCAGGCGCCGATCAGCGACCGCGACCTCTGGGGCAGCGTGCGGCGCACGGTCATCGCCCGCGGGCCGCCCAGCGGCACGTCGCGGGGTTCCAGGACCTCGACCACCGCGGCGCCGGGGGTGCTCCCGCCGACCAGGGCGACCGGTTCGGCCTCGACGTTGCTCACCCGACCCATGGTAGGCGGCCCGCCGGGGCTGCGGCCCCGACCGTGACCCGCGCCGCGCCGACCCCGCCCGGGGACCGGCGGCGCGTTCCCGTTCGCGACGAAAGTATTTCGCCGTCCCATGTGGACTCCGGCCGCTGCTTTCCGCTTGGGCGGCAACTAGGTTCGGAGAGGTGACACCTCCCCACCCGGCCTGGCTGCCCGTCCCCGCGTTCCGCCCCGTCGGCTCCCGGCGCGTCCGGGTCACCGGGACCGGCCTCCTCGTCACCACCGTGCGCGACGAGGTCGCCGCCGCGGTCGCCGCGCACGGCGGCGCGCTGGTCGACGACGGTCCCGCGGACCTGGAGCTGGTCCTCGTGGGCGGCGGTTCCGGGGAGTTCGACGGCTCCGGGGAGTTCGGCGGCTCCGAGGAGTTCACCGTCGCGCGGGCGGGGACCACCTCGGTCCGGGCGGGCGGCGGCGCGGGCCTGCTCTACGGCTTCCACCACGTGGTGCGGCTGGGCGAGGCCGCGTTCGCCGCCGACTTCGCGCCGCAGCGCCACGCGCCCCGGCAGCCGATCCGGATGCTCGACCACTGGGACAACGCGGAGGTCCACCCGCTCATGGGCCAGGTCGAGCGCGGCTACGCCGGGAACTCGATCTTCTACGCCGACGGCCGCGTGCGCGAGGACCTGGGCCGGGTCGCGGAGTACGCCCGCCTGCTCGGCTCGATCGGCGTCAACCGGGTGGGCCTGAACAACGTCAACGTGCACCGCGCCGAGGCCCGCCTGCTCACCGACCTGCTGCCGGACGTGGTGCGGCTGGCCGACGTGTTCCGGCCGCACGGCGTGCGCGTCCACCTGTCGGTCGGCTTCTCGTCGCCCGTGACCCTCGGCGGACTGCCCACGGCCGACCCGCTGGACCCGGCGGTGCGCGAGTGGTGGGAGCGCGCCACCGCCGCCGTCTACGCCGCGATCCCCGACTTCGGCGGGTACGTGGTCAAGGCCGACTCGGAGGGCCAGCCCGGTCCCTTCGCCTACGGCCGCGACCACGCCGACGGCGCGAACCTGCTGGCCCGCGCCC
Source organism: Saccharothrix sp. BKS2 (assembly GCF_047689505.1). Taxonomy (NCBI): domain Bacteria; kingdom Bacillati; phylum Actinomycetota; class Actinomycetes; order Pseudonocardiales; family Pseudonocardiaceae; genus Saccharothrix; species Saccharothrix sp. BKS2. The sequence continues at coordinate 15,549 of NZ_JAUQOL010000020.1, read as the reverse complement.
TCGCGCCGTTCGGCGGCACGGTGTTCTGGCGCGCCTTCGTCTACGACCACCGCCAGGACTGGCGCGACCGCGCCACCGACCGCGCCCGCGCCGCGCACGACCACTTCGCCCCGCTCGACGGCGCGTTCGACCCCAACGTGGTGCTCCAGGTGAAGTACGGCCCGATGGACTTCCAGGCCCGCGAGCCGGTCTCGCCGGTGATCGCCGCGCTGCCGCGCACCCGGCTGGCCGTGGAGTTCCAGGTCACCCAGGAGTACACCGGGCAGCAGAAGCACGTCTGCCACCTCGTGCCGCAGTGGAGCGAAATCCTGCGCTTCCCCCTCGACGGCCGGACCGTAGGCGACCTCGTGGACGGCGTCGTCGCCGTGTCCAACGTCGGGCTGGACCGGTTCTGGACGGGGCACCCGCTGGCGCAGGCCAACCTGTTCGGCTTCGGCCGCCTGGCCTGGGACGACCGGCTCGCGCCCGAGGCCGTGCTGGACGAGTGGATCGGCCTGACGTTCGAGGACCCGGCCGCGCGCGGACCGCTGCGCGAGCTGATGGACGACTCCTGGCCCACCTACGAGCGCTACACGGCCCCGCTGGGCGTCGGCTTCATGGTCACCCCGGGCCACCACTACGGCCCGAGCGTGGACGGCTACGAGTACTCGCCCTGGGGCACCTACCACTTCGCCGACCGCGACGGCGTGGGCGTGGACCGCACCCGCGCCACCGGCACCGGGTTCACCGGTCAGTACCCGGTGCCGTGGCGGGACGTCTACGAGTCGCCGGAGACCTGCCCGGACGAGCTGCTGCTGTTCTTCCACCACGTCCCGTACGGCCACGTGCTGCACTCGGGCAAGACCGTGGTCCAGCACGTCTACGACACCCACTTCGAGGGGGTGGAGGAGGTCGTGCGCATGGCGCGGGTGTGGGCGGGGCTGGAGGGTCGCGTGCCGGACGGGGTGTTCGGGCGGGTGGCGGAGCTGCTGGCCGAGCAGCTGCGGTGCGCCACCGAGTGGCGCGACCAGGTGAACTCCTACTTCTTCCGCAAGTCGGGGGTGCCGGACGCGCACGGGAGGACGATCCACTGACGCGCCGGGGCAGGGGGCCTGGCGGGGACCGGGCGGGGAGGGCCGGCCGGGAAGGGCGGGCGGTGCGGGCCGGACGGTGTGGATCGGGTCCCGCCGGACGGTGTGGACCGGGTCCTGCCGGACGGGCGCGGGCCCGGCCTCCGCCGGACCCGCGCGAGGCGTCGACCGCCGGACCCGTCAGGCGTCGGCCGCGACCCGCACCACCAGCACGTCCACCGCCTCCAGCACCAGCTCCCCACCCACCGCCAGCTCCCGCCCCGACAGCACGTCCACCCCCGCCACCGGGCACCGCACGACCCGCCGCGGCCCGTGGTTGAGCACGTACAGCCACCGGGCACCGTCCGCGCCCACCCGCTCGGCCACCTCCACGTCCGGCACGTCGGCCAGCGGCCCGGCCAGGCCGTGCTCGTCCAGCACCGCCCGCACCAGCGCGGCCACGCCCGCGTCGTCCAGCAGGGTGGCCGCGTACCAGGCGCTGCCCCGCCCGCGCGCCGCCCGGGTCACGGCCGGCGACCCGGCGTAGAAGTCGGCCCCGTAGGCGCCCAGCACCTCGGCGTCCTCGACCACGACCACCTCGAACACGTGCCGCGCCGCATGCTCGGCCCCGAACAGCGCCACCGGGTTCACCACGTCGGGCTGCCGGGCGTCGGTCTCCTCGACCCACAGCCCCAGCAGGGAGGCGAACGGGCCGTCGTCGAGGAAGGCGTTGTCGTCCTCGTCCACCCGGCCGGACAGGGCGGTGGTCACGAACGCCCCGCCCCGCTCCACGAACGCCGTGACGCGCTCCGTGAAATCCCCCTTCACCACGTGCAGCAGCGGCGCCACCACCACGTCGTACCCGGACAGGTCCGCGGTCACCGGCACCACGTCCAGCGCCGCGTTCGCCTGCCACAGCGCCCGGTGGTAGGCCGTCAGCACGTCCAGGTAGCGCACGTTCCGGTTGGGCCCGTCGGACATCTCGACCGCCCACCAGCTGTCCCAGTCGACCAGCAGCGCCACCCGCGCGGGCGTGCGCGCGCCGGTCAGCTCCGCGCCGACCCGGGCGAACTCCCGCCCCAGCGCCGCGACCTCGCGGAACACCCGCGTCCCGGTGCGCCCGGCGTGGTCGAGGACCGCGCCGTGGTACTTCTCGCACGCCCCGCGCGACTGGCGCAGCTGGAAGTACAGCACCGCGTCGGCCCCGTGCGCGACGGACTGCCACGACCACAGCCGCAGCACGCCGGGCCGCTTGACCGCGTTGACGTCGCGCGAGGCGGTCACCGAGGGGGTCTGCTCCATGACCCAGAACGGCCGGCCGCCGCGCAGGCCCCGCACCAACCCGTGCGCCAGCGCCATCCGGGCTGCCGTGCGCGCCGCCGACGGGTCCTCCGGCGGGTAGTTGTCCCACGAGGCGAAGTCCAGGTGCGGCGCCCACCGGTGGTAGTCGACGGGCTGGTAGAGCCCCATGAGGTTGGTGGTCACGGGCGTGTCCGGGACGTGCTCGCGGATCGCCGCCTTCTCCGCGACGAACCCGCCGAGCAGCGCGTCGGACAGGAACCGGCGGTAGTCCAGGGTAATGCCCTGGAACGCGGTGTGGTTCGGCCCTCGCCAGTGCTCCGACAGCGCGGTGGGCGGCTGGACCTGCTCCCAGTCGGTGAAGGTGTGCGACCAGAACGTGGTGTTCCACGCCCGGTTGAGCCCGTCGAGGTCGCCGTGGCGCTCGCGCAGCCACCGCCGGAACGCCGCCGCGCACAGCGGGCAGTAGCACGCGCCGCCGTACTCGTTGCCCACGTGCCAGGCCACGATCGCCGGGTTGTCCCCGTACCGCTCGGCGAGCCGCCCGGCCAGCGCCACCGACAGCCGGCGGAAGTCCGGGGACGACGGGCACGCGTTGTGCCGCTGCCCGTAGACGTGCCGGCGGCCCTCGAAGTCGACCCGGCAGGCGTCGGGGTAGGCGTGCGCGAGCCACGGCGGCATCGCGCCGCTGGGCGTGGCGAGCACGATCCGCCTGCCCTCGGCGGTCGCGCGGTCGACGATCGCGTCCAGGGTCGAGAAGTCGTGGGTGTCCTCGGCCGGCTGGAGGTGCGCCCAGGCGAACACGCCCAGCGTCACGGTGTTGATCTCCGCGAGCCCGAACGCCTCGTAGTCGCGGTCCCACACCTCGCGGGGCCACTGCTCGGGGTTGTAGTCGCCGCCGTAGCCGATCACGCGGTGAACCTCTCAGTAGCGTCGCGCAGCACCGGTTCGGCGTTGCGCAGCAGGAGCAGGGTGAGCGGGGAGGCGAGCAGCACCAGCACCCAGTCCGAGGTCAGCGCGACCAGCCCGCCGGCGGCCACGACCAGCGACAGCGCGCCCAGCGCGCTCGCCGGGCGGGCCCCGAGGTAGTAGGACGCCAGCCGCGCGGTGTCCCGCGCGCGCAGCGACAGCGCGGAGGACAGCACCAGGGCGTTGGACGCCCAGACCAGCACGCCGACCGCGACCACCACCAGCAGCACCCCGTACGCGCCGGGCACGCCCGCGAGCCCCAGGTTGGCGAGGCTGAAGCCGATCACGGTCAGCACCGCCACCGCGGGCGCCCACCAGCGCAGCACGTCCAGCCAGTTGAGCCGGTAGCCGCGCCCGAAGTGGCGGGCGGGGGAGAGGTCGCGGTCGGTCAGGAAGACCCGCCAGGCGAACACCGCCGCGGACAGCGCGGGACCCACCGGCAGGAAGCACAGGCCGATCAGCGGCGCGTTGCCGCCACCGCCGGCGAGGAACACGACGAGCACGAGCGCGGGCGCGGTGGTGAGCACCAGCAGCACCTCGACCACCAGGAACCAGTACACCACCGAGGCGACGCGCGACAGGACCCCGGCGCCGATCTCGTTCGCCGGGTCCTGCCGCGGTCCGCTCACGACGAACCCGACCCGGACGGGCCGACCCCGGGCAGGGCCGGTCCGGGCAGCCCCGACCCGGGCAGGCCGACCCCGGACGACCCCGACCCGGGCAGGTCCCCCACCAACCGGTCGTCCGAGCCGCCGAGCAGCCGCCGGTCGTCCAGGCCCGGGTGCTCCTCCGGCCGCACCGGCAGCACCTCGACGAACGTCACCTCGTGCCTGCTCAGCGCCAGGTCGAGCAGCACCCGCCCGCCCTCGACCGCGTGCGCCCGGTGCTCCACGGCCGGCCGCGCGCAGTCCCGCAGCACCGCCAGCTCCCGGGCGCCGGGCGAGCGCGGCCGACCCAGCTCCCGCCACGCGGCGAACGCGTTGCCGTCGTGCTCGTTGACCCGCTCGCGGCGGCTGAACGCCCGCTCGCCGGGGACCGGGACCGACAGCCGCACGGTGTGCCGCCCGGGGGCCGCCCCGCCCTCGCTGCCGCCCACCGGCTGCCAGGCCAGCGCGGTCACCCGGCCGTCGTCGTCGCGGCACACCAGGTGGTCCTCGCCGCGCGCCAGCACGTGCGCGCCCATGCGGGCCATGAACGCGTACAGGTGGTAGGTCGGCTTGGGCAGCTGCCGGTGGGTCAGCAGGCCGAACCCGCCGTGGAACAGCGAGGTGGGCACGTTCTCCTCCTCGAAGACGTCGCAGAACGTCCAGTAGGAGTACGAGTCCACCAGCTCCGTGCCGCCCGCCACCACCGGCGCGAGGTAGGCGGCGTTGTAGGCGGTGTCGTGGATCGGGTTGTCCGGCCGGTAGGAGGTGTTGAACTCGGTGATGTGCACCGGCAGCCCGGCCAGCGCCGTGCCCGCGAGGTGCCGGCGGGGCGCCTCGAACTGCTCCAGCAGCGCCCGGGGCGGCAGCAGCTCCTGGTAGGTGCCGAACGGGACGTGCTGGGCCGGGCCCGAGGTGTAGGCGTGCCGCGAGACGAAGTCGACCGGCACGTCCCGGGAGGTGACGAACTCGGCGAACGGCGCCCACCACTCGTCCGAGCCGGGCGAGATCGCGGGCCCGCCGACCTGGAGACCCGCGTCCAGGTCCTTGATCGCCCGCGCGGTGGTCTCGTAGAGCCGGAAGTACGCCCGCTGGTCGGCGTCCTTCCAGAAGTGCGTCAGGTTCGGCTCGTTCCACACCTCGATCGGCCAGGCGCGCACCTCGTCGAGGCCGTACCGGTCGATCAGGTGCGCCACCACCGCCCGCACCAGCGCGGCCCACTCGGCCTGGTCGCGCGGCGGCGTGATGTTGCCCTTCCACCAGAACACGGTGTCCTCGCCGGAGGCGAGCGCGGTGGGCATGAACCCCAGCTCCACGAAGGGGCGGATGCCCAGCTCCAGGAACCGGTCGAACACCTGGTCCAGGTAGGTGAACGAGTACCGGGTCTCGCCCCGCGACACCCGGTGCACGCCCATGTCGTCGGACAGCAGGCCGTGGCCCCGGACGTACCGGAACCCGATGTCCCGCTGCACCAGCGCCAGCGACTCCTGGTGGTCCGCCCGCAGCGCGAGGTTCAGCCGGCCGGTGCCGACGCAGTGGCGCCAGGACTCCGACAGGCGGCCGAGCGGCTCGGCGGGCACGACGACGTGGCTCAACTCGACAACCTCCGCACGCGGGCCGGGTCCGGCCGCCCCAACCGCGGCCGGACCCGGGTCCTCATCGCTGTTCTCCACCGCGCTGTTCTCTGCTGGGGTTCAGCCGTTCTTCTGCTTGAACCGCTCGTGGGCGCTGTTGACCAGCTCCATGTACTGGGTCATGCCCTTGGCCTCCAGCTCCTTGACGTAGGCGTCCCACTCGGAGATGTCGCGGTCGCCGAGGATGAACTGGAGCGTGCCCTGGGTGGCGGCGTCCTTGAGCGGGGTCTCCCACAGGGTGGCCTGCTCGCGCTCGTCCGCGGTGAACGGGAAGGGCGGGGGCAGCGGGTTGACCTTCTTGGCCTTCATGGCCTCCTGGAAGGTGATCTCCTCCGGGGTGAACATCGACTGGAGCAGCTCGGTCTTGCCGCCGTAGGCGAACACGCCGCCCTGGAAGCCGAAGTTCTTCTGGAGGTGCTGCGGCGCGCCGACGTTCAGGCCGCCGAAGGCCACGTCCTGCTTGAGCGTGCGCTTGCCGGAGCCGTCCTTCTCGTAGGTCGTGCCCTGGACGCCCCACTTGGCGAACTCCTGGCCCTCGTCGGAGTACCAGAGCCAGTCGATGAACTGCATCATCGCCACGAACCTGTCGCTCTCCAGCGCCTTCGCGGAGATCATCAGGCCGTTCTCCAGGCGGGTGCCGGAGATGACGTCGCCCTTCGGGCCGCCGGGCACGGTGACCTTGGCGATGGTCGCGCCCGGGATGTTCTTCAGCGCCGGGCGGTAGTCGTTGACCAGGTTCTGCGCGTTGGAGCTGATCGCGAAGGACTTGCCGTTGGCCAGCTTCTGGATGGCCGGCTCATCCTTCTGGGTGAAGCTCTCGGGGTCCATCAGACCCTCGTCCACGAGCCCGTGGAAGAACTCGATCAGCTGCTTCTGCTCGGGCGAGGAACCGGTGAAGACGAACTTGTCGTCCGAGGCGCTCCACTGCGCGTTGGAGTAGCCCCAGCCGCCACTGGTGCCGAACGAGCCCGCGGCGTAGTTGAGGATGCTCTTGCCCTCGAACCGGTCCGACAGCGGGTAGGCGTCCGGGTGCGCGGCCTTGATCGCCTTGAGGACGGTGTGGACCTCGTCCCAGGTCTTCGGCGCCTGGAGGTTCAGCCGCTGGAGCTCGTCGGTGCGGAAGGCCAGGGTGTAGTCCGGCCACAGGTTCTCGTGCACGCCGGGCAGCACGTAGAACTTGCCGTCCTCCTGCTTGAGCGTGTTCAGCTCCGGCTGGAGCTTCCACTTCTCGATCTTGTCCTTGAAGTTCGGCATCAGGTCGAGGTAGTCGCTCACCGGCAGGATCGCGCCGGAGGCCACGTACGCCTGCTCCTGGCCCGGGTAGGTCTTGGCGATGATCGCGGGCGCGTCGCCCGCGCCGACCACGAGGCTGCGCTTCTGCTCGTAGTCGCTCATCGGCACGACCGTGGGCTTGAGCGTGACGTTCGTCCGCGCCGCCAGCTCCTTCCAGAACAGCCAGTCGTCCTTGACGGCGTAGTTCGGGTGGTCGCTGTAGAGGATGCCGAACTCGACCGCCTCGCCCGCCTTGAACTGCTGCCCGGCCTTGAGGTCGGCCATGGCGGCGACCTTCTTGCCGTCCAGGTCGACCGCGCCCTCGGTGGCGGGGTCGTCGCTGCACGCCGCCGTGCCCAGCACCAGGCTGCCTGCGGCCAGTGCCAGAAGCGCGCGCTTCCACGTGGTTCTCATCGTGCTGCTCTCCTCGGGGGGACCGGACGTGCGAGGTGCGGTGCGGGGGACGGGGTCACTGCTTGACCGCGCCGAGCATCACGCCCGACACGAAGTACTTCTGGATGAACGGGTAGACGGTGATGATGGGCAGCACGGTGAGCACCATCGTCACGGCCTTGATGTTGGAGTTGACCTGCGTCAGGTCGCCCGACGCGCCGCCCACGGAGGTGGCCGTGGAGGCGCCGGAGATCATGTTGCGCAGGTAGACGGTCACCGGGAACAGGTCGGCCCGGTCGAAGTACAGGAACGCGGTGAACCACGAGTTCCAGTTGGCGACCGCGTAGAACAGCACCATCGTCGCGATCACCGCCTTGGACAGCGGCAGCACGATCTTGAGCAGGATGCCGTAGGTGTTCAGGCCGTCGATCGCGGCGGCCTCCTCCAGCTCCTTGGGCAGGCTCTCGAAGAACGCCTTCATCACCAGCAGGTTGAACACGCTGATCGCGTTGGGCAGCACGATCGCCCAGATCGTGTTCTTCATGCCCAGCTCGGAGATCAGGACGTAGTTGGGGATGAGGCCGCCGTTGAAGAACATGGTGAACACGGCGATGCCGATCAGCAGGCCGCGGCCCTTGAGGTGGTGCTTGGACAGCACGTACGCGTACGTGGTGGTCAGCACCAGCGAGATCGCCGTGGCGGTCACCGTGTAGACCACGGTGTTGAGGTAGCTGTTCCAGAACGCCGGGTCGGAGACGACGACCTCGTAGGTGTCGATGTTGAAGCCGCGCGGCCAGAAGTTGACCTGGCCCGCCAGGATGTACCGCTCGTCGCTGAACGACTGCGCCACGATGTTGACGAACGGGTACAGCGTCACCACGACCACGACCAGCAGCACCGCGGTGTTGACGCGGCGGAAGACGCGGTAGCCCGGGGTGTCGTCGAGCGAGGTGCGGCGCGGCGCGGCCGGCTTCTCCATCCGCTCGGCGAGCCGCGTCGGGTCGGTGGTCACCACAGGCTCGTCCCCACTGCTCGGCGCGAGATCGCGTTCGCGGACAGGATCAGCGTCAGGCCGATGACCGCCTCGAACAGGCCGATGGCGGCGGCGTAGCTGAAGTTGTTCGACACCAGGCCGACCCGGTACAGGTACGTCGAGATGACGTCCGCGGTCGGGTAGGTCAGCGGGTTGTAGAGCAGCAGGATCTTCTCGAAGCCCACCGCCATGAAGGTGCCGATGTTGAGGATCATCAGGGTGATCATGGTGGGGCGGATGCCGGGCAGCGTGATGTGCCAGGTCTGCTTCCAGCGCCCCGCGCCGTCGATCCGCGCCGCCTCGTAGAGCTGGCCGTCGATCGTGGTGAACGCGGCCAGGTAGAGGATCGTGCCCCAGCCGACGGTCTGCCACACCTCGGAGGAGACGTAGATGGTGCGGAACCAGTCGGCGTCCTGGGCGAACGTGATCGGGTCGCCGCCGAACGCCTTGACCACCTGGTTGACCGTGCCCTCGACGGAGACCAGCTGGAGCACCATGCCCGCCACGATCACGATCGACAGGAAGTGCGGCAGGTAGGACACCGTCTGCACGAACCGCTTGAAGTAGCGCGTGCGGACCTCGTTGAGCAGCAGCGCCAGCACGATCGGCAGCGGGAAGCACAGCAGCAGCGTCAGCGCCCCGAGGACCATCGTGTTGCCGAAGACCTGCCAGAACGTCGGGTCGTCGAGGAACATCTTGACGTAGCGCAGGCCCACCCACGACTCGCCGTAGATGTCGCCGCCCGGCACGAACCGGCGGAACGCGATGACGTTGCCCAGCATCGGCAGGTACCGGAACACCAGGAAGAACAGCAGCGGCACGAGGACGAGCGTGTAGAGCTGCCAGTCGCGGCGGATCGCCCGCCGCCAGCTCTCCCGCCGGCGCCCCTCGCGGACCCGAGGGGGCTTGCGGACCGGTTCGCCCGCCGCGGACACCGGTTCGCGGACCTGGGTGGTCACGAGCCCGCCACCTCCTTCACGGTCGCGGTGGTCAGCCAGTCCCGGGTGTGGTCGACCGCCCGGGGCGGGCCCACGAGGTCGAGGGCGACCTCGTGGTGGACGTCGGCGCTCGACCGCGACACGCGCAGCCGGACCTCGCCGGGCTCGACCACGCGCCGCCCGTCGAGACCGGTGAACGAGGTGACGTCGGCGGGCACGCGGAAGCGCACCCGCGCCGTCGCGCCGGGGGCCAGCGGCACCCGCGCGTAGCCGACCAGCCGCACCACCGGGCGCGTGACCTGGGCGACCGGGTCGTGCAGGTACAGCTGCACCACGTCCGCGCCGGCGCGGGCGCCGGGGTTGCGCACGTCCAGCTCCAGCTCCACCGCGCCGTCGGTGGGCCAGTCGGCGCGGTCGACGCGCGGCGCGGACCAGGTGAACTCCCCGTAGCCCAGGCCGTGGCCGAACGGGAACGCCGGCGTCGGGTCGACGTTGGAGACCTCGCTGCGCAGGCCGAGCCTGGCCGACAGGTAGGTGCCCGGCTGGCCGGAGGGGTCGGCCGGGATGCTCACCGGCAGCCGCCCGGAGGGGGACACCGCGCCGGTCAGCACGTCGGCGATCGCGCGACCGCCGAGCTGGCCGGGGAAGAAGCACTGCACCGCGGCGGCCGCGCCGGCGGCCAGGTCGCCGACGGCGTACGGGCGCCCGGTGATCAGCAGCAGCACCACGGGCGTGCCGGTGGCGAGCACGGCGCGCACCAGGTCGCCCTGCGGACCGGGCAGCACCAGGTCGGTGGCGTCGCAGCCCTCGCCGGAGGTGCCGCGGCCGAACAGCCCCGCCAGGTCGCCGACGGCCACCACGCACACGTCCGCCGCGGCCGCGGCCTCCACGGCCGCCGGGTCGACCCCGCCGTCCCGGATTTCGCAGCCGCGCACGTGGGTCACCTCGCCGTGCGCCTCGCGCAGGGCGTCGAGCACGGTCGGGATGTCCAGGCCCAGCGGCACGTCCGGGTGGTGCACGCCGATGTGCGCGGGGAAGGAGTAGCAGCCCAGCATCGCCATGGGGTCGTCGGCCGGCGGGCCCACCAGGGCGATCCGGAGGCCGGGCCGGAGCGGCAGCACGCCGTCGTTCTTGAGCAGCACCGCGGACTCCCGCGCGAGCCGCAGCGCCACGTCCCGGGCCTCCGGGGTGTCCAGCCGCAGGTCGTCGACGTCCGGGGGCAGCGGGGACCAGTCGGGGTCGAGCAGGCCCAGCTCCACCTTCTGCGCCAGCACGCGGCGCAGCGCGCGGTCCACCAGCTCCTCCGGCACGTCACCGCGCTCCACCGCGCGCCGCAGCGGTTCGCCGTAGCAGCGCACGGTCGGCAGCTCCACGTCCACGCCCGCGGCGAGCGCCAGCGCGGCGGCCGCCTCCTCGTCGGCGGCGACGCCGTGCAGCGACTCCAGGAACTTGACCGCGAAGTAGTCGGCCACGAGGGTGCCGGTGAAGCCCCAGGTGTCGCGCAGCAGCCCGGTGAGCAGGCCGCGGTCGGCCGCCGACGGCACGCCGTCGACCTCGCTGTAGGAGTGCATGACCGACCGGACGCCGCCGTCGCGCACGGCCATCTCGAACGGCGGCAGCACCACGTCCGCGAACTCGCGCGGGCCGATCGCGACCGGGGCCAGGTTGCGCCCGGCGCGGGAGGCCGAGTAGCCCGCGAAGTGCTTGAGCGTGGCGACGACGCCCGACTCCTCCAGCCCGCGGACGTAGGCCGTGCCGACGGTGCCGACCAGGTAGGGGTCCTCGCCGATGGTCTCCTCGGTGCGGCCCCACCGGTAGTCGCGGGTGACGTCCAGGACCGGCGCCAGCCCCTGGTGCACGCCCGCGGCCCGCATCGACGTGCCGATCAGCCGGGACATCTCGGCCACCAGGGCGGGGTCGAAGCTCGCGCCCCAGGACAGCGGCGCGGGGTGCGCGGTGGCCCGCCAGGCGGCGAACCCGGTCAGGCACTCCTCGTGCACCAGCGCCGGGATCCCGAACCGGTTCGCGGCCACGACCTGCTCCTGGGACAGCGCGAGCGAGCGCGCCCCGGCGGACGGGTCGACCGGTCGGGTGCCGAACGGCCGGGTGAGCTGGCCCAGGCCGTGCGCGATGACGTCCGACCAGGCGGGGGGAGCGTCGGTCAGGTCCCACTGGTGCGGCGCGACCTCGCCGCCGGCCGGGTCGGCGCCCACCCACAGGCCGACCAGCTGGGCCAGCTTCTCGCGGAGGGTCATGGCGGCGACGAGCGACTCGACCCGTTCGGCCGCCGGCAGGCGCGCGTCGCGCCAGGCCGGCGCGTCGGGCGGTGCGGTGTCCGTCGTCCTGTTCCCCATCGACCAGGTTCCTCCGCGGTTCACGTCTTCGTGAAGGCCGAAAGTATCGGCTCGAATGCCGACATTACGGCCCGGTGTGGAGAACGTAGGGGCTAGTCGTTGGGGCGTCAACAAGTTCGTATTTGTGAACAGCCGCTGTTCAACCTTGGTGACAACCCTTACGCTTCGAGATCGAAACTTTAGCCCCGGCGCCGCTGCTGCTCGGGTTACGTCGCGAACAGGGGCCTGCATGAGCGCGTCCATCGAGCCCGGCACCGCCGGGGCCACCGACGGCCGGACGCCGTCGATCTCCTCCATCGCCGCCGAGGCCGGCGTGTCCATCCCGACGGTGTCCAAGGTGCTCAACGGGCGGCCGGACGTCGCCGCCGACACCCGGGCCCGCGTCGAGAGCGTCATCGAGCGGCACAGCTACCAGCGGCGGCGAGCCCGTCAGTCGTCCCGGCCCGCGCTGATCGACCTGGTGTTCCACGAGATGCACTCGGCCTGGTCCACCGAGATCATCCGCGGGGTGGAGCTGGCCGCCGCGGTCGAGCGCGCGGCCGTCGTGCTGTCCGAGCTGGGCGGCGCGCACCGGCCGCGCCAGGAGTGGTTCGACGACCTGCTCACCCGCCGCCCGCTCGGCGTCATCCTGGTGCTGGCCGAGCTCGACGACGGGCAGCGCCACCAGCTGGCCACCCGCAACATCCCGTTCGTCGTGGTCGACACCGCCGGCGAGCAGCCGCCGGGCGTGCCCACCGTGGGTTCGGCGAACTGGGCGGGCGGCCTGGCCGCGACCCGCCACCTGCTCTCCCTCGGCCACCAGCGCATCGCGGTGATCTCCGGGCCCACCACCATGCTGTGCAGCCGTGCCCGCATCGACGGGTTCCGCAGCGCGCTGGAGTCCGAGGGCGTCGCCGTGGAGCCGGATTTCGTGCGCTACGGCGACTTCTACGTCAACGGCGGCTACTCCCACGGCCTGTCCCTGCTCGACCGCCCCGACCGGCCCACGGCGATCTTCGCCGGGTCCGACTTCCAGGCGCTGGGCGTGATGCGGGCGGCGCGCGAGCTGGGGCTGTCCATCCCGGAGGACCTGTCCATCGTCGGCTACGACGACGTCCAGGTCACCGAGTGGATCGGTCCGCCGCTGACCACCGTCCGCCAGCCGCTGCGGGAGATGGCCACCACCGCCGCGCAGATGGTCTTCACCCTGGCGCGCGGGGAGCGGCCGCCGAACGAGCGGATCGACCTGGCGACCGAGCTGGTGGTGCGGCAGAGCACCGCTCCGCCGAGGAGCTGAGACCGGGGGTTGATGTCGGGAGGTCGGCGTCGGGGAGCCGGTGCCGGGGAGCCGGTGCCAGGAGCTGATGTCGCCCGCCCCGGCTGCGGGCCGGGGCCGGTCGGGCGATGCTGGTGGGGTGGAGCGCACCCCGGACGGTCGTTACGTGGTGATCAACGGCAGGCGGTGGCGCGCCACCGACCCGGAGGTCCCGGAGGACGTGGCGGCGCGGTTGCGGCGGGCCCTGATGGCGGCCCGCCGCGACGTCGGCGCGGCGCTGCGGGCGGGTGACGCGGAGGCCGAGGCGCGGGCGCGGGGGCGCGTGCACGCGGCGAAGGTGGCGCTGGGGGAGCGCGGCACGCCGTGGTGGGAGCAGGACGCCGAGGAGCGCCGGGAACGCTGGGAATCGGGGCCAGGGGAATCCGGGCCAGGGGAATCAGGACCGGGGGAGTCAGGCCCGGAGGGGTGAGCCCCGGTCACGGCAGCCGGCGGCGCCCCGCGAAGCCCAGGTCGGCCCGGTGGTACCAGTCCAGGCCCTCGTCGCCCTCCAGCCAGCACAGCAGCACGGGCACGCCGTCCAGGTCGGCCGGGAAGTCCACCAGCAGCGGGGCGAAGCCCTTCAGCTCGGCGCCGGTCGCCTGCACGCCGGCCAGCAGGTCGTCCAACCGGGCCTGGGCGGCCTTGAACTCCGGCAACCCGCCCAGGTCCGTCCGGCGACCGCCCTCCCGCAGCGACGCGGCCAACTCCGCCGCGTCGGCGCGCACCCCGACGATCTCCGCCAGCACCGGCCGGAGCCTCGCCAGCTCCTCCCGCGCCTCGGGCACGCTGAACAAACCCACCCGATCAGCCTACCGGCGGGCGTCCGACCCGGGCTCCTCCCACCACCGGTGATCACCACACCGGGTACCCGGAACCGCTCCGCGCGACGCGTGCCCGGAGCCCCGTGGGCCGATCCACACCGGCCCCGCCGCCGTCCGCGGGTAGGCTGTTCCCGGCCGGCACCCGCGCCGGCGCACCGAAGTCGGGGTCGGCGTCGCTCCTGGCCGGGGAGCACCCGGGAGCACCGTGCACACCACCTCGGCCCCCACGCCGCCGTGACGACCCGGCGCTGAAGACCCCCTCGTCCAGCAGGCCGCGAGGCCGCACGCACCCCGGCGCGACCCCGACCACCCCGGCGCGCCCCGAGCACGACAGGTCCTCCCTTGCCCCGTGTGTTCCCCGTCGCGCTGCCGCGCGGCGTCCGCCTGTCCCCGAAGACCCTGCGCACCGAGGTGCCGGCCGGCCTGGTGGTCGCCCTCGCGCTGATCCCCGAGTCCATCTCGTTCTCGGTCATCGTGGGCGTCGACCCGGCGGTGGGGCTGTTCGCCTCGTTCACCATGGCCGTGGTGATCTCGGTCGTCGGCGGCCGCCCGGCGATGATCTCCGCCGCCACCGGCGCGGTCGCCCTGGTCATCGCCCCGGTCTACCGCGACCACGGCATGGACCACCTGCTCGCGACCGTCGTGCTGGCCGGCGTGTTCCAGGTCGCGCTCGGGGCGCTGGGCGTGGCGGGGCTGATGCGGTTCATCCCGCGCTCGGTCATGGTCGGCTTCGTCAACTCGCTGGCGATCCTGATCTTCCTGGCGCAGGTGCCCGAGGTGCGCGGCGTGCCGTGGGCGGTCTACCCGCTGCTGCTGGGCGGCCTGGCGCTGATGGTCCTGTTCCCGAGGCTGACCACCGTCGTCCCGGCGCCGCTGGTGTCGATCGTCGCGCTGACCGCCATCACGGTCGGCGCGGGCATCGCCGTGCCGACCGTGGGCGACCGGGGCGAGCTGCCCTCGTCGCTGCCCGTGCCCGGACTGCCGGACGTGCCGCTCACCGCGGCCACGTTCGCCACCATCGCGCCCTACGCCCTGGCCGTGGCGCTGGTCGGGCTGATCGAGTCGCTGATGACCGCCAAGCTGGTCGACGAGATCACCGACACCCCGTCGAACAAGACGCGCGAGTCGATCGGCCAAGGGGTGGCCAACGTGGTCACCGGCTTCTTCGGCGGCATGGGCGGTTGCGCCATGATCGGCCAGACCATGATCAACGTGAAGGTGTCGGGCGCGCGGACCAGGCTGTCGACGTTCCTGTCCGGCGTGTTCCTGATGGTGCTGTGCGTCGTGTTCGGCCCGATCGTGTCCGACATCCCGATGGCCGCCCTGGTCGCCGTGATGGTCGTGGTGTCGGTGACGACCTTCGACTGGCACTCCGTCGCGCCCCGGACGCTCAGGCGGATGCCGGCCGGCGAGATCACCGTCATGGTCGTGACCGTCGCCTGCGTGGTGGCCACCCACAACCTCGCGATCGGCGTGGTGCTCGGGGTGCTCACCGCGGCGGTCGTCTTCGCCCGGCGGGTGGCGCGCCTGGCCGACGTCACGGCGGTCGCCGACCCCGACGGCGGCGCCGTGGTCTACTCGGTGACCGGCGAGCTGTTCTTCGCCTCCTCCAACGACCTGGTCACGCGGTTCGACTACGCGGGCGACCCGGACTGGGTGGTGATCGACCTGTCCGCGGCCCACGTCTGGGACGCCTCGTCGGTCGCCGCGCTGGACGCGATCGAGGAGCGGTACCGGCGGCGGGGCAAGACCGTGGAGATCACCGGCCTGAATGATCCTCCCCTGGTTGCACGGAGTCGGGTTACTGGATGATCACTCATCTCAGTAGCCCGGAGGACAACCCACGATG